>JAGBEV010000001.1 GCA_017936785.1 Lachnospiraceae bacterium | reverse complement strand
CATGGAAGCCAAATACAGCCTCAGAATGTGACATATTTTTATTCAGCTGTTCAACAGCTTTCTTGATCTTTTCATTATTTGCCTGCTGCTGATTGCTGTAGCTGCCATCCTGTCCGCTCTGGCTGTCCTGTTTCTCGGTTTCTGCCACCTTCACTGTGGTTGCATCGTAGGCTGATACCTTCTCCGGCGTAGTAACTTCCGTGTTCTCTACAGCTGTCTTCTGTACCGGTTTCGCCTGCTGTGTTGTCTGTGCCTGATAAGTCATTGCACTGCTTAATGGTTCAATTGCCATTGTAATCACCTCCGTGTGATATTGAAATATTTATGAGTTACTTAGAGTTTTCTAGTCTTCTTTTAACTATATCGGATGAATGGGCAAAAAATTTAGAGGGCATATAAAAATTTCTGCCGCAAATATTGGTGCCCTCATTTGCCAAACTAAATTCCAGTCCTATTTCCCCGTGACCAGAAGTTACTCTGGCAAATATCTATCCTGAAGTTACTTCGGCAAAGATTCCACCATTTTCCCTTTGCTGTTATACTTAAGTTGCTGTGTCCCGGTATCATCAGATAAATATTGGAGGTACCATTATGGCTAACAACAAACATTTAACTACTGATAACCGCTACACCATTCAGGCAATGCTTAATGATAAGGCTTCTTTCAAAGCTATCGCAGACGCTTTAGACAAGGATCCTTCCACCATCTCAAAAGAAATTCGTTCACACCTTGTATTTCGGAAAATCGGTGGCATGCATCTTCATTTCAATGCCTGTGTTCATCGCTCCAACTGTACCAAGAGCCATCTCTGCTCTCCCTGTCATGCTGCACGAGCTTACAAGCTTTGCAAGCGATGCAACATGTGCAATGCTTTCTGCAAGGATTTTCAGAAGGAAATCTGCTCAAAGCTTCTGAAACCGCCTTATGTCTGCAATGGATGTGGCAACCGTAACCTCTGTAGTCTCGAAAAGCGTTTCTATTATGCTGCTGATGCACAAAAGGAATACGAACTGGTTCTGTCTGAGTCACGCTCCGGCATCTCGCTCTCTGAAACAGAGGTTGCTCACCTGGAGGAAATTATTTCACCTCTTATTCGTAAGAAACAGTCTCCACATCATATTTGTGTGACGAATAAAGATTCCATTATGGTTAGCGAGCGTACCATTTATCGCCTGATTGATTCCCGTATCCTTTCTGCCATGAACATGGATTTGCCAAGAAAGGTTCGTTTCAGTGCCCGCAAAAATAAGGTACACTTTAAAATCGATAAAGCCTGTCGTATTGGTCGCACTTTTGATTGTTTCAATACATATTTATCAGAACATCCCGATGTCCCCATCGTTCAGCTTGATTCTGTAGAAGGCAAAAAAGGTGGAAAAGTTCTTCTTACCATTCACTTTCTCAAAGCAGAATTAATGCTGGCATTTCTTCGGGAGCATAATGATTCTCAGTCTGTTATCGATATCTTTGAACGCCTATATTTGGAACTTCGACCCGACCGCTTTATGGCTCTTTTCAAGGTCTGTCTTGCGGATAACGGCTCTGAATTTTCCAATCCAAGAGCAATCGAATACGACAGGCAGGATAATCTTAGAACACACATCTTTTACTGTGACCCCTCTGCTCCCTATCAAAAAGGCTCTGCTGAACGTAACCACGAGTTTATCAGGATGTTCATTCCAAAAGGCACTGATTTAGCTCGCTATACACAGGATGACATTAACCTGATGATGGATCACATCAATTCCTATACCCGTGAAAGCTTAGGAGACAAATCTCCCTATGAAGCCTTTTCTTTCCTTTATGGGCAGAAATCTTTGGATTTGCTTGAGTGCCACCTGATTCCTCCCCAGGAAGTGACACTCAACGCATCCATTTTTCACAAGGAGGTACTGTCATGAGATACGATAAAAATTCCATTGATTATCAGGTTAATCTGGAAGCACTACACGAAATGGAAGAGTGTGTTCCCATGACAAAACCGGAGCGTGATGCCATTCGTACATGGGTTAAAAAAGGATATGAACTGGAATCCAATCCTTGGAATTACCTTGACTCAGATGGCATGTCACTTAACTATTTGCAGGCTTACCGCCTGTATTACGGCTACTCCAGCGGTCCGTGGGACTACTGGAAAGGACCGGATACCCAGACTTATTGGGATGATACTCTCAAATGCTTCATTCCCAAAGAAGATTTCTGCTAACTAATTAAACTCACCCGGGCACAGCCTCATACTCCTAAAACAGGGGTGGAATTTACTCCGGCAAAAAAAACAGACTAAATTTCACCTTCGCCCTTTTGCGCTCTTTTTTCCTTGCGTATCATCAATTTTACTCCACTTATGACTAAAAAGCACCCTTTTCTTGAAATCTCCTTACAGAAAAAAATCCCCAACTATGATTAGCTGAGGATTTGCTACTAATTTACTTTGACAAACTAGAACTTACCTTGGCAAGTGACCTATTACTTTTATCTACTGCTGAAGCTCTGGTAAATGCAATAAAATGATTCCTATAATATTGCTTTCTAATGCTTCTGATTTGCATA
>JAGBEV010000022.1 GCA_017936785.1 Lachnospiraceae bacterium | reverse complement strand
AGGCAGAAGGCACAACTGTTATTGAAGGCGGGGAATGTGTAAATATTTCTTATCCTGATTTTTATAAGGATTTGGATAAATTATGTATAAAATAGTGTTGAAAAATATTTAAAAAAAGATTAGAATATAGAAAAGGGAAACTCGAAGCGGTTTACCTCAATAATTTTTAGCTAATTATTATTTAAGCCGTCATTATTGCTGGTAATGGCGGCTTATCTCTTTTCCTTAAAGATCTGATAACACAGACCTATAAGGGTCACAATGAATATACCTACTTGGATCAATTCCTCATATGTAACCATTGGCAACCCTCCTTTCGTACCCACACAGGGCATGAATCCGGAGGGTTAAAGAATTACCCTCCGAAGAAGGTAAACCGCCTCGCTTTTAGTTTCCCTTTGGAGCCATTCCGCTCCTGACGTTATTTTATCATATTATATTTGCAAAAACAATTATTGTTTTTTACACTTCATCCTGTTTTTCCAAATCAGGCATTTTCACTAACAGTACCGTAAATCTGAATACGAGACGCATCTATTTCCGACATACCGATAAAGATGGCGCCATATTTAAAAACCTCATCCTCTTTGATCAAACGCACGATCTCAATAAAGGAATGAATGACCTCTTTTGTCCAAAGAGTCAAATATGCCTCATAAACTGCACCGATCTCCAAAGGGATCGTACAATTAAAACCGATTCCTGTCTTTGACACATCAATAATCTCAATTGCCACCTCTGAAGGCTTTTCATCGTTATCAAGGCGCTTCATGACCAAACGCGAATCCAGGCCCATACGCTTATTTTTTCTTC
The DNA here is from genome assembly GCA_017936785.1 of Lachnospiraceae bacterium. GTDB lineage: Bacteria > Bacillota > Clostridia > Lachnospirales > Lachnospiraceae > UBA2882. The sequence goes on along the minus strand of JAGBEV010000022.1, from coordinate 31,230 downwards.
TCTCCAAATTATCCATAGTTACCCCCATTTTTATATTGTCTCGTTATCAGATGTTTACATTTTAGCCGAAATGCGTATAAATTACAAGATAATCATCGCATCTCCGAAAGAAAAGAAACGATATTTTTGCTCCACTGCCTCTTTGTAGGCATCCAAAACATGCTCTCTGCCTGCCAAAGCACTGACTAACATGATCAATGTGGATTCCGGCAGATGGAAATTGGTGATCAGCCCATCCAACACCTTAAACCGATAACCGGGATAAATAAAGATTTCTGTATTGCCGCTGCAAGGATGGAGTAAACCGTTTTCATCTGCAGCGCTTTCTATGGTGCGGCAGCTTGTTGTCCCTACACAGATTACACGCCCGCCATTCCTTTTTGTCTCATTGATAGTATCTGCAGCTTCCTTTGTGATCTGATAAAATTCCGAATGCATATGATGGTCCAGAACATTTTCTTCCTTGACGGGGCGGAATGTTCCCAGTCCCACATGCAGCGTCACATAGGCAGGCTTTACTCCCATCTGCTCTATTTCCCTAAGGAGCTCCGGGGTAAAATGTAGTCCTGCTGTAGGCGCTGCCGCCGATCCTTCATATTTGGCATAGACCGTCTGGTAACGGTTCTTATCCTGCAATTTATGGGTAATATAAGGGGGAAGGGGCATTTCTCCCAGTTTATCCAGCACCTCTTCAAAAATGCCTTCATAGGTAAACTGTATGAGCCTGTTGCCCTCTTCCAGCACATCCAGCACTTCCGCCCTTAACATCCCGTCTCCAAAAACGATTTTTGCTCCGGGTCTGGCTTTCTTACCGGGCTTTACCAGGGTTTCCCACCGGTCCTTATCCTTCCGCTTTAAAAGAAGCACCTCGATCGCCGCACCGGTTTCTTCCTTATGCCCGATCAGTCTTGCCGGGATCACCTTGGTATTGTTTAACACAAGACAGTCTCCCGGTCTTAAAAACTGCGGCACTTCCTTAAAGGAATGATGCCCGATCTCCCCGGTTATCTTATTCAATTTTAATAACCTGGAACTGCTCCTGTCCGCTAAGGGGTCCTGGGCGATCAATTCCTCCGGTAAATCATAATAAAAATCAGATTTTTTTAGTATATCCATTCTATTTCATACTTTCTTTTTCTCATAAAGCAATCCGCTTACTGCCTCAATTCGATGCTCATACCGCTGAGACCGTTTAAGATTTTCTTCATAGCGGAACTGATATCATTTTCTTCCAGAGTACGGTCTTTTGCACGGAAGGTAATGGAATAAGCAACGGATTTAAAGCCTTCCTCGATCTGGTCTCCTTCATAAACATCAAATAATTCCAAATTTTCCAGAATCTTACCGCTGCGCTGTCTGATGACTGCCTCGATCTGACCTACTAATATTTCTTTAGGAACTACCATGGAAATATCTCTCTTTACAGCAGGGAATCTGGCAATGCCTTCATACTTTCTGTCAAAGGTTGTAAATCCTTCCACGCTGGGCATATCCAAAACAGCCACATAAGCTCTTGTTCCCAGATCATAATTGTCACATACTTCAGGATGAACCTCTCCCAGATAACCAACTACACAACCATCATAAATGATATTTGCCTGTCTGCCGGGATGTAAGAAAGGCTTTCCTGCATCAGGATCATATTCGGGAGTCTTTCTCATGCCGATGCAGTCAAAGAATTCTTCAATGACGCCTTTCATGGTAAAGAAATCGCCTTCTCCGTAAAATCCCAGAGTAAACTGCATTCTTTCATCGGGAAGCTCTGTTACGGGAACGCTCTTAGGCAGATAAATATTTCCCAATTCATATAATTTTACAGCTTTGTTTCTTCTGTTATAGTTGGTAGCAAGACTTGTAAGCATACCGTTTAAGGAAATGGTCCTCATAACTGAGAAATCCTCTCCCAAAGGATTGCTGATGGTAACAGTCTTACGAAGCTCATCATCTGCAGGAAGCAGTAATTTATCAAATACTTTGGGACTTTCAAAGGAATAGCACATTCCCTGAGAGAATCCGCAGTATTCCGCAATATCTCTTGCTTTCTGTTCAATACGGAGCTTATAGGATAATTTACCGGTTGTAGCCTCTCCGCTTGGCAGTGTGGTAGGAATCTTGTCATAACCATAGAATCTTGCAACCTCTTCTGCCAAATCCGCTCTTCCCAAAAGGTCCTGACGAAAGGAAGGAATTGTTACCGTATTGGTATCCTTATCATAAGCCAGGTCAATTTTTGCAAAAATCTTTAACATATCCTCAGCAGGGATGTCCGTACCCAGAAGGGCATTGTATTTCTCAGGCTCAAAAGGCAGTTCTACCAGAGGCTTTAAAGGCTCTTTTACATCTACCATGCCCCCTACAACCTCGCCGCAGCCTAATTCTTCGATCAGCTGACATGCTCTGTTGATCGCTTCTTCTGCATTTCTTTCATCCAGACCTTTTTCAAATTTACCGGAAGCATCTGTACGAAGACCTACTCTCTTTGCAGATTTACGGATATTGGGTCCGTTAAATACAGCAGCCTCAAATAAAACAGTCTTTACATTGTCAGTGATCTTGGAGTTTTCTCCGCCCATGATCCCGGCAATACCGATTTCTTTTTCTGCATCGCAGATCATCAGCACTTCGGAATCCATTTTGCGTACCTGTCCGTCCAGGGTCTGGAACTCATCTCCGTCCTTGGCACGGCGCACGATGATCTGATGTCCGGAAACAGTATCCAGATCAAAAGCATGCATGGGCTGACCGTATTCCTCCATGACATAATTGGTAATGTCAACCAGATTGTTAATAGGTCTGATACCGCTTGCAGCAAGTCTTCTCTGCATCCATTTGGGACTGGGACCGATCTTAATATTTTTTACCACTCTTGCACAGTAACGGGTACAAAGATCCGGATCATCCACTCTGACCTTGATATAATCATTGACATCTTCATCATTTCCTTTTACGGTAACAACCGGAGGCTTAAATTCCGTATGGAAGGTAGCCGCTGCTTCCCTTGCTACGCCCACTACGCTGTAGCAGTCCACGCGGTTGGAAGTGATCTCATATTCAAAAACCGTATCATGTAAGCCCAGTTCCTCAATGGCATCTGCACCCACCTCAGTATCCTCCGGGAAAATATAGATGCCGTATTCAGGAGCTTCCGGATAAAAGTCTCTGGAAGAGCCTAATTCTTCGATGGAGCACATCATACCGTTTGAAGGAATCCCTCTCAGTTTTCCTGCTTTGATCACAATTCCTTCTTCTGGAAGAGGACCGCCGTCATGTCCTCCGGCAACCTTACCACCGTCCAAAACGACAGGAACCTTATCGCCTTCCTTTACATTGGGTGCACCTGTTACGATCTGAACAGTTTCCGCACCTACATTTACCTGACAGATGATCAGCTTATCCGCATCGGGATGCTTTTCAATCTTCTCAATCTGTCCTACTACGATTCTTTCCAGATTTTTATCCAGTCTTTCGTAGCCTTCTACTTTTGTTCCGCTTAATGTCATCGCATCACAATATTCCTGATCTGTACAGTCCAGATTGGGAACGTATGCTTTGATCCAAGATAATGCTGTATTCATTTATTTTTCCTCCTAGAACTGTTTCAAGAAACGAATGTCATTTTCGTATAATAATCTCATATCATCGATTTCATATTTCAACAGGGCAATACGCTCTAATCCCACACCAAAGGCAAATCCTGTATATTCCTCGGGATCGATGCCGCTCATTTCCAATACATGGGGATGAACCATGCCGCAGCCTAAGATCTCGATCCAGCCGGAGCCTTTGCAGAAACGGCATCCGCTGCCGCCGCATTTAAAGCAGGTAACATCTACCTCAGCACTTGGCTCTGTAAAAGGGAAATGATGGGGTCTGAATTTTACCTTGGTATCTTCCCCAAACAGCTCTTTTGCAAATTCAGCCAGAGTTCCTTTTAAATCAGCAAAAGTAATATTCTTGTCAATGACCAGACCTTCGATCTGATGGAAGGAAGGGGAATGTGTTGCATCCACTTCATCGGCACGGAATACTCTTCCCGGTGCGATCATACGGATGGGCAGTTTGCCCTTTTCCATTTCGTGAACCTGTGTGGAAGATGTCTGGGTACGCAGTAAAATATCCCCATTGATATAGAATGTATCCTGCTCGTCCTTTGCAGGGTGGTCTGCAGGAATATTCAATGCCTCAAAGTTGTAGTAATCCTTTTCCACTTCCGGTCCTTCCACAACCTCATAACCCATACCTACGAAAATTCTCTCAACCTCTTCCAGGGCAATGGTATTGGGATGTCTGTGACCTACATTGTTCTTCTTTGCCGGCAAGGTAACGTCGATGACTTCTTTTTTCATCTTCATTTCCCTTACCTTCCGCTCCATGTCCGTTTTAGCTTTTTCCAGGGCTTCTTCAATATCGGCACGAGCTTCATTTACAAGCTGTCCGACTTTTGGTCTGTCCTCAGGCGCAACATCCTTCATACTTTTTAAAATTCCTGTCAAAGCGCCTTTTTTGCCAAGCTGTGTGACCCGCACATCATTTAATTCATCCAAAGATGTAGCGGAGGAAATCTTCGCAATGGCTTCTGCCTTGATCTGTTCCAGTTTCTCTTTCATTTTCCTGTTCTTCCTTTCCTGTATGCCTTTCCCTTTCAAGATACAAGGACCCGGGAAAGACTTTTTTGCATAAAAAAACGTCCCTGCATATACAAGGGACGAATAGAATCCGCGGTACCACCCACATTCCCGTCATAGAAACGGGCTCTTCATTTCGCGTAACGTGCGCCCTACGTCTTTACCTACTTACCACTATATAAAGAAAGTGGATTTTTCAACAAAGCTGCTCCGGTGGGAAATTCGCCATCTTACGGGAACCGAAGGAAGCTTTCAGCCGGTGACTTCCTATCTCTATCGGTACATAAAATGCTACTGTACACCTTCTAAGCATTTAAATTATAAAACATCTGAAACTTATTCTAACGACACAAAGTATTTCTGTCAAGTGATTTTTCCCCGGGTTTTTGCATTTTATCACATGCCCCTTATTTTTTACTCTTTTCCTTCAATTTCAGATCTTTTTTTATCTGGTGCTTTTCATCTGCACGTTTTATCAAAAATTCCGTGGCAGGCTCTAAAAATTTGCTGATCACAGCACCCATAAACAACAGATAGAACACAAAATAGAACCAGATCATCAACATGGCAACGGTTGTCATATTTCCGTAAATGCTGTTTCCTGCAAATCTGTTTATGTAAATGGAAAACACGAAAGAAAATATACTCCATGCAATACTGACAAAAGAAGCACCTATGACCTGTGTTCTCCAATCCAGCTTTACACTGGGTATCCATGTAAACAGAGCCGTAAAAAACAACATCAAGACCGCCAGTACGATCAGAATCCTCAGGTTAGAAAACAAAGGTGTAAAAGAAGTGATTTCCGGCACCTTCCGTTCCAATACATTTCCGATGGATTCGCCAAAAACGCCCAGAAGCAGGGAAAGCAGGATCATGACAAGCAAAATTACAGTATAAATGCTGGCACGAATCCTCTGGAAGAAATAATTCTGGGGCTTTACTGCCCGGTGAATGGCATTGAGCCCCCGAATGATGGCAAGCATGCCCTTTCCTGCGGACCATATGGTAACCAGCGCTGATACGGATATGATTGCCGGAGATTTATCATAAACATCTTCTACTGTACTGACAGCCAGCGGAACCAGGCTTGTAGGCAGTATCTGTGCCAGGCTCTCCATTAAATCCGCTTCCGTAATGGGTGTATATGGTATAATAGAACAAACCAGCAGCAATATGGGAATCAGGGATAAAAACATAAAGAATGCCGCACTGGCTGCATATGCACTGATATGACATTCATTGATCTCTTCTGAAAATTTTTTCCATAATAAAATAAGTTTTCTCATAATCAACCCTTATTTCAATTCATACATATCTCTAAGGTTTACACCTTCATAAAAGAATTGCAGAATGTCACCGCAATTCATTCCTGCAAGCGCCATGGACTTTGCTCCGTTCTGACTCATTCCGATACCGTGACCATAGCCGCCTCCTGTTACAGTATATGATACAATGGCATTTGTGTCACTATCCACTTCTACATCAAGAACCGCAAAGGCACTGGGCAGCAAAGTGGAAACAGTGCTTTCCGAACCACCCTGTCTGACTACCTTATCGCTGTCATTTGCCAGAACCGATCTGACCGCATGTTCTCCTACAACTTTTACATATCCTTCTTTGCCTTCGATCAAAAGTTCATCAATGACACCGCCGTTTCCCCTTTTTACTACCTGCATACGCACGATCTGGGTAAATACAGGCGGTTTCCCCGGTAAAATGCTCTTTTCACTTGCCTCATATCTTTTTATCAGATTTTCATTCAATCTGTCAATATTTAAAGTTGTATGATAACTCCAGCGATACCAGCCCTCTCCGCATTCATAATCCTTTTCGTTGATGGATGAAATATAATTTCTGAAAGCCGTTTCATCGGTAATGTCGCCAATAGCAGCCTCTGATTCCGGGTCTGATACTCCGATATGCTTTGATACCAGATAACCATACCTCTCTTCCGAGCTGCTGTGCCATGCCCCGATATCCGTTCCAAAGCCGCAGGAAGTGGAATAATAATAGGTTTCTGCCAGGTCATCTCCAATGGCTGCAATCTGTCCCTGTGTTTCCCTGATGGCTAATGTGGTATTTTCACTTTCTTTAATATTGTTATACACCTGAAAAGCAGCACTGTCATCCACATGGGCTCCATATTCCTTTAATCCGGAGTGTAACATTCTCTCATAAGCATAGGTTCTGGCTGATACTGCCTGTGCCTTTAATGCCTCCATTGGATAACTTGCAGGCATTTCGCTTGGAACGACGGAATACAGATATTCTTCCAGCAGCAATTCATTGATCAAAAGCAGTCCGTCCGTTGCTTTGGCAATCTCAAAATTCCCCCGGTAAGAAGGAACTCCCTGGTCCCGCTCTATAGAGGTGATCGTAGTTCTTGCCAGATTTGTTTCCGGACGGATATAAATCCTGCCATTCTCAAACCTGGCATCATCCCCGTTTATAACGATCTCTTCCCCTGCCAAATGATGCTCATCATTGATAAGAAAATTGGAATCACAGGTAAAAGAAATACTTTCATGATAGGCAGAAGAAAATCCGGTTGTCTTCACAACAACTCTGATGGAATCCATTTTTTCTTCTCTTGTTACAAGTCCGGCAACAATTACGCCGTCTTTATCCAACACAAAATCCGTAAAATCATATCCGATCTTCAGATCGCTTTTGGTATAATGCTCTCTCTGCCCATATAATTTGTATACCGGCAGACCTTCCCTGTAAGAGTAAAAACCCACTCCTTCCAGCTCGATCTTATCTTCGGAAACGCTCAATAATTTTCCGCTGATCTTTTCATCATATGTAGAAATATAGGAAAGGCTTCCGTCTGTAAAATACAGATCTGCAATATCCTCAAAGGCATCATAAACCCTTCCGTCTTCTAAAAGCACTCCTGACTGTCCGCTTTTAATACACACCTGATAATCTTCAAAGGTAACCCATAAGGCTTCGGGCTGGTTAGATGATATCCAACAGGTCTGCAGTTGAAAATCCTGATTTCCGGTCAGCTCCTGATATCCAGTAATGTCCAGCAAAAGATACCCTTTTGTTCCAAGATAAACATGCTCCCTGTAAAAACCGCCCTCATCTATGTTCTGATACTCTGAAAGCCCCTTTGTTCTCTTATATAATTTTACTCCCGAAGCCTGTTGGCTTTCGTCTTTTTGTATAAGGAGAATATCATTTTCGGAAACAGAGCTGTCATCCAGATTTTTAATCCTTGGTGCATCTCCCAGAAAAATCCCCTGTTCCTCATATAATGGCATATCTGTATGAACAACATCCCACAATTGTTCATAACAATCAAAAAAATCATTTGCCAGCAGGGCGCTGTTGTCCCTATGATTGTCAGAAAATGCCTGCTCCTCAATATAGCTGATTTCTCCTTCATAAATGGGATATCTCTCTTTTAAAAGCGTAAACATGGTCTTAACTTCGCCCAGAGTTAAATAAGATTCTTCTTCACTTTCACCGGAAATATCATTTTGAGAAATAACCCCTTCCAAAATGTCCTTCCCTGCCTTTTCCAGATCTCCCTGGGCCAGATCACTGTACAAATATGTATATAAAAGATAAGCATCTTCCCTGGCTATAAATTTTCCTTCCGGTTCTTTTATAAATCTGTTCTTTATGGCACAGACCATAACTGTTACCACTGCGGCAAGCACAAAAATGACCAATATCCATTTCCACATTGTATGATTCTTTTTTCTCATAAATTCTCCCTTTTCACTCATTGCACGGCTTATTGCTTTCAGCGGCTTGCTGCCTGCACAAAATGAAAAACAGCCCATCAGGACTGTTTTTTCATTTGTGCCCCAAAATGCCGGCTCCTGTATTTTGACTCCTAGCCTAAGCCAGGTGGGTAACCGCAATTTTACTTCTGCCGTCCTCATCACTTAATGGGAGGCATGACATCCATAAAACAATATAGGAATCCCGTTTAAAGTAAATGTAGGTTCAAAACAACAAGAGTTATCGAACATTTCAGGTAAATTTATTATACGAAAATAATACAGAAATTACAACCGGATTTTATCGGTTTTCTCTGACAGTTTTTAACACAAGCTTTCCCATATCCATTAACAGCTTTCTGGACTCCGGATCAGCATTTTTGACCGAATCAATAATGCTTTTCAGACTCTTGGGTGTGATCTCACTTAAAGTCTTGGCTTCCGTTGCCGCCAGCGCATCAAAAACAATGGACACAAACTCTTTTCTCTGTTCTACAGTCAGCTTCTTCATACACTGATCAATAGCCAGATGGGCAATCAGCGATTCCTTTGACAGGCACTCTTCCTTTACAAAACTTTTTCCTATAATTTCCCAGGAAAACGGATCGTGCTGCATGATACCCCGGCTGGTACTTTTCACCACATATTCATTGGTTCCGTGACATAACAGGGTTCCTATCATTGACTCATATGGTAAATACCAGAATGTATACTCATTTACTGCCTGATAATCTCCCAGGGATAAAAATTCCGGCAAAAATCCCGGTCCGTCCATATTATAAACACCAGCGATCCTCTTCTGGATTCTCTTACCGCATCGCGCTGCGCTGTAGATCGCCAGATTACCGCCTTTTGAATGACCCATTAAACGAATTTTCCCTTTTAAGCTTCCGGCAGCTTTGGTCAGATATTTCATTGCCTCTTCCTGGGCAGGAATCACATCCATATAGGCAATATTAAAATCTTCTTTCCAGCCTACAATGGTATCATCCGTTCCACGATAAACAATGTAGATCTCTCCCATATCATTTTGAAAGGTTACTGCCGCAAACTGTTCCTCACTCTGCTCATCCACATGATTTATATAGCCGGACATACGAAGTGTGGCATATCTTTTACATCTGGACATTTTTTCAAATAAAACCAATACTTCATCAGGAATAATCCTACCCAGGTTCCGGTATTTGGGATCATGAAGATAACTTTGAAATTCCTCAAAAGCATCTCTCAATAAAATCTGCTCCATAATATCTTCTGACACGATCCGGTCCAGTTCCACGTAGGATACTGCACTTAAGATCAGCCCGTCCACTTCATGAAAGGGATCTTGTGCAAAAGTCAGATCCCCACGCCAGTCAATAAATTCTAAAATATTCCCCATATTATCACATCCTGTATAGCATTTCATTTTTTTGTATAAAAAGGGGCTGGCGGCTAAGAAAAACTTAGCACGACAACCCCATATTGCTATAGAATATTATGAACTATAAACAATAATTTTATCCTAAAATCTTAAAGAGCGTCAACAAGTCTCTGTAATGCTGCTTCTGCTTCATCAGGAAGCTTGTCGTAACCGTCTTTCTTTGTTGCGAAATCCTGAACAGCTTTTACACGGGTTTCCATAGCGGATTTTAACTGTGCAACATAAGAAGCATCATTTAAGTCAGGTGTGAAGTCAGCAGTCTTGCCATCCCAATCATTCATGATCTCGATATCTGCAAAAGGTCCCCACTGCTCGAATTTAGCTCTTCCTTCAACGATAGTCTCAAGAATTCCTAAAGTATCTGCAGGTTTAACCTTTGTTCCCATGAAGTCACCTGTGTTTACGATGTAGCAGTCTACGTTCTTTTCTTCTACTAACTTTTTGAACTTCTCATAGTCATTTACCAGAGGATATGTTCTGAAAGGGTTAGCATAAGGTACGATACGGATTGCATTTAAGTCTGTACCTGCAGCAACACGCTCTGCGGAAGATGTCTTTGTTGCAAGTGTAGCACCCATAACGGAAGCTAATGCAGAACCTTTTAATTTAACAACCGGAGGAATGGTAGGATCTTTCATGATCCAGAAAATAGCGTTAACCGGAGAATCAATCTTATCTACACGGTTAGGAGACCATAATTTGGATTTGATGGCACGTCCGTTACCATTTCTGATATCTTCTGTTACTAACTGGATCTTTCCTTCGGAATCTAATGTAGCTGAGCAGTTCTGAGCGGATAATAAATATTCGTTATCAGGACATCCTGTAGGATAATCTGCTGTCTTATCGAAATATGTAGGCTCCAAAGCGATAGATGCACATGTATCTGCATTGATAATGAAAGCATCATCGTGAAGAACTTTGATTGCAGGATATTTTCCGCCATGTTTTGCATGAGTTAATGTGGATTTACCGGAACCGGATAAACCATAAACAGATGCAACAAAGTGGGAACCGTCTGCTAAAGTATATTCTTTCTGTCCGCCGTGGCAGGAAGCATAACCGTTTCTGTTAGCCAAAGCCCATGCCATTGTCAATGTACCTTTTTTGTGCTCACCAAAGTATCTCATACCAAGGATTGCTGCACAGTTTTCGTTTGTATCGAAATAGCAGAGAGTCAGAGGATCGCTTAAGCAGCTGTAATCAACATCAGGTCTCTCGCCGGGAACCCACTGAGGATCGGAGAAGATATAGATATCAGGCTCTTTTCCGTCACCTACAGGTTTGGAGTTTTTGTACATTTTTACATATTCATCAGACATGTACTGGAAGTTTAACATCCAGTTGTAAAGGATATTTTCTTCTCCTTCAGGAATCAGAAGGTGAGCCTTTACCATGAATTCAGGATCAAGACCGATGAAACACTCTGCATGGTACATTGTTTTCCAACGTGTCTCATAAATAGCATCCATAACAACTTTATCCAGTTTAGCGTCATCTACACCGGGTTCGCCTTTGATACGGCGGGCTGCTGCATAACGTCCTGTAACTGCACCATCGTTGAATAATAAAACTTTTGCATCTTTTTCAAGACCAAATGTTTCACCGTCTTTGATAGGCATATCTGTTACAACAGTACCGGGTGAATTTTTAGCTAATTCGTAAGCTTCTTTTAATGTGTTTACTTTTACTACGTTATTTCCGTAGAAAGCAGCTTCGATGATGGAACGTGTTTTGGAAAAACCAACTTTTCCTGCACCGATCTCATCGATTGGATAGTATGCTTTTGTTGACATTCTATTGTCCTCCTTGATTTGTATTTTTTACCGTGTAAACGGCTTATGACTATTTCGTACAGGCTTTTTGACCTCGTACACCTTTTGTATTATCTCAAAAGGCATTTAAAAAGTCAATAATGTATCATGTAAAAGAAAAGAAAAATTCTATCAATTACCATATACCTTCAGGGACTTTTCCACTAGCCTTCCTCTGCCCTCATAATGTCTCCTGCCGCTGAACATCCGATCCGTTCACAGCCCGCAGCAAGAAATTCTTCCATTGCCTCTTTTGTCCTGATTCCGCCTGCTGCTTTGATCCTTACAGCGTCACCGATATGCTCTTTAAACAGTCTGATATCCGCGATCTGCGCTCCTGCAGTTCCGAATCCTGTGGAAGTCTTGATAAATTCCGCTCCTGCATCGGTAACCGCTTTACACATGGCAATCTTTTCTTCTTCTGTCAGATAACAGGTCTCTATGATAACCTTCAGAACATGATTCAGGCATTCCCTTTTCACACTGATGATTTCCTGGGTCACTTTATCATAATCGCCGTTCTTTACATCTGAAATGTTAATGACCATATCGATCTCTTGGGCACCGTCTTCCAATGCCTTTCTTGTTTCTGCCACCTTTGCCTCCGTGACGCTGTATCCCAGGGGAAATCCGATAACAGTACAGATATTGAGCCTGTTTCCATACTTTTGATGTACCCTCTTTACATAGCAGGGCGGAATACAGACAGATGCAGTTCCAAATTCCAGCGCTTCATCACACAGCTTTACAATATCTTCCCATGTTGCAAATGCTTTTAATTGTGTATGATCCACATGGGAGATCATTTCTTTTACATTCATAATACTATCCTTTCCGCAAATATACCTTGATCTTTACTGTTTTTTCTCCTATCCCTTTTACTATCCCCTTTACTTTTTTTCATTCTATAATGCCGTGAAATAAAAATCCAGTCCTTTCCTGTAAAGAAACCCTGAACAAAATATGAAATATTCATAAACATCCGTCTTTTTCCTTGCCTGAATTTCCGTTTTCATGCTATAGTAATAATATATTGATTCAAAACGTGTGTATCATACGCATTCAAGTCAAGTTTATCCACATCTTTTTGATGTTAACCCCTAAATAACAGAAACAGAATTTCATAGCAGAAAGGTGGCATAACTATGGAAAACGACAGCATTTCAAAAATTACACCCGAAATTATCCGTCTTGCTGAAATGTCTCAAAATGCAGGCATTATTGAGCAGGAATTGTTCACAAAATATGATGTCAAAAGAGGGCTTCGTGATGTGAACGGTAAAGGCGTACTGGCAGGTCTTACCAACATTTCCGATGTGCGGGCATCCAAAGTGGTAGATGGTGAAACCATCCCTATCCATGGTAATCTTTTTTACCGCGGTTACAATGTAAAAGATCTGGTTGAAGGCTTTACCAAAGAAAACCGTTTCGGTTTTGAAGAGATCACTTATCTTCTTCTCTTTGACAAACTGCCTAATAAAGAAGAACTGGATTCCTTCTGCAAATTGCTGGGAGAATACCGGACTCTTCCTACCAGCTTTGTCAGGGATATTATTATGAAAGCTCCCAGCAAGGATATGATGAATACCCTGGCACGTTCGGTACTGACTTTATATTCCTATGATGACCGTGCGGATGATACTTCCATCCCCAACGTACTGAGGCAGTGTCTGCAGTTGATCAGCCTGTTCCCTCTTCTGTCCATTTACGGATATAACGCTTACAAACATTATCATGACGGGGCAAGCTTTTTTATTCACTCTCCCAAACCGGAATTATCCACGGCGGAAACCATCTTACATATTTTAAGACCCGACAGCAGTTACACGCCTCTGGAAGCTAAAATCCTGGATATTGCTCTGGTACTCCACATGGAACATGGCGGCGGTAATAACTCATCCTTTACCACCCATGTAGTAACCTCATCCATGACCGATACCTATTCCGTTATGGCGGCGGCTATCGGTTCCTTAAAAGGTCCCCGGCACGGCGGCGCCAACATCAAGGTTGTAGGTATGTTTGAAGATATGATGCGCGAAGTATCCGACTGGGAAGATGAGGAGGAAGTTTCCGAATATCTGGCACGTCTTTTAAATAAAGATGCCTTCGACCACGCAGGGCTGATCTACGGTGTAGGCCATGCGGTTTATTCCAAATCCGACCCTCGTGCAGTGATCTTTAAATCCTTTGTGGAAAGGCTTTCTGTGGAAAAAGGACTGGAAAAGGAATTTGCATTGTATTCTCTGGTAGAAAAGCTGGCTCCCAAGGTAATCGCAAAAGAACGTAAGATCTATAAAGGCGTCAGCATCAACGTGGACTTCTACTCCGGATTTGTATACAAAATGCTGGATCTGCCATATGAATTATACACACCGATCTTTGCCATTGCCAGAATTACAGGCTGGAGCGCACACCGCCTGGAAGAGCTTGCCAATAATGGTAAGATCATTCGTCCGGCTTATAAACCCATTCATGATGACTGCCGTTATAAAGCTCTTGATAAGAGAAAATAAGGTGCTCTGTCAAAAACAGAGCTGAATAAAAGAAAACCTGCTCTCCCGGATTTATCTTTTCCGGAAAAGCAGGTTTATTTTTATGTATTCATATATGATTTCTGAAAGAATATCACATTCCCAGGAATTTCTTTACAACATCCTTCATTTCTTCTTTTTCACATACAGTATTATGTAATACAGGTGCTGTTCTGATCTCCTCGATTGCCTTGGGAACATCTGTATTGGAAATTCTGGATAACTCATCTACCAGTTCAAAATCCCCCATGGAATCATATTTCTCATCAATTGCCTTCATAACACTTCTGGTAAACTTGTATGGGCTTGCCGTAGATGCAATGACAGTTTTGGTCGTATCCTTTGATTCAGCTCTGTATTTTGCATAAGCTGCTGCTGCAACTGCCGTATGGGTATCGATCACATAGCCGAATTCATCATAAAGACCTTTGATCATGTCAAAACATTCCTGCTCGCTGGCATAACCGCCTCTGAAATCCTGCAGTTTTCCTTTCATCTCATCGGTAATATCATAAACCCCATCCTTGCTTAAAGATGCCATGAAAGCTGCATTCTTAGCGGAATCATTTCCTGCAATCTTGTAGATCAGTCTTTCCAGATTGGATGAGATCAAAATATCCATGGATGGGGAACTGGTCAAAATAAACTCCCTGTTCCTGTCATAGGTTCCGCTCTGGAAGAAATCAAATAATACTTTATTGTCATTGGAAGCACAGATCAGTTTATCAATAGGCAGTCCCATATTCTTTGCATAATATGCAGCCAGAATGTTTCCAAAGTTGCCGGTAGGAACCACTACATTGATCTTTTCTCCCTCTTCTACCTTGCCCTGTCCTAAAAGCATTGCATAGGAATACACATAATAAACGATCTGGGGAACCAGACGTCCGATGTTAATGGAATTAGCTGATGAGAACTGGAATCCTTTTTCATCCATCTCCTTAGCAAGAGCCGTATCTCCGAATAATTTCTTTACACCGGTCTGGGCATCATCAAAGTTGCCGTGGATTCCCACTACATGGGTATTTGCCCCCTTCTGGGTTACCATCTGCTTTTCCTGGATGGGGCTGACGCCGTTTTTGGGATAGAAAACGATGATCCTTGTTCCTTCCACATCGGCAAATCCTGCCAATGCCGCTTTTCCTGTGTCGCCGCTGGTGGCTGTCAGAATTACGATTTCATTTTTTACCGCATTCTTTTTTGCTGAGGTTGTCAAAAGGTGCGGCAAAATGGAAAGCGCCATATCCTTAAACGCAATGGTGGCACCATGGTATAATTCCAGATAAAAGGCATTTCCTGCCTCTGTCAAAGGTGCGATCACTTCCGTGTCAAACTTCTCATCATATGCTTTATTGATACAATTTTTCAATTCTTCCTCAGTAAAATCCGTCAGATATAATTTCATGACCTCATAAGCCACTTCCTGATAGGTCATCCCGGAAAGTTCCTTAAGAGAAACATCCAGAGCCGGAATTTCCATGGGAACAAATAATCCGCCGTCATCGGCAAGACCTTTCAGAATTGCCTGGGATGCTGTTACGGGTGTGCTGTCACTGCGTGTACTTTTGTATAAAATTTCCATTGCTTTTTCCCTTTCATGTCTATGTTTACGGCGTTATTATAGCACACCCGATTTTGAATGGCAATGATACATTGACCAAAAGCTCACTTGAAAAAGCTGTGATTGCCGTAATCAAACAGATAAGTCAGATTGCGGTAAAACCAGCCGCTCTTTTGTTCTCCCGCCACACTTGTGGCAACAAAATATAAGGCTCCGTCAGAAATGTCCTCTCCGTACAGCGCCTTCTGTACCGCCTCTTTTGTTTCTTCTGACACCTTGACCGACTGTAGCCTTCCATTATATGCAGGGGTAAACTGTACCTTGCCGCCATCTGCCTGATATACCACACCTCTGACTGTTGATGGGAATTTACTGCTGTCTACCCGGTTTAAAACCACATTTGCCACCAGCAGCTTTCCGTTTTCATCCTCACACCCTGCTTCCGCTTCCACGATTTTTAACAGGGTCTGATAATCTTCATCTGTCAGTTCATATTCCATTTCCCTTGTAACCGACTGTTCCGTCACGGTCCTTCTTTCCGAAACCGCCTCCGGCAGCACACGGGTCATGCGCTCTATATCTTCTTCCGCTCCGTCACCGATCTGTATTTCCATTTTCTCCGCCTCTATGGCTTCACTTGTCTCCTGTATCCTTTGAAAAGTTATCTCTATTGTAAGAATGCTAAGAAATGCCAGATAAAACAATACCAGCATATTCCCATATTTTCTTTTCATAGACTGCTCCTTTTCTTCACAAGTTGTAATATTTTTTTAACAACTTAGTAATTATTTTATACAAGCAGTCCGAAAAATATTTCTAAAATTGAGTTTTCGCTACGATAATGTTATACTTTGTACATGAAAAAATACACCGGAGTATATAAAGCGACAAAAAAAGACGGAACTTGCTATTTTCGGGCAAGCATCACATATAGACACAAACACATCAGCCTTGGCAGCTATGATGCCGAACCCAAAGCCAATGCAGCTTATGTGGAGGCAGGCGAAATTTTAGAAAATCCTCATGCCCTGCCGGATTGCTACGCTCCAAAGATCCTTCCCTTTGAGAAATGTATTACACTGATGAATTTCAGGGATCACAATCTGTATATTAAAAATCCCATTTATATTAAGAACAAATTTTTCTTCTATTATTACAGTCCCGATACCATATTTACCTTTGATATCGATGACTTATTTTATTATGCCAGCCACAAGATCATGAAACGGGGACGGCATTTATTTGTGGCGGATTACGGTATGCAGGTCAATATTTTAAATCGCTACGGCATCCGCAATTTTGCTGTGGAAAACCGGGATTATTATTTTGCTAACGGAGACAGCCATGATTTCCGTTATTCCAACGTGATCTGTATCAATCCTTATTTCGGTGTTATCCGGATCAAGGAAAACGGCACCTTCCGTTTTCTGGCAAAAATCCATATCAACGGTGATTACCGCATTGGCATTTATCCCACGGCAACGGAAGCTGCCATCGCTTATAATAAAGCTGTAGATCTTGTCAAAAAACAGGGGATTAACAAGAATTTTAGTTACAACTATATTGACGGCATGTCTCCTTCCGACTATGCCGCCATTTATTCCGATTGTAAAATTTCTGAAAAGCTCTATCATCTCATTTCATAATCGATAAAGCTGATGCTCATGGACACATTGCCTGTAATCCCGTCAATCCGGGCATCCTGCTTATATTCCCACATTGCAAACTCATAGGGATAATCAGGCACATCCTTTTCCTGGGAAAGCCAGATATTATATTCCGACAGCTGAGTCAGATCCAGTTTTCTCAAAAGCCAGTATTTATTTCCATAAATCGCCGGCGTATAGCCCCCTTGTCTTATGGTATTGCAAAACGCCTTTGCAATTGCTGTCAGCTGATTTTTGGTAAGCCCTTCTGTTCTGGATGAATCATTGGAAACAGGCTCCATATCAAATACAATGGGATAATCCGGTCTGATTTCTGCAGCCTGCAAAGTCTGCAGCACCAGATTTGCTTCTTCCACTGCCTCCGCTTCATTGGCTGCCTGGGAATAAAATGACACCCCCACTCCTAATCCGGCTTCTTTGGCTCCGGTTATATAATTCAGATAATTTTCATCCATGGAAATGGCGCCTGTTGCATATCCCCTTTTTCCCAGACGGACAATACAATAATCAATGCCAGCCTCTTCCACCTGCTGAAAATCTATGGTTCCGTAACTGTCATCAATTTTAATACCCTGTTTGGAGACCTTCTTTCCATCTGCATAATATCGCATATACGGCTCTTCATAGACCAGTCCCACATAATCATAATTGTTCTTCTGGATAAATGCATTGACCATGACCCACTGGGAAGTTCCATCCGGAAGAATAACCTCTGTCTTTGTTCCGTTTTCAGACAGGTCCTCTTCCTTTGCTTCCTCTTCCATTTCCTGCAAATTTTTTGCATATCGTTCGCTGGTATGGTCCAGGGTTTTATCCAACTCCACATCTTCCTTGTACATATTCCAGAAATCCAGGTCATCGGAAACCAGAGTGGATTCACCGATAGGATATTCCGAGTCATCATTCTGGCTGATGATCGTTTCCTGGGTTTTTGTAGTATTATTCTGATCTTGTGCCATCTGGTTCTGACCGCTCCCTTTGGGCTTGTTTACTGCAATGACCACAATTACCAGTATTGCCATAAACACAAGGACGCCTGCCAGCATACCGCCTAAGGATATACTTGATTTTACTGTGTCATTTTCAAAATCATCCGATAATTTCATGTTCCAATCCTGTCCTTTATTTAAAAGTCTTGCAAAATATGTTATGATGCATTCATGAAAACAAAGCATCTGAAGTTACAAAGTTACAAAAATAAATATATCAGCCTTTTATGCGCATTTTGTATGGTATCAGTTTCTCTCTGGGGATGCTCTCTTCCCTTTGATCAAAATGCCCTTACCATACGGGATACCATTATCGCCTTTGATACCGTCGTTACCATAACCTTATACGGAACCGATGATACGGATATTTTGCAGGAGGCAATGGACCTGTGCAGAGACTATGACAAGCTGTTCAGCCGTACCATTCCCGAAAGCGATGTCTACCGCATCAACCACGCCAATGGACAGGCTGTAACGGTCAGTCCCGAAACCATACTGCTCATTAAGGAATCCCTTTTTTACAGCGAGCTGACAAAAGGCGCTGTGGATATTACCATTGCTCCTGTCAGGGATCTGTGGGACTTTTCTTCTCAAAGCACGGGTGAAACCGTTCCTGCCCTGCCGGACGATACCGCTTTATCCCAGGCACTGGCTCATGTGAATTATCAGTGCATCCAATATGATGAATCCGCAGGTACGGTCACTTTAACGGACCCTGAAGCACAGATCGACCTGGGCTTTATTGCAAAGGGTTATATTGCAGATGCCCTCAAGGAATACCTGATCTTTCGGGGGATCACCAGCGCCACCATCGATTTAGGCGGCAATATACTCACCATCGGCACCAAACCGGACGGCACCCCTTTTCAGATCGGCATCAAAAAGCCTTTTGAAAACGGCACTCCTATGGATGTACTTTCCATTACCGACCAGTCTGTAGTGACCAGCGGCATTTATGAACGCTGTTTCCAGATCGATGATGTCATTTATCATCATATTCTGGACCCCGAAACCGGTTATCCCGTATCCAATGAACTGCTGTCCGTTACCATCATTTCCGATTCTTCCATGGAAGGCGATGCTTTAAGCACTACCTGTCTCTTACTGGGACTTTCAAAGGCACAGGAGCTGATCAGCAGCCTGGATGGTGTGGAAGCTGTTTTTATTACAAAAGATTATGAGATCATTGATACGCGGCTTTAAATATTTACCACCCTGGACGGTTCACTTCGTTTGGCAATGTCAATGGAAAAATCCGAAGCCTCATAAGGATTATCACCCATGGTAATTTCCAGCCGCACCGCCTCATATGCCAGTGCCGGCATATTATTTTCTTTGCTTAAATGTCCCAGGAAAATATGCTTCAAATCATCATGCACAATGCGGCTTAAAAGCCTTCCTGCATTTTCATTGGACAAATGTCCCCTGTTTCCCAATATTCTCTGCTTTAAATAGTAGGGATACGGTCCCACCTGAAGCATATTCACATCATGGTTTGCCTCCAGTAAAATGGCATCCATTCCCTTTAATTTTTCTTCATTTTCTTCGGTGATCATTCCCAGATCTGTTGCAACAGCGATCTTCTTATCCCCCTTAAAAAAGCGATAAGCCACAGGCTGTGCCGCATCATGGGAAATCTTCATGGAATCGACCGTAATATCCCCTACTGTAAGACAATGATCTTCCCTGATCTCAATAAATTGCTCCCTGTCTATTTTCCCCAGGGATGAGGTCTGGAAAATTCCGTTTATGGTGCCTTTTGTAGCATATACAGGTGCATGACACTTTCTTGTGAGAACTCCCAGTCCTCCGATATGGTCGATATGCTCATGGGTAACAAATACTGCACTCAGATCGTCCACTGTCAGTCCAATGGTATTTAAGCCTTCTTCAATTCTTTTTTTACTGATGCCCGCATCAATCAGAATATGTGTATTTTCATCACCTACGTAAATGCAGTTTCCACTGCTTCCGCTGGCAATACTCATGAAACGCATGTTTTAGTCCTTCCAGAAAATCTCCAGACGGTCGCCGTTACTTAGGGGCTCCGTATACTGGGCTTTTCTTCCGTTTATTAAAGTTTCCACAGATTTTCCCTGTGGTCTGGATAGATCAAATTCAATAAATTCAAATACATCCACATAAATATAATCAGGTTTTCCCTTTAATGTAACAAGTTCATCATTGACAATGACATGTAAAATCTGCAGCAATTTTCCATCCACATTTTCCGTACTCATCGGAGGGATACTCATCTTTTCTTCCTGAACTGTTTTCTCTGCCGGTTCCCGGACTGATATGCTCTGATTTTCATCATTTACG
The DNA here is from genome assembly GCA_017936785.1 of Lachnospiraceae bacterium. Lineage (GTDB taxonomy): Bacteria > Bacillota > Clostridia > Lachnospirales > Lachnospiraceae > UBA2882. The sequence goes on along the minus strand of JAGBEV010000022.1, from coordinate 10,558 downwards.
CTTACAGGCTTCATTGCCGGCACATCTGTCCTCTCCTGCCTTATTTCCTCTATGGCTTCTTTTCTAAGCTCTGTAATAGGCGTACCGCTTTTCAGACGGTTCAGATTGTTCTGTAAGCTGCCGTATAACTCCCTGCTGCTCTTTTCCACATGGGGCAAAGCTTCCTGTACCGGCGGCTGGTCCTGCACGGCTCCTGTAGTTGCTGCCTGTATCATTTTAGCAAGAGCTTCTTCCGCCCTTTCATATTGTAATTGTGTTACCAGCTTCCTGGCTTCCTCTTTTGCCATTTCCAAAGCAGACATGGTTTGCTGTGTCTCTACAGCCTCATTTCCTTCCTCCTGCAGATCATCTCCGGGCTGAGCTGTTTCTTTAGAGCTTACTGCTTCCTCTCTCTTTTCAACTGTCGGCACACCGGCATCTTCCGGCACCATTTCCGTTACTGCTCTTTGTTCCTCCGAAACAGCACCTTTTTCTTCCTCATCCGTCTCCCTGTTTGCCTGTTCTTCTATCTGCAGTGAAACGGTAAAATTATCATAAACCTTTGCAGAAAGATCTGCCAATTCATGATTGACCATTACGTGACCGATATTTTCAGAGGAAATATCCATAAATTCCAAAATCTGCAGAACTGTATAATAATTCAGCAGTTCCACCTGGTCCCCATTCTGGATCTGGTAATATGCCGATTGAAGCTGTCCGTTTACACTGGCTGTTTTGGGCACACAAATATCCTTTCCGTCCAGGTGAATGGTCAGGCTTCCTTCATATTCCGGCAGTTTGGAAACCTCCATTACCGCCTTCTCCCCCGCCGTAGAAGGAATGACCCTGATCACATCATTGCTCCTGATCGCTGTATGAATATCCGCTTCTTCTCCGTTTAACAAAACCGCTGCGGATTCTCCCCGGCTGCCCCGGATCGTCACAGGCTTACCGTTTAAGGTAAACTCCAACGGCTCTCCCCGCTTTGGAAACAGATCCTCATTGGGGAATTCTGCCAGAATTGCCGCATCCACAATGGCAAGACGGTTATTATCATATAATTTTATCCTTTTATCATTAAAGGTCACAAAAATAAAATTATTGCTCTGCTCATAAAAATTCAGACAAATGCCGATAGGCGTTACCATCAGGGAATCCTTGACCACATCCCGCTCCATAAAGTCAATTTTCAGCATGACTTCCTCGCCTCTGACTGCACAACGCTCCTTGGCAATGCCCAGATGCTTTGCAACTCTTTCAGTATAGGTGGCGATCTTTCCGCCGCCTCCTACCACGAATACTGCGCTGACGGGCTTATTGCCGTTTAACTCCTTGATCTTCTCCGCTGCCTGTTCTGCCATATCCTCCAGATCATCATCTATGACGGAAAGCACCTCATCATGGGAAATCTTCTGGGGCAAGCCCATAATGTCCTTATATTCCACTATATCCTGGTTTTCAATTCCTCTTTTGATCTGCTCCGCAGTCTGAAAGTCCACCAGACAATGCCTTGCAATATCCTCAGTCAGACAGTCACCTGCCACAGGAAGCATGCCATAAGCAATAATACTGCCGTCTTTGGTAATGGAAATATCCGAGGTTCCCGCTCCCACATCAATAAGCGCTATATTCAACATGCGGTACATTTCAGGAATCGCCAGTTCAATAGCCGCAATAGGCTCTAAGGTAAGGTTTGCCACTTCAAGTCCGGCAAGCTCCACCGCCTTATACAGCCCGTCCACCACATCATCAGGCAGAAATGTCGCGATCATATCTGCAGAAATTTCCTTTGCTTTATGGTTTTCCAGATTGTTCATAGGATACCCGTTCATATAATAGTGCATAACGGAATAACCCACACAATAAAATTTCATATCCGACTGATTTTCCTTCTGGAAAATCTCATATGCCTTTTCAATGCCGTAGGAATCAAGAATATGAATATCCTCTTTGGATACAGTCTTTTCCCCTTCCAGATCCAGATCTGCATGAACAGTAACAGTCTTCAGCACACGGCCTGCCGCTGCAATACAAACCTGATTTAAAGGTTCACCGACCTTTTCCTCCAACAGATCCGTCACTTCCCTGATGGTATCGCTGACTGCACCGATATCGTGAATCTGTCCATCCAGCATGGCTCTGGATTCATGTTCCTTTATCTGCTGTGCCACTACCACGAACCGGTCCTTTTGACGATATCCCACCGTGCCTACAATACTTCTTGTTCCGATATCCAGACCATATACATACGAACCTGTTCCTTTATTTGCCCTCTGCACCTATGTATTCCCCCAATTTCTCATCAATCTGCTTATATGTTTCTTCGGGATCATGATTATTATCAATGATTACTTTACAATGTTTTCTGAAAATCTCATCGGAAAACTGGCTTTTCATAATGTCCCGGATTTTTTCATCCGAATAATTCCGGGACTGCCGCAGCCGATTGCTTCTGACCTCTTCCTCTGCACGGATATACCACAATTCATCCAGGATCTCATCATAGCCTTCTTCGATCAGCAAAGCCGCTTCCAAAATAAAAAAGTCATATTCCTTTTTCTGTTTTTCCTTTTCGATTTCAGTCAAAACAAATTTCTTCACTGCCGGGTGGATCACCTCATTGACCTGTTTCAACAGTTCTCTGTCTGCAAAAATCAGCTCTGCCATTTTTCCTTTATTGATCCTTCCGTCTTCATCCAATACCTGATGACCCAGCAAATCTACAATAGACTCATAACAGCTCTGCCCCGGTTCTTTCATGGCATTTGCAATGTTATCCGCCATATAGATCTTTGCCTTATAATGACTGCCGATATAATTTAAGATCAGGGACTTTCCTGCCCCTATGCCCCCTGTTATTCCTATGGTTTTCATCACAGACCTCTTTTCACATTACGGAGCTGATAAATTCCCCATGAAGCAAAATCTTCTCCTAATGTGCATCATACCAGTTCTTCCCTGTATTTAAATCTACCTCCAGGGGAACAGACAATTCTGCTGCATGTTTCATTTTACTGCTGAGTATTTCCTTTACCTGCTCTATTTCATCTTCATAAGTTTCAATCAAAAGTTCATCATGAACCTGTAAGATCAGTTTTGATCTTAAACCGGCTTCCTTTAATCCGTGATACACATCGATCATGGCAATCTTCATAATATCCGCTGCTGTTCCCTGAATGGGTGCATTCATTGCCGCCCTTTCCCCAAACTGCCTCTGCATGTAGTTGCTTGAAGACAATTCCGGCATCGGTCTTCTCCTGTCAAACATGGTGACAGTATACCCTTTTTCTTTGGCATGGGCAACAGTCTCATCCTGATAACGTTTTACATCGGGATAGGTTTCAAAGTATTGTTCCATATATTTTGCCGCTTCCTTTTGAGATGTTCCGATATCCTGGCTTAAACCAAAGGCACTGATACCATAGACAATCCCAAAATTAACCGCTTTTGCATTCCGCCTCTGCAGAGAGGTTACCTGTTCCATAGGCGTATGGAAAACCTTAGAAGCGGTAATCCGGTGAATATCCGCATCCGTATGATAAGCAGCTATCAGTTCTTTATCTCCAGACAGATGTGCCAGAATACGCAGCTCGATCTGGGAATAATCCGCATCCATCAAAAGGCAGCCTTCCTTAGCTACAAAAACCTTGCGGATCATCCTTCCCATTTCTGTTCTCATGGGTATATTCTGCAGGTTCGGCTCCGTAGATGAAATACGTCCCGTTGCAGTGATCATCTGATTAAAGGAGGAATGAATCCTGCCCCCTGCATCAATAAATTCCGTCAGACCGTCTGCATAGGTGCTCTTTAACTTGGCAAGGGCACGATATTCCAGAATATCCGCCACCACAGGGTTATCTACGGCTAACTTTTCAAGAACATCCGCTGCTGTGGAATAACCGGTTTTGGTTTTTTTGCCGCCCTTCAGCCCCATCTTTTCAAAAAGGATTTCTCCTAACTGTTTGGGTGAATTGATATTGAATTTTTCTCCCACCTGATCATAGATCCGCTGTTCCAGTTTCTCAATCTGAGCCCCCAGTACCTGGCTGTACTCCTTTAGAGCATCCCCTTCCACCAGTACGCCTTCCTTTTCCATGTCATAAAGCACATAAGTAAGGGGCATCTCAATATTATCATATAGATCCAGCATATTTTCTGCAGATAACTTTTCCTTTAAAGGCTCATAAGAAAAATATAGTGCCAGACTCTGCATACAGGCATATTCCATAAAGTCAGTCTGTTCTGGTTCTGCCACAGTTTCCAAAGACTGCTTTGCAAACCACTGTTTAAAGTCCCTGCAGTTCACATTTCCATATTCCCCTGCCACGTCTTCCAAAACATACTCTTTATGATTCGGATTCAACAGATACGCAGCCAGCTTACAGTCAAAAAAAACATTTGTATCATCACAGGGAATGTAATCATAGCATTTCTTAACATCAAATACCAAAAGCTTCTTTTCTGTATTCCGGAAGCTCTCAGCCAGTTCCTTCAGCCTGGAAGCAAGATACTCCTCTGTTACAAAATTCTCAATAAACAAGCAATATAACTGATCTTCATTTATACAAATGCTTACAGCATACAATTTTTTTTGATCGGAAAAGAAACTGATCGCAGGCTGTTCCGCCTTTTTACATTGTTCAAAAAGCGTCTCAGCTTCTCCCAGATCGGTAACGGCATGAAACTCTCTTTCATTTTTTTCAGAGACCTTATTCTGGTCAAATCTGCCCAGCATATTTTTAAAATTCAATTTCAGGCACCAGTCATAGGCTTCCTTTGTAAACAGATCACCTATAGCTGCATCTGCCAGATCATAAGGCAGATCCGCATCAACGCAAATGGTAGCCAGCTTCAGGCTCAAATCCGCCATATCTCTGTTATTTTCCAAGGTTTCCCTGATACTCTTTTTGGAAATCTGTTCCAGATTGGCATAAATATTTTCAATGGAACCAAATTCCACCATCAGTCCCGTTGCTGTTTTTTCTCCGATCTTCGGTACACCGGGAATATTATCCGCTGTATCTCCCATAAGAGCCTTCAATTCAATAAACTGGGAAGGCGTTACCTGATAACGTGCCTTTACATCCTCTGCATAGTAGTCTTCAACTTCGGTTCTGTTTCCTTTTGTCTTGGGAATCCTGATCTTAATATGTTCTGTTGCAATCTGTAAAAGATCCCTGTCACCGGAAACCAGTGAAACCTCATAGCCTTCCGATTCTCCTCTTTTTGCCATAGTTCCCAGAATGTCATCAGCTTCCAGTCCCGCCTTTTCCATGATCAGAATGCCCATTGCCTGCAATACCTGTTTCATCACGGGAACCTGTTGCCGCAGTTCCTCCGGCATAGGCTTTCTGGTCCCTTTATATTCCTGATACATTTCATGGCGGAAAGTAGGCGCAGAAAGATCAAAGGCAACTGCCAGTCCATCAGGCTTTTCTTCATCCAGTAATTTAAATAAAATATTTAAAAAACCATAAATTGCATTGGTATGGAATCCTTCTCCATTGGTTAGATCCGGCACTCCGTAAAATGCCCTGTTTAAAATGCTGTGTCCGTCTACTAATACCAGTTTTTTTGACATATTTTTATTACTTCCTATTCCCTTAGCTTATTTTTCTACCAGACCATATAAACAATTGCCGCACCAAGGATTACAATGGCAACAGCTTCAATATTTCTACATATTTTTTCGATCCGTCCGTGGAGCTTTACTCTTCGGTCCGCCCGGTTGACCTTACTTTTCAATTCATCGTCCAAAGAAAAAGAAGCACCTTCCTCCAACCGCGCAAGACCTTCTATGGAAAGATACTGAATGGTCAGTTCCTCTTCACAGTCTCTGCATTGCTTTATATGATTGACAAATTCAGCCAGATCATCCCCGTCCAAAGAATCATTCAAAAACAAAGGAATCTGCTTTTCTATTTCCTTACAAGTCATATTTGCTCACCTATTCACTATTTTATCAAAAAACGATCCTGTTTTCCATCTTTATTACAATATTATTCTGTCCAAATCCCCGGGAACTAAAATATTTCCTGCAAATCTTTTATTTTTTCTCCTTCTTTGTCTTGATTCTTTTTTCAGTCTATGATAATATATTATTCGGCTGTTGAAAACAACCATGCCGGCGTGTCGGAATGGCAGACGAGGCAGACTCAAAATCTGTTGTGGGCAACCACGTGCGGGTTCAAGTCCCGCCGCCGGCATTTCTCATTTGAACTACTCTGGTGATCAGGTAGTTCTTTTTTTATTTTCAAAATACTTTAGAAAGGACCGATGCTCTGCTTACACAAAGCGCCGGTCCTTAAGTGTCTGGATCATCAATTAAAAATCTAATTCATCGTAAATATCAAAACAGTCTAAAGTTGCAAAATAATCCTTAGGTGTCTCCGCCCTTCTGATCAATTGCACGCTTCCATCCTCTTTTAATAATAATTCCGCACTTTTTAATTTACCGTTATAATTGTAGCCCATAGAAAAGCCATGAGCTCCGGTATCATGAATCACAATAAAATCTCCTATATCAATTTTGGGAAGCATTCTGTCAATGGCAAACTTATCATTATTCTCACAAAGAGAACCGACTACATCATATTTGTGATCACAAGGCGCATCTTCCTTACCTGCAACAGTAATGTGATGATATGCCCCGTACATGGCAGGTCTCATAAGATTGACCGCACATGCGTCACAGCCAATATATTCCTTATGGGTATGTTTCTCATGAATTGCAGTAGTAACCAGATGACCGTAAGGTCCCATCATAAAGCGTCCCAGTTCTGTATAGATTGCCACATCGCCCAGTCCTGCAGGTACAAGGACTTCTTCATAAACTTCCTTTACCTTCTGACCGATCACGCGGATATCATTTGGTTCCTGATCAGGCCGGTAAGGAATACCGATACCGCCGGATAAATTGATAAAACTCAGAGAAACTCCAACCTGTTCCTTGATCTGAACAGCAGTCTCAAATAAAGTTCTCGCCAATGTGGGGTAATATTCATTAGTAACTGTATTGCTTGCCAAAAATGCATGCATACCAAAGCGTTTTACGCCTTTTTCTTTTAAAACCTTGTAGCCTTCAAAAAGCTGTTCTGTAGTAAATCCATATTTTGCATCTCCGGGATTATCCATAATGCTTGTGCTGATCTTAAATACTCCGCCCGGATTGTAACGGAGGCTTAATGTCTCAGGCAGCCTGCCCAAAGTCTTTTCCAGATAATCAATATGGGTAAAATCATCCAGATTGATGATAGCACCGATCTTATGTGCATATTCATATTCACTTGCCGGTGTCTCATTTGAGGAGAACATAATAGATTCTCCTTCCACACCCATAGCCTTGGATAACATCAGCTCTGTCTTGGAAGAACAGTCTGTTCCGCATCCATAATCCCTTAAAATATCGATCAGAAAAGGATTGGGTGTTGCTTTTACTGCAAAAAATTCCTTATATCCCGGATTCCATGCAAATGCTTCCTTTAAAGCTTTTGCGTTTTCTCTGATTCCCTTTTCATCATAAATATGGAAAGGGGTGGGATATTTTTTTACAATCTCCTCCAATTGCTCTTTCGTTACGAAAGGTTTCTTTTCCATAATTTTCTCCTCCATGTATGTCATTTCATTTCTATTTAGATTCTATCCTGCTTTTCTCTTTCCAGATTATTTTTTCTTATCAGGAAATATTTTTAAACATCCTCTATCTGCCAGTCAATGGGACTTAAGCCGTTTTGTTCCAAAAAGGCATTGGTCTTGCTGAAAGGTCTGCTTCCAAAAAAGCCCCTGTACGCAGATAGAGGGCTTGGATGGGGTGCCTCTAAGATCAAATGTTTTGGATTGTTTAACATCTTTTTCTTAGTCTGCGCCGGCGCTCCCCAAAGAATAAAAACAATGGGTCTGTCCTCTTCATTTAAGATCCTGATAGCAGCATCCGTAAACTGCTCCCAGCCCATTCCCCTATGGGAATTTGCCTGATGGGCACGGACAGTCAATACCGTGTTCAAAAGCAGCACACCCTGTTTCGCCCACTTTACCAGATATCCGTTGTTTGGCACATAACAGCCCAGATCATCATGCAGTTCCTTATATATATTAACCAATGAAGGGGGAATGTCAACATCCGGTCTTACGGAAAAGCAAAGACCATGAGCCTGTCCCACATTGTGATAAGGATCCTGTCCGATGATCACCACCTTTACATCGTGCAAAGGCGTCAATGCAAAAGCATTAAAAATATCATCAGAAGGGGGAAATACCAAATGGGTTTTATATTCCTCCACTATCTTTTGATATAGATCCCGATAATATTGTTTTGAAAATTCCGGTTTTAAAGGTTCTAACCAATCATTACTAATCGCAGCCATAGTTTACAGTCTGACGCTGATTCCCTCCTGTCGCAGATATTCTTTTACTTCTTTGATCTCTAACTCCTTAAAATGAAACAGGGATGCTGCCAATGCGGCATCTGCTTTTCCTTCTGTCAGTGCATCCTTAAAATGTGAAAGGCTTCCCGCTCCGCCTGAAGCAATAACGGGAATGGATACATTTTCGGAAATGATACGGGTCAATTCAATATCATAACCGGCTTTTGTGCCGTCACAATCCATGCTGGTCAATAGGATTTCTCCGGCTCCCAGCCGGTCCGCTTTCACTGCCCATTCCACCGCATCGATTCCCATATCGATTCTTCCGCCGTTTTTATATATATTCCAACCGCTTCCGTCAGCACGCCTTTTGGCATCGATCGCCACCACTACACACTGGCTGCCGAATTTATCTGCTGCTTCACTGATCAGATTGGGATTATTGATTGCCGCAGAATTTACGGAAACCTTGTCCGCCCCTTCTCTCAGGATCGCTTTAAAGTCATCTACAGTCCGGATGCCACCGCCTACAGTAAAGGGAATGAAAACCTTTTCCGCCACTTTGCGCACCATATCCACAACAGTTTCCCTTGCATCAGAGCTTGCCGTAATGTCCAAAAATACCAATTCGTCCGCTCCTGCTTTATCATATGCCTCTGCTATTGCCACAGGATCTCCCGCATCTATGAGATTGACAAAATTAACACCCTTTACAACCCTGCCGCCATTTACATCCAGACAGGGAATAATTCTCTTTGTATGCATCTATGCTTCCTCCCTGTCTTTTGTGACGGAAATAAAATTCCGCAAAATCTGTAAACCAACTTCCGAGCTTTTCTCCGGATGAAACTGACATGCAAACACATTTCCCTGTTCCACTGATGCATGTATAAGTGTACCATATTCCGTTGTAGCTGTTACAATGCTTTCATCAACAGCCCTTAAATAGTAAGAATGAACGAAATACACATAAGAATCCTCCGAAATTCCCTGAAACAGTCTGCCCTTTACGGGAAATTTCAAAGAATTCCATCCAATATGAGGAATCTTTAGTCCGCTTTCCTCCGGAATATGGATAATATCTCCCTTCAAAATTCCCAGCCCTTCTACTCCGGGGCTTTCATCACTTCTTTCAAACATAAGCTGCAATCCCAGGCAAATTCCCAAAAAAGGAATTCCCTGTCCGACCACCTCTTGAATGACATCGACAAGACCATAACGATGCAGCTTTTCCATAGCGTCTCCAAAAGCGCCTACTCCCGGAAGCACTACTGCATCTGCACTTAATATTTTCTCTCTGTCTCTGGTAAGAACAACCTGTTCTCCCAGTAATTGAAATGCTTTTTCTACACTTTTTATATTTCCTGCATCATAATCAATTATTGTTATCATTTTGTTCTGTCCTTATGCCGGTTTTCTATTTTTATTCCATTTCTGCATCCAGAGGATCTTCCAGCGGTTCTTCCTGGCTGCTTTCGCTTTCTTCAGCAGGCTGTTCCTGAGGCGGATTTTCCTCCATGGGAACCGCTTCTTCTGTTATGCCTGCTCCTGTTTCTCCGCCGACTAACCTGCGTATTTCATAAGTATAGTCAATATTGTCCATGGAAATGATCTCCAATGCCCGATCCTCTCCTATGGAATAATCGGATTCCAGGGTAAGTACCAGCTTCATATATGCTGCTTCTGCATCTCTACGGATACCTAATTCCTCATATTCTCCTTCATGCTTCCAATAAAAGGCAACTCCTTCCAGCAGAGCATTTAAAGCTTCTGCCTCATCCCCCGCCAGCTTATATGCCTCATAAGAGTTTGCTTTTCGCTCCAATTGTACAAGAATTTCCGCTTTTTCCAGCAAAATCTTATCACTTTCATTTAGATTCTGCCCGATCAGTCCCTGATATGCCTCTTCATAATTTCCTGCATAAAAGTTTTTCCTTGCGCTGTTCAACTGAAACAGCCCCGGCAAAATTAAAACAACCAAAAGAATGACTGCCATAAATGAGAAACAAAGCACAAAAATTCTGATAATCATTTTTTTCGGAAGTTTTTTGCCCGGTTCTTCCATTACCGGTGCCTTTTCCTTCTTAGGTTTTTTCTCTTTTTTAGGCTTCTTTTTCTTTTTGCCTTTGCCCTTTGCAGCATCTTCAGAATCCTCGTCTTCCAAATTCTCTTCTTTGGATTCTGAGGTTTTCTTTTCTTTTTTCTTTTTTTTCTTT
>JAGBEV010000021.1 GCA_017936785.1 Lachnospiraceae bacterium | reverse complement strand
TATCACAAAGCCAGAGGATTACGGCTTTTCTATCCGAAAGGTGCAGTGCCGGGGCTGCGGTGGCAGCTTTGACGCCTCCAGAATCAGGTATTGTCCGTATTGCGGTAAAGAGTATGACCTGAAGGAGGATGACTGGGTGGTACTCGAGCTTGAGCAGGTGAAATGAGTTTCTGAAAGTGGATACAGTAAAAATAAGAGGAGGCAACGAGAATGAGTATTGGTACAGTTGGGGAGTTTGTCACGATCGCAAATGGACTGCCTGCTATTTTGTTTGGATTTGCTCTTATGCGGAAGAAAAATAAAACGGAAGAGGAGGTGCGGGCAGCAAAATCCTTTCAGTGGTTTTTTACACTGACCTGTATCATTACGGGTTTGACAGCGATTGTTCTGGCGGTCGCGGTCTTTGTCAGTCTTGCCGGCGATATGGGGGCCGGTTTTAGCAGTGTGGAGCGGTATGGGACCGTAAAAGGGGATTCGGTCAGATATGTGCAGAATACAATGAAATATATTGGGATAGAAGAGTTGGGGCTTGATCCGGCCGATTTAGAGGAAGGCGACTGGGTGATACTGTTTTTTGACAGCAGAGATGACACCCTCATAAGTGGGGTATCCGATAAAGCTTATGAAGAGGACTGGAACAGGCGGCTTCTGACACTGCTTGGGTCCATGGGTGGCAGTGTTCTGATTCTTGTTATCTGGGCTTTGGCTGCCAGAGGTACTGTAGGAAGAGAATTCAGCATTTTTTATGCATTTTACCATAAGCGGTGGCAGGATGCGTCCTGGTGTGGAGACAGACGGCAGAGTTTATATGAAAAATTATTTATTGAAGCTGCCGGTAAAGGAACCCTGTTCTTAAAAAATCTGCTTTATGCTGTCTATTGTCTGGTATTTATTGTGGGAGTTTCTGTAGCAGCCGTGCCGGTCATCGGAGGGGTTCCTGCGCTTACAGCAGATCAGGGACTGATAAATGCAACCGGACTGTTTAGTGTCATATCCTGTCTGCTGTATATTCTTTTTATGGTTCTGGGTGCATGGGGATTTCAAACAAGGATTTTGCCTCTGTATGCCGATAAAAAGCATCTTGAAGCTACCAGACTGCTGGAGGTGACAGAAAATGGTCAGATTGGCTATCACACCGCACAGAATGAATGGATGATCCTTAAGGAAATAAGGATCAGAAGAGAGGACACACAACTGGTAAAGGTAAAGTGTACCTATCTTAACACTGCAAACGGAGCTGCGATTTCCGCAAATAATTTTATTGCAAAAAGTGATCCTGTCTATGCCGCTATTCTTCCCATGATAACGCAGTCCCATAAAAAAAGGGGCAGTGCCGGTTTGTGGCTTATGGTGCTGACTTTTGCACTGCTGCTAATGATCATCATGATGGTATGCAATATAGGATATTAGTTTTACCGGATTTTTACGCAAAATATATTTTTCTCTGATAGTTTGATTTCCTTCAAAATAGTACGATGTAAACAGGTACAGAAAATGAGATTACGAGGGAAAAGAACATGAAACTGAGAATAGCCTATTTTACAGACACTTATTACCCCGAGATTAACGGCGTAGCCAACACCTTGTCAAGGCTGCACGGATATCTTGAAAAAAAACAAATTGAACATATCTTTTTTGCACCGGAATATTCGGAGGAGACAGCGGAGGATTACATTCTGCGGTTTAAGGGAATTCAGGTTCCTTTTTCACCAAACAGCAGACTTGCGCTGTCTCTTCCTTTTCATACAATGATCAAGAAAAAGGTTCTGGAATTCAAGCCGGATCTGATCCATGTCGTAACAGAGTTCACCATAGGAAATGAAGGCCTTCGTATCGCCAGGGAAACGGGGATTCCTCTTGTGACTTCCTTTCACACCAATATCGACCAGTATCTTCAATATTTCCATGCAAAGCTTTTGGAAAAACCTGTAAAGGCATACTTTAAGAATTTTCACAGTCAGGCACTTTTGACGCTGTGTCCTTCCCGGCAGACCTACCACCAGTTGAAGGAGCAGGGGTATACCCATCTGGACATTTGGAGCAGAGGCGTGGATACCGAATTGTACACGCCAAAGAAAAGAGAAGGCAGATGGAGAAAACAATTCGGAGAGGACAAATTTATCTGTCTGTATGTGGGAAGATTGTCCTTTGAAAAAGGACTGGATATCTATCTTGATGCGATCCGGAAGTGGAATCATGCAGGCGGTGATAAAAATACAGTATTTCTTTTTGCCGGAGACGGACCCTACAGGGAATATCTGGAAAAATGCGGTATGGACAATGTAAAGCTGACAGGCTTTGTCCGGGGAGAAATGCTGGCACAGCTCTATGCAGACAGCGACCTTTTTGTGTTCCCGTCAGGAACGGAAACCTTCGGCAATGTTCTTCTTGAGGCAATGGCAAGCGGAAGACCCTGTATCTGTACCGATTCCGGCGGTGTGACGGATTTTGCGGTGCACGGGAAAAATGCATATGTGGTGAAGGACAGAGACAGTGATGGTCTTTATCATGCGATCAGGGATCTGAAGGAAAATGTTTTGCTTCGAAGAAAGCTTTCGGAGGGTGCACTGAAAACGGCAAAGCTAAGAAGCTGGTCAGGCGTGATGGATGATCTGATGCATTCCTATGAGGAGGTGCTTGCTTCTCTGTGGGCAAAGCAGGCATAAAACCATCCGGATTATGAGGAGGAAGAGATAGAGATGAACAAGAGAAGTCATTTGTTTGTAACAGAAAAAATTGTGAAAAATCTGCCGGAAGAGAAAAGAAGCTGGGTTCTTTTCGGAAGCATCCTGCCGGATCTTTTGTATCACACTTATTTTAAAGGGCATACCTGGGAAAGCTCTTTTCACAGGATTGAAAAAAGGATGTATGAGCTGGAACGGCATGGAAGTGATAACCGGTTCTCTTATCTGATGCTTGGCTGGGTACTTCATTATGTGGAGGATTTTTATACGCTTGCCCATAATTCTGTTTTTGAGGGCGGGCTTCCAAGCCATATTCTGTATGAAAGACAGCTGGAAGATTATCTGAAGGAGGAAGCGGTATTCTCAGAGAAAGAGAATAAGCCTGCCATGTCACTTACAGCAACAATCCGGTATTTGAGAGAGAATCATGAAAAATATCTGGAAAAGGCAGGAAACTTTGAAACGGATATCTATTATATCTACAAGGCGGTACAGGCAGTAAGCAGCTGCCTTCTCAGAGCAATCGCAGTGAATGAGCAGGAAATCAAAGAAGCGGAAGAAATTCCGGCATACGCGATTCCTGATTACCATAAGGTAAGATTATAAAAGAAAGGAACGGAGCACTGCATGAAGAAAACCTATATTATCGACACCAATGTTTTGATCCAGTCACCCTTTGCTATTGAATGTTTTGAGGATAATGATCTTATTCTTCCGCTTGTTGTGCTGGAGGAACTGGATGGTCTTAAAAAAGCGGATGGGGAAAAAGGTGCAAATGCAAGACAGGCGGTAAGGCTTCTCGAAAGCTACAGAAATATGGGAGATCTGTTATCAGGGGTGCTTTTACCTGGTGGCGGCACCTTACGTGTAGAAAAGAATTATGTCAACATAGCCCTGCCTGAAGATTTGCCGGAAGATAAGGCGGATAATCGTATTCTTAAGGTCTGTAAAGGCTTGAAGGAAGAAAAAGGCAAAGAGGAACAGATTATTCTCGTGTCAAAGGATCTGGTGCTTCGGCTGAAGGCACAGATACTTGGGATCAGAGCAGAGGATTTTACCACGGAACAGATTTCAGAGGATGATGCAGGGTATACAGGAAGGTGTGAAGTTTTTGTCCCGGACAATCTGATTAAGGATTTTAAAAAGAAGGGAATCAGGGTCGATGAGGTTTTCCAGACAGATGAGGAGGGCAGAACGGTAGCCGTTGAACTGACAGAAAATGAGTTCGTTCTGCTAAGATCCGATCAGTCACTGAAAAAAACACTTCTCGGGCGAGCGGAAAACGGCAGGATTCTCCCTTTGAGCTATAAAAAGTCCAGGCCTTATGGGGTAGTACCAAGAAACGTAGGACAGTATTTTATGCAGGAAGCATTGATGACAGATGCGGATAAGGCTCCTTTAGTCATTATAAAGGGAATGGCGGGAACAGCGAAAACCTTTTATTCGCTTGCGGTAGGAATGGAAAAAGTATACGGAAATCCCACGGGAGAATACAGAAGGATCATTGTGTGCAGACCCAATGCACAGTTTGATGACGATATTGGATTCCTTCCCGGAAGCGAACAGGAAAAAATAGCCCCTCTTATGCGTCCTGTCATTGATAACCTGGAACAGATTCTCGATTCGGATGAAGCAGAGAGATACAAAAATGAAATGCTGCTTTCCGATAAGATTGAAGAGATTTTTGAGAGAGGGATCATTCAGACAGAAGCACTTAATTTTATCAGAGGGCGTTCCATAGCAAAAACATACCTGATCATAGATGAAGCACAGAACATGACGCCAAATCAGGTGAAGGGGATCATCACAAGAGCAGGAAAAGGAACCAAAATTATTTTACTTGGGGATCCAAATCAGATTGATAAACCGTTTTTGGATGAAAAAACAAATGGGTTAAGCTATGCAGCAAAGTATATGAAGGGCAGTCCCTATTGTTATCAGATCACACTTTCTGCGGAAGAGTGTGAACGCTCTTTGCTTGCGATGGATGCTGTTAAAAGATTATAATTCAGGAGTCTATCATGAAAAAATCGGGGAACAGATATCTTATTAATTTACTTATCACATTTTCACTGGCATTTCTCTTTGTCTTTAGCGGCTACGGCAGAGGAGGAGCTTGGCCGTATTGAGACAGAACTTAAGAATAAGCTTATTGAAATCCAATAGGTTTAAAAGGAGAGCGCTTAATGGCACAATTTATATCTGATCATACGCCCATGGATGACTATCAGAGGATGCTCAGCCAGAGAGATTATGACATAGAAGAGGTAGATATCAATAGCAGATTACCTTATGATAATAGAGAAAAATTAGATAAATCACCGGTTTATCGGGCAGTATTTAAAGCTATGAAGATTATGCTTATTATTTCCGGCCTGTCACTGCCGGTTGCGATCATCTGCATTTGGGTATATGGCAATCTTAACCATAGTAATACGCTTAGGCTGATATCAATGGGCAGTTTTTTTGTGGTTGTCGGTGCATTTGCACTGGCAGTGTTGATTGGTTGCGTGGGTGCCTATATGGAATCCCACAGCGAAAAAAAGGATGAGAAAACGAAATATATCCAGCGAAGTAAGACATGGGTACTGTTAAATGGGTGTGTCGTTGTGGCAGCCAGAGAATTTGGACGTGGCGGTCAGATGGTAAAGCGCTATATAACGGATGAGAATAACATGGTTGATGTACCGTTTTCCCGCATGGATATCATAGACAAGGTACACTCGATACGCAAAAAAAATGGAAAAGTGATAGCGGATGTAGATGCGACAGAGTATTATATTACGCATCCCTATGTGAATGAATATCCTTCAGACGATATATCACATTATTTCCACTATTACAAAGCAAGGAAGCGGAGAAAAATCGAGTGGTATGAAAATATGCTCGGAATGGATAAGCTCATAAAAGCCTTAAATGCGTTGAAAAGGTAGAGAAAAAATATAATTGAAAATAAAATTACACAAAAATGTAAAATGAAAATTTACTTTCAATTTACTGATTATTGATAGTTTGAATTTTTTAACATTGCTATGATTGTGTTGTAACAAAAATAAAGCTTTTTTATAGGAGAAATCAATTATGAAAAACGAACAGGCAACACAATCACAGAAACTGATGGTATTTGTACTTACCATGTCACTTTACGGACTGGCAACCTTATTCACTGAGTTGATTCCAAAATTTCAGGTGGGTCTTGTGGAATTCTCTGTAGAGTATTTCTTATTCATTCCCCTTGTACTTGCCATGCTGTTTGATCCGTTGTCGGCAGCGCTCGGTGCCGCAACCGGTGAACTTGTATTCAGCGAGATCATGCTGGGGCAGTTTGGCGGTCTTGGTGAGGTTGAGAAATTCATTACAGTTACCATAGGTGTTTACATTGCAGGAAGACTTGTCAGAAATCCAAAGAACCGGACGATGGTTGGTATTGCAGCGATTACAGGTACGGCAGCACAGCTGTTTATGGGTACCGTGGTTGATATTTTAAAGGTGCAGTTTGCAATTGAGGATTTCGAAGCAGTGGCAGGTCTTCCTGAATCTGTATTTGCAACAGAAGGCTTTGCTTTCTTAAATGATTTATTATTCTCAGGAATTCTCTTCTGTTTACTCCCTACTTTATTCCTGGTTCCCAAGCTTTACAGTAAGATTGAACCGCTTCTGGGCATGCAGCCAAGAACGGAAAGTACTGCGCTTCCTTCTATCGGACCGAAAATGATAATTGCCTGTCTCATAGGGTTTATTGCGGCTATTGCAGCAGAATGCCTTGCAGAGAGCGGATTTGAACTGATCGACTGGGAAGCCCAGTGGGCAGAGAGCACAGGCTCCTTTGCAATCGGCATGCTGGTGGCCGCTGCCGTAGCAGTCATTGTTTTGATCGTAATGAAGAAAAATGCCAGAAAGGCTTAAACCCGGGAATAGAGACATATGAGTATTTTGGAGATAAAAGATTTAACATTTACATATCCGGGAGCTGATCTTTCCACCTTAAATCATGTGGAACTTAAGATCGAAAAAGGTGATTTTATCGCAATCGTTGGCAACAACGGTTGCGGTAAATCTACGTTATGCAAGGTGATGAACGGATTGATTCCGCATTTTATCACAGGAGAATTTGAAGGAACTGTCCTGGCAGACGGAACCGATACCAGAACAGTAGAGATCGGTGATCTTGCAAAGATAGTAGGCTATGTATATCAGGACTTTGAAAATCAGATCGTACGTCCTACGGTATTGGATGACGCGTCATATGCCTGTATGAATTATGCCATGCCGGATTATCTGGAAAGGGGCAGACAGGCACTGAAGGACTGCGGACTGGAGGGCAAGGATAATGAATACATCTGGCAGCTTTCGGGAGGGCAGACACATCTTCTGGCGCTGGCGGGAGCTGTTTCCCTTGAGCCTGAGGTTCTGATCCTGGATGAGCCGATCGCACAGCTTGATCCAAGACATGCAGATCTGATTTACGGTATTCTGAAAGATCTGAATGAACGACTTGGAAAAACAATTATTGTCATTGAACATCATACCGAATATATTGCTGATTATTGCAAGCATGTGGTGCTTATAAAAGAAGGTCATGTGGAGTGGATGCTTCCTGTAAAAGAAGCCCTGGACAAAGTGGAGGATCTTCAGGCAAGCAACATTTTTCCACCCCAGGTAACAATAGCAGCTTATCGCTTGCAGTGTCAGGGAAAGCTGCCGAAGGGACAGCTCCTTCCGTCAACGATTCCGGCAGGAAAGGAAGTATTTCAAAATCTCACCTTCGTAAGACCCAAAATCCGGGAAAAGAAATCCAAAAGCAGAGATGATCTGGTATCTTTCCGTGATGTTTCTGTCTCTTATCGCGCGGTAAAAGGCGAGCCGGTAAAAATATATGAACATTTGAATCTGGATCTGCATAAAGGAGAAAAAATAGCGCTGATCGGCACAAACGGAGCCGGAAAATCTACATTGATGAAGCTGATGACAGGACTCATCAAGCCGAGTGAAGGTCAGATTTTTGTGAAAGGGATTCCGGCCCATGAGAAAAGACCGGAGCAGCTGTCAGGATATGTATCTATGGTATATCAGAATCCGGAGGATATGTTTATCAAGGATTCCATTGAATCGGATATTGCCTATGCAATGCAGGTCAGGGATGTGGAGGACTGGCAGGCAAAAACAGCGGCTCTGCTTGACCGTTTCCGGTTAACAGAGTTAAAGGACCGTGACGGAAGACTTTTGTCGGGAGGCCAGATGCGCAGGGCAAGTCTCGCAATCGGTGTGGCACTTCGCCCGGAAATCCTGCTGCTTGACGAGCCCACAGCCAATCTTGACATTGCCACAAGGAAAGAGATCATGAGAACCCTGAAGGAGATGGAAGATGTGACAGATACTGTCATGATCGCAACGCATGACATGCAGCTGGTATCGGAATGGGCAGAACGGATCATCGTGCTGTATGGCGGGCAGGTTATTGCCGACGGCAGCCGGAATGAAATCTTCGGAAATAGAGAGATTGTGGAAAAGGTGGGCATCAGGCCGCCTGAGATTTTCTCTATGGGAAAGGCGCTTCATGAGGATGCCTTCTGTTATACCGTGGAAGAATTCCTGCAGAGCTTTGTGTAAGAATAGGAAGAAAGTGAGTGGTAGAAATGGGAAAAACAATGAAAAAGCTTTCCGAAAATATATTGGATAAATTGTCCATAGATTTTCTGCGCAATCAGGTGCTGAAAAATGCATATGGAAATGATGATACTGTCATTGCAAAATTAGACCCCAGAGTTTTGATCGCGTGGTACTTATTTTTTGGTCTGGTACCCTGGTTTGCAGGTGATGTGGTCTTTCTGGCAGGATGCTTTCTTCTTGTGGTCGTGACCACCATTCTTGCAAGGGTAGCAGGACTGGTGATGTTTCTTTTTTTAGTGGGTGTATTTTCTCAGACAGGATATCTGTTTGTGGTATCCCTGTTTTTCGGGGGAAATGCGGAAACCATCATACCGTTACTTGTGCTGACCCTTAAGGTGGCAACGGTGTCCCTGGCATCCATTACCGTATTTTCCGGTCTTGATCCGGACAGACTGTCGAATGGTCTGATGTGGTTCGGGTGTCCTGAGAGATTGTCTTTTTCCATTTCCTACGCATACCGCATTCTGCCCATGTTGATGGAAGAGTTTCAGAATGTGCTTTTGTCCTACCGGTTAAGGGGAAAGGCTCCCGAAAGCAGCAGCTTTATGGGAAAGATCAAATACCTTATCTATCAGATACAGGTGATCATGCATTCCTTTTATCCTCTGATGCTGAACACGGCAAAGAGGTCCCGCACTACGGTGGAAGCGCTGGAAATGAAAGGATACCGCTATGCGGCAACGAATAAGGAAGTAAAGAAAATGAAATTGTCCTCGTTAAAGGTAACATATGATGATATGCTGTTTTTGGCAATTTCTTTTCTATGGATGGCAGTTGTTGCCGTCGTCATGTCATATAGATAAGAGAGGAAAAATAAAGTGCTTATTGATTTTCATACACACGGAAAGCTGGCAAAAAAACTGCCCTTTTCCACAGAATATACAGACTGGCTCTTAGGGGAAGCACACAGCGCAGGGCTGGATGCCATCTGTCTGACAGAACACTTTAACACCCTGCAGTTTGATGAATTATACGGCTATCTTCTGGATACCTGCAAAAGAGAGGAAGACACACTTGTTACAAAGGATGGGCTTCGTATTTTTGCGGGAATGGAGACAGATATTGCGGAAGGCGGTCATATATTGTCCATCGGTACACCGGAAACGATTCTGGAATTGAATAGCCGACTCAAACCACACAAGGAAAAAGAAAATTTTCTTCCCTTCGAAAAACTGATGGATCTATTTGAAGAGTATCCTGTGCTTGTGGGAGCGGCTCATCCCTATCGCGAGGGCGGGCATATTCCGGAACTTTCCGAACGACAGCTCAAAAGACTGCATTTCCTTGATTTAAACGGGAAGGATGTAGCACAATACAGAGAATATTTTGAAAACAGAACAAAGGCGCTCTCCGATCAGCTGAGAATCCCCATGATCAGCGGAAGCGACACGCATCAGGCAGTTCAATACGGATGTATCTGCACGGATTTGAAAAAAACAGTAAAAACAGTGAAAGCCCTTTACAAAGAAATGCAAAAGGGGGATTATAAGATTGTTGTTTCCGAAAGTGCATCCTTCCGGGTAAAAACGGCAGGCCTTTTGAAAAAGGCGCTAAAGGAGATCCATGCATTGGGAGGAGATTATGTTTCTGTGCTGACAAGTCAGACGAACGGATAGGGAGAAGATGTAAAATGACAATTAAACTGCTTAAAGATGTGAAGGATTATACCGATTCCGATATCCGCTTTGCGGAATTCATTGAAGCTTCAGGGGAAGAGATTCTCTTTATGAGTATCGGCCAGGTGGCGGAGAGAACCGGTATGTCGGAAGCTACGATATCCAGAAGTGTGCGCCATCTCGGATTTTCTGATTTTAAGGATTTAAAAAAGAATCTGATCTCAGAAAAAACAGGCGGAGGGGCCGCCGGCAAGATGGCAGGTACATTGACTAAGGAAGACTTTGCTCCGGACAGCTTTTTTATATGGCAGCAGGATTATCTTAGTCGTACGGCAGATAGGCTGACAGAAGAAGACCTTGGGAAAGCAGTTTCTTATATGAAAGAGGCAAAGCGCATTTACATCTATGCCAAGAATGCTTCAGGCTCTATGGCACAGCTCCTTTTTTTTCGGCTTCGCCGTATGGGAGTCGAGGTAACTCTGCTTCCACCCGGAGGGTCGGAAATCGTGGAAGGGCTGTCTCATGTGGAAAAACAGGATATGGTCATTTTATTCGGTTTTTCCAAAATATCCAAGGAGGGCAAGCTGATCCTGGACTGTAAACGTGACATAGGCTATAGAGTGTTGACCTTCACAAGCAGAAATCACATACCGGAAGATGAGCAGGGAGATGTAAATCTTTACGTTTATCGGGGGGAACCGGGCGAGTATCATTCCATGGTAGCCGCCGCCGCCATGGTGGATGTTCTGGTGCTGGCGCTGGCAGAAGAGATGAAAGCAGATGCGGCAAAGCAACTGAAAAAAATAGAAAATCTGAAACAAAAATATAGAGAACTGAAATAGGGAAAGAGGCGGAACCGGAAAATCGGTTTCGCCTCTTTGGTTAGGGTAACTATATATAGGGAATCATGAAGAAAGCAAATGAATCAGGAATGCTGAATCACGAAGATATATCCTCTTACATAACCCAGAATAAGGGCAAGGCATGCTCCTAAGGTAACGGCACAGGAAACGATCAGTTCTCTGTCAAACAAAAGTGCAGCAATCAAAGCGCCGGCGAGGGAGCCGGTGAGAAACCAGAATATGATATTCGTAAGTAAAAAGCAAAACATGGCAAGGTTAGTATCCAACTTCTGATTTAACAATTTATAATAAGCCAACATGTCGCATGATACCTCCTGTAACATGACTATATTTCTGAAACCATCATAATAATTTTTCTTTTATTTTAAATATTTATTTCCCGTTAAACTATCACAAACATGTGAAAACAATGTAAAAATTAAGTTAAATTATATGTTCCTTAAGAAATTCTTTGGAATTGCTGCAGAAAGTTTTTAAATTTTACATAGATTTGACATAGACATAACCTGGAATTTACGTCGCCCTAGTATAATGACATTAAACTAGGAGGAAAAGTGAATGAAAATGCGAAAGAAGGCAGCTTTTTTGCTGGCAGGCATTGCAATGGCAGGACTGATTGGCTGTGGCAATGTAAAACAGCCGGAGAAAAGCACATCGGTGGAAGGATTAAGGGAACTTGGGAAAATTACGGTGGTTTCCAGAGAAGAAGGCTCCGGCACCAGAGGTACTTTTGCACAGCTCCTTGATTTTCAGAGCAAGGAGGAAGGAAGAGCAGACCTGACCACAGAAGATGCGATCATCACGGAAAGCTCAGAGGGCGTGATCGATCTTGTGGAAAGTGACAGTGCAGGCATTGGGTATCTTTCTATGGGAACCCGGAATCTGGATAAGGTAAAGGTACTCAGCGTAAACGGAATCAGTGCTGACGTAAATGACAGTAAATATCCCCTGACCAGAGGTTTTTACCTGGCGTACAGCGGTAAATTGAGTGAATTGGAACAGGATTTTATGATCTACATACATGGTGCAGGACAGGAAATCGTAGGAAAATCATATGCACAGATTGCGAAAAGCAGCACCTTTCTGTCCAACCAGGCAAAAGGAACCATTGTGATCGGAGGTTCCAGCTCCGTTTATCCTCTGATAAAGGAACTGGCGGAAAACTACATGAAGATCAATCCGAATGCGGAGATTACAGTGAAACAGTCAGATTCAACAGACGGTCTGACAGGAGCCATGAACGGAACCTATGACCTGGGGATGTCATCAAGGGAACTGAAGGATTATGAAAAGGAACTGTTGGATTATTAAAAGATTGGCAGGGATGGTATCGCTGTGGTTGTGAACAAGTCAAATCCGCTGACTGACATTTCATCAGACCAGCTGAAACAAATCTATACAGGTGATAAGAAAGAGTGGGGTAATTTGAATGAATAATATGATGGAAATCTTATTTGGATTGTTTGGAGGACTTGCCATTTTCATTTTCGGCATGAACATGATGAGCGAATGTCTGCAGAAGGCAGCCGGAGAAAAAATGAAGGCAATTCTCGGGATGCTTACGAAAAATCCGGTCATGGGCGTACTTGCCGGCGCGCTCGTCACGGCTGTCTTGCAGAGCAGCAGCGCCACAACGGTCATGGCGATCGGGTTTGTCAGTGCCGGGCTTATGACACTGCCACAGGCGATCTCCATTATTTTCGGTGCCAACATCGGTACCACCATGACGGCCCAGATCATAGCTTTCAAGATCAGTGATTATATTTATCTCTTTATCTTTGCAGGCTTTATCGTAGCCTTTATCTCCAAATCGGAAAAAATAAAAAATATCGGGCAGACAGTATTTGCCTTTGGTCTTCTGTTTCTGGGAATCGAGACCATGGGAGGTGTGATGAAGCCCTTAGCCTCCAGTCCCGTTTTCACCAATATGATAGCCAAAGTTGCCGATATACCGGTGCTCGGTGTGGCGGTGGGTGCTTTGATGACGCTGGTCGTGCAGAGTAGTAGTGCAACCATTGCCGTGCTCCAGAACTTTGCCTCCCAGCCGGGAGCAGACGGGGTCACAAGTATCATAGGACTTGCCGGAGCAATTCCCATTTTGCTTGGTGACAATATCGGTACCACCATCACGGCGCTCCTTGCAAGTATCGGACAGCCGAGGGATGCCAAAAGAACAGCGCTTGCCCATTCCATTTTTAACATTTCGGGAAGCCTTCTTTTTATCTGGTTTGTGACGCCGTTTGCGGAGATTATCAAAATAATTTCGCCTAAGGGACCGGAGATCGAAGTGATTTCCAGGCAGATCGCTAATGCACACACCGGCTTCAATCTGGTGATGACAATATTATGGACTCCCCTTGTCTGGCTGATGGTAAAGATCGTAATGCGGCTCATCCCTGACGGCAGAGAAGAGGCAGGTCATCCGTCAGAGCCTGTCTATCTGGATGAGCATCTTGTAAGTCAGCCTGCCGCTGCACTTCAGCTGGTGGCAAGGGAGGTATTACATGTCAGTGACATTGTGAAGGAACTTCTTCAGAATGCCTCAGTGGCGGCGAGAAAAGAGGACAGGGCGCTTCTTGATTCCATGAATGAAAAGGCGCAGGCGGTGGAAAGCTTAAGCAGTAAAATTACGGAATATCTGAGCGGCCTGTTTTCTGCCGGTGTTCTGACTGAGGAACAGGCGAACCAGACTGCGGGGATCATGTATGTGCTCAGCGATGTGGAGCGTATGGGGATTCTGTGTAATGATATTGCGGATTCCCTGGAGGATAAGCTGGCAAAGAAGTATAAGTATTCCAAGGATGCCATGAAGGATCTCGAAAAGAGTCTTAAGGTGATCGAAGAGATGTATTCAGGTGCCATCGATGTCATGACCACGGGTAATCAGGACAGTGCAAAGAAAATCCGCAAGAGAAGAGAAAAGGTACTGGATCTTGATATCGAGATGCGTAAAGGACATATGGAAAGAGTCAGCAAGGGGAAATGTGCAGCCAATATGACAGCGTCCTTAAACAATATCCTCCACAGCGTGGACCGTATGGGAAACTGCTGCGTCAATATTGCGGATGCAGCTCTTGGCAGGGTAGATATGACTTACTTTATCGAAGCCGGTGAGAAGGAAGGAGAACAGACAAATGAGCAAAAATAAAGTGTATATGAACAGGGAACTCTCCTGGTTAAAATTTAACGAAAGAGTGCTTGAAGAAGCGGAAAATGAAAAAACACCTCTCTGTGAGAGATTGTCCTTCGCTTCTATTTATCAGAGCAATCTGGATGAGTTTTTTATGGTTCGTGTGGGAACCCTGATTGATCAGAAGCTTCTTTCCACCGGAGTCCGTGACAACAAAACGGAGATGACGCCGGGAGAGCAGATCAAAGCGATTCTCGCGGAGGTGGAGAAGCTTAACAGAAG
This sequence comes from Lachnospiraceae bacterium, assembly GCA_017936785.1. Lineage (GTDB taxonomy): Bacteria > Bacillota > Clostridia > Lachnospirales > Lachnospiraceae > UBA2882. The sequence goes on along the minus strand of JAGBEV010000021.1, from coordinate 2,328 downwards.
AAAAGATGCTGTTTATGAGGAACTGTTGGAAAGCATCGCCGGTTACGGAGTGAAACTTGTGGATTTTCGCAAGATCGGAAATAAGGAAAGCGAATATCTGGAATGGTATTTTGATCAGGAGATTGCTCCTTTAATCTCTCCCAGTATCGTCGGAAAGAGACAGCCCTTCCCATTCCTTCGAAACAGGGAAATTTATGCGGTTGCCGTGCTGGAAAAGAAAAACGGTAAGGAAAAGCTGGGAATCATTCCCTGCAGCAGCGGTGTCTTTCCGAGACTGATTCAGATACCGGGCGAAGAGGGTATGTATATGCTGGCGGAAGAACTGATCCTGCATTTTGTGCCCAAGATTTTCAGCGGCTATTTCGTGAAATCCAAGTCACTTCTCCGGGTTACCAGAAATGCGGATATCGACGCAGATGCCCTTTATGATGAAGATCTTGATTATCGCGAATTTATGGCGGAGATGATCAAAAAGCGTAAAAGGCTGGCACCGGTGCGTCTCGAACTGTCAAGAGATCTGGAAGGAGATATCGTGGATACGCTCTGCGATTATCTGGAGGTAAAAAAAGAGTATGTGTTCAGAAACAATACGCCCCTCGAACTGTCTTTTCTGTTCCAGTTCCAGGATATTCTGCGGCAGAAGCAGGAACTCTTTTTTGAGAAGAGAATTCCCCAGAAATCCTCTCAGTTTAAGAGCGGGGAATCTGTTCTTGCACAGATCAGAGAGAAAGATAAGCTGCTCTCCTATCCTTTTGAGAGCATGAAACCGTTCCTTGAAATGTTGAGTGAAGCGGCAAACGATGAGTCGGTGGTATCTATCAAGATGACCCTCTACAGAGTGGCAAAGCACAGCAAAATCGTGGAATCATTGATAGAAGCGGCTGAAAATGGCAAGGATGTACTTGTTCTTGTGGAACTGAAGGCCCGTTTCGATGAGGAAAACAATATTGAATGGTCAAGACGTCTTGAGGACGCAGGATGTCAGGTGATTTATGGTCTTGGCGGCTATAAGGTACATTCCAAGCTCTGCCTGATCACCAGAAGAAATGAGGGCAAAACGGAATATTATACTCAGATCGGTACCGGCAATTACAATGAAAAAACGGCAAGACTTTACACGGATCTTTCTCTCATGACCGCCGATCAGGAGATCGGACAGGAGGCAGCCGGTGTTTTTCAGGCGCTTGCCATGGGTGAAGTGGTGGAATCCACAAAGGAACTGCTTGTTGCACCCAAATGTCTGCAAAACAGAGTGATCGCCATGATCGAGGACGAGATCGCGAAAGCGAAAAACGGAGAAGAGGCTTACATAGGTATCAAGATTAATTCACTCACCGATAAAAAGATCATTGATAAATTTATCGAGGCTTCACAGGCAGGCGTAAAGATAGATCTGATCGTGCGCGGTATCTGCTGCCTTGTTCCCGGCGTGGAGGGGGCTACGGAAAATATCCGTGTAATCAGTATTGTTGGACGCTTCCTGGAACATTCCAGAATCTATATATTCGGAAAAGGGGAACAGGAAAAAATTTATATAGCTTCTGCCGATTACATGACGCGGAATACCCTGCGCCGTGTGGAGGTGGCAGCCCCTGTTCATGACAGGGATTTAAAACTGCAGCTGAGGGAGATGTTCATTACCATGCTCAGTGACAATCAGCAGGCCAGACAGATGCTCAGCGATGGTAACTATATCAGAATTCAGGAGACAGACACACCTTTGAATTCCCAGGAATATTTTTATCAACAGGCATATGACCGGAATACCGGTAATCAGGAAGGTGTGGTAAAGTGATCATACTTGCTTTGGGAGAAACTCTGGAACCTATCGATGAAAAACAATTTAAGGCAGAGGACAGATCAGCGGTTTTTGTCGCCACATCGAAAGAAGCAAAGGAAGTGATGGAACTGGCTGAAATGGTATATGAAGGTGATATCAGTCTTCAGACAGTCAGCTTCTGCAGAATGGAAGCCCAGCAGGAATGTCTTGCGGGCTCCTTTTGCATTCCCAAGCTTCTGGATGTACTGGGAAGCAGGTACCGGATTCTGTTTTTTATCAATCAACGGCATATCGTGATTATCGATGATAATGATTTTTCCTGGCGTCTGATTATGCGGATCCGTCAGAACAGGACAAAGCAGGGGGAAACCCGGGAACATTTTATCTACAATTTTATCGGGCAGTTCATGAGCCGTGATGTGGAAACCCTGGGTCGTTATGAAAGATTAATTATGGATATGGAGGAAAAGGTGATGGATGGCGTGCTCGAGGGCTTTCAGAATGAGATCATGCCTATCCGCAAGGAACTTCTGACTCTGAGGGGATAT
>JAGBEV010000020.1 GCA_017936785.1 Lachnospiraceae bacterium | reverse complement strand
TAACAGTTGTGCCTTCTGCCTGAAGGGAAGCAATGGCAAAGCTCATGGCAATGCGGTGATCGTCCATGGAGTGGATCAGTGCGCCACAAAGAGGTTTGCCGCCGTTGATGATCATGCCGTCATCGGTTCCGGTAATATCAGCCCCCATGGCGCTTAGATTGTCTACCATCACATCAATACGGTTGGATTCCTTAACCTTTAATTCTGCGGCATCTGCAATAATAGTAGTACCTTGTGCATAAGCAGCCATAATGGCGATAACAGGAATTTCATCGATCAGAGTAGGAATGATGGCTCCGTTTATGGTAGTTCCGTGGAGACTGCTATGGGAAACCAGAATATCAGCAACCGGCTCGCCGTTGTCCCGGTTTTCGTTTAACAGGGTAATATTGCCGCCCATCTGTTTTGCAACCCGGATAATGCCGTCACGGGTTTCGTTGATCCCAACATTTTTAATTAAAATTTCGGCACCGGGAACGATCAGTCCGGCTGCGATAAAATAAGCGGCGGAAGAGATGTCGCCGGGAACAACAATTTTGCGTCCTTCCAGGACAGGATTGGGTACAACAGAAGCGGTGTTCCCTGAAGTGGTAACTTTTGCGCCGAAATGATTTAACATGATTTCCGTATGATTCCTGCTGATATTAGGTTCCGTTACGGATGTTTCGTCTTCCGCATACAATCCTGCTAACAGAATCGAGGATTTTACCTGTGCAGAAGCCACCTTGGAGGTATAGTGAATGCCCTTTAATGGCTTTCCTGTAATCTGCAAAGGGGCACAATCGTTGCCCTTTAAGCTTTTGATATCTGCGCCCATCATGGATAAGGGTTCCATGATCCGCTTCATGGGTCGTTTCTGAATGGAAGCATCTCCGGTCAGAGTAGTAGTAAAGGGCTGGGGAGCTAAAATACCTGAGATCAGGCGGGTAGTAGTACCGCTGTTTCCTGCATCCAAAAGGGAATCGGGAGCAGTTAAGCCGTGGAGTCCCCTGCCGTGTACTAAAATCCTTTCAGGCGTATTTTCAATTTCAATTCCAAGTTTGCCAAAACAGGAGATGGTGGATAAACAATCTGCACCCTGCAGAAAGTTTGTGATCTCTGTAAGTCCATTGGAAATGGAGCCGAACATAACGGCTCTGTGGGAAATGGATTTATCACCGGGGACAGTCACTTCCCCTTTCAGCGTTTTTACTTTTTCAAAATTCATGATTATGCTCCTTAAAAAATGGTGTAATTATTTTCTTTTAATGTATTTTCTGCTAACTTCATGGAAGGCTCATCATAAAATTCAATGCGCAGGGCACCGTCCTGAACCTCACGGTTGTGCATAATGCCGATATTTTTAATGCTGATATCCGCATTGGCAAGCAGTGTGGCTGTCTTGGCGATCGCACCGATCTTATCTTTCAGATCCACATAAAGAACAAATTCTTTTTTGATAGGACCGCTTCCGATATTGTTAAAGGAATCCCGGTAGGCTTTTGCATCGTCAAAAAAGTCATATAGGATCCGGCTGTCTTTTTCGTTTAATTTGCTGCGTATATTTTCCAAAGCGGCAATATAGTCATTTAAAAGCCTTAAGATATTATCCGTATTGGTTAGGCAGATGGACTGCCACATTACAGGAGAAGAAGATGCGATCCTTGTGATATCTTTAAAACCTCCCGCGGCGATCATTTTCATCAATCCGTCTTCATCTTCATCATGGACCAGATTTACAAGGCTTGCAGCGATAATATGAGGAAGATGGGAAATTGCGGCAGTAATATAATCATGCCTTTCCGCTTTTAAGATCAAAGGAATGGCACGCATCTTAAGCACCAGATCCTTGAGTGCCAGTACCCGTTCCTTTGGGACATCTTCACCGGGAGTCAGTATATAATAGGCATTTTCCAGTATTTTTTCACTGGAATTTTCAAAACCGCTTTTTTCACTGCCTGCCATGGGATGACCGCCGATAAAGCGGTGGGAAAGTCCGAAAGATTCAATAGTGCTGTGAATGGTGTTTTTAACACTTCCCACATCCGTTAAAATGGAACCATCCGATAAATGGTCCTTGATCAGTTCCAGGTTTTTATCGTTGGCAGAAACGGGAGCACATAAAAAAATGAATTCGCAGCTTCCCAGATGGGAAAAAGCCTCAGAATCCGCTTCCGTAAAAACAGTATCAGCAATTTGTTCTTTTTGTGCCAGGAGCAGGGAATCCCGGTTGGCATCAAAAGCCATGATCCTTGCCCCGGGGCAGGATGCCTTGATTGCTTTTGCAATGGAACCGCCGATCAGTCCTAATCCTATAAAGCCATATGTATCAGGGGTCATTGAATGCCTCCATAAATATTTTTTAATCAATAATTTCATTTTATAAGGACGGAATGGGAATGTCAATTTATCTTTCAATAATGTTATGGGGAATTTACTTTCCATAAGGAAAGATAATATGCTATTATAATAATCAGTCCGGCTTATTGATGGATTATGATCTTTTTAGGCAGAAAGGGGATTTTCAATGTCACTATTCAGGAAAAAAGATAAAAAAGTAAAAGAAACTGCACAGATGCAGGAAGCATGTATAACCTTTTACGGCTGTGGGAATGATATTTCAAAATTGCCGGAGAAGGCAAAAAGCATTTTTAGGGAAAGAGCTGTAGATCTGGTTCAGAATGAGGGAAATGGATTCCGGGTGCAGTTACAGGACGGAAGCAGTATCAGTTTTTATGTAGAAAATGATAAGCGGGAATTGGAAAAACAGACAAATGGTATGGCAAATTATTTTATGCAGGCGCCATTGTCCAATGAGCAGGTTAAGAAGGCTGCATTACAGCAGATTCTTCTGTTTAACTTTATTGTGGGGATCAGCTTTCAGATCGATTCTGATAAAGACAGAGCGGGATATATCATGGACAGATTAAAGGAACTGGCACAGCAGCTGCCCGCATTTATTTTATTTCCCAACATGCATCTATATCATCCCGATGGGAAGCTGTTACTCTCTATTGAGGGGCAATCGGAATTTGAAGAATTTTATCCCATTGCAAGTGCGGAGATGTTTCAACACCCTGAAATGGAAACAGAGGCAGACAAGAAAAGGAAAGAGAAGTCCATAGGGGTTTTAAAGGAAAAAGGAATTCCTTTTATTGAGCATATGGAAGTATCGGTATATGAGAAAAACTGTGTGATTCCCCAAAAGGAAGAAATCCTTCATCGTGCAGTGGCGGTATTTGCAGCCTGTGTCAAGGGCGAGATCTATACCTGCGGAGAATATGAGGATTGTGAAGGAAAGACAAAAGAGGTATTGGACAAGCTGGAGGAATTGTATGGCTTTTCCTGCTGTTTATCAGCAGAGGAAAGGGCATACATAGAAGATACAACTCCGGACCCTGTGCTTCACAATAAATTCGGATGGAGATATGAAGGCTGTTCCGTTTTGTTATGGGCATTATCTCTTCTGGATATGAAAGAACCTACGGAAATCTGTGATGCGTCACAGATAGGCGGAATCTTTTGGCAGAATGATTTTGAAGGCCTGATAAAACAGGCGGTTTTACGGAGCAGGGAAGAGATCATGGATCTGCAGGATCTGGTGTACCGGTATGACTGGGCATGTGTGGAAGCGCGGATCAAGGGAAAAGAACTTCCGATGCTGAACGGAGAGATCATATATGAATGGCATTATGCCTTAAACTGGCTGACAACAGCAGACGGTATAACGGATTGGGATCAGGTTTCGGCAAGGACCTGATTGGCAAATTAAAATCAGGATAATTCAGGGAGAAGAAGCATAAATGAAAAAATCGACAATATGGAAGATCATAGGCGTTATTGTGGCATTGTTCATTGCCTTTATTTATTATTATATTACGCTGCCGGCGTTTAATCTGCACTCTAAGGGAACATGGTGGTTTTTGATCGTAGCCATTGCAGTGGTCGGAATTTATTTATCCGTCAGGACAGGGAGCATACAGGGAAAGAAAGGTCCTTTTACGGAATTCAGACCGGGAACCGGGCTGGGTGTAAAGATAACATTCGGAATCATCGGCGGTATGCTGGTCATCCTGGCGATCGGGACATTTTTATCGTCACCGATTATCAATGCGGCAAAATACAGGGATCTGATGACGGTGGAAGAAGGCAATTTTGCGGAAGATATCAAGCAGGTGGATTATAACACGATCCCGCTTTTGGACAAGGATTCCGCAAGCCTGTTAGGAGACCGGAAAATGGGCAGCATGGTAGATATGGTTTCCCAGTTTGAAGTGGGAACCGATTATACCCAGATCAATTACAACGGAAAACCGGTCAGGGTAACGCCTCTTGTCTATGCCAATACGATTAAATGGCTGACCAATATGAAAGACGGGATTCCGGCTTATATCATGATCGATATGGCGACTCAGGATACGGAATGTGTGCAGCTTACAGAAGAAATCAGATATTCCAAATCAGAATATTTTAACAGAAATATTTACAGGCATCTGCGGTTTAAATATCCTACCTATATTTTCAGTGACCAGATATTCTTTGAGATCGGTGATGACGGAACACCTTATTGGATCTGTCCGGTCAAGAAATTCAATATCGGTCTGTTCGGCGGCGAAACCGTAGGAAGAGTTGTTATCTGCAATGCTGTTACGGGAGCATGTGAAGATTATCATGTAGATGATGTGCCCCAATGGGTGGATAAGGTATATCAGGCGGAACTGCTAATGAATCTGTATGATTATCACGGTACCCTGCAGCATGGTTTCCTGAACAGCGTATTAAGCCAGAAGGACTGTCTGACTACTACCAACGGCTATAACTATATTGCCCTTGATGATGATGTATGGGTTTATTCCGGAGTCACCAGTGTAAACGGCGACCAGTCCAATGTAGGATTTGTGTTGATGAACCAGAGGACCATGGAAACAAAATTTTATAAGATAGAAGGTGCTATTGAAGATTCGGCAATGTCTTCGGCGGAAGGACAGGTACAGAATCTGGGGTATACGGCTACATTCCCCCTGCTTTTGAACATTGCAGGGGAACCCACATATTTCATCGCATTAAAGGATGCCGCAGGTCTGGTAAAAATGTATGCCATGGTCAATATCCAGAAATATCAGTGGGTAGCCATCGGAGATACGGTAAGAGAATGTGAAAAGGCATATAGTGAACTGCTGAACACCAATGGCATTTCAGCGGAAGCGTCGGGGATATCAGAAACTGTGACCGGAAAGATCGAGGCGATGGCAAATGTGGTCATTGAAGGCAACACCCATTATTATCTCTATCTGGAAGGAAAAGAACAGATTTATGATGTGGATTTATCTGCAAATGAAGACTTTGCAGTCATTATCAAGTATCAGCCCGGTGATAGTATTTCCATGAATGTAATTCCGGAGGCAGGACTTGTGAAGGTGACGGAAATCTGTGAATAATGCAACCTGCAGAAGCTTTGGCGAGTATTTTATATGGATGATCAGTGTTTCATATAAATGCAGTCAGGGAGGATGGAAATGTCACAAAAAATAGATAGAAAGCTGGAAGGTGCCGAACTGGAATACGCCAAAGGAGCAATATTGTACCACCATAATCACGGACAGGGCTTTGATTATTTTCTGATAGGAGGTCAGTGTGTGATCGGTATCGCATTAACAGGAATTACCATAAAATTGGTAAAAATGCTGTTTGCTGATTTTTCTATGGGGTTGATGTTAGCTGTTGTTTTCATTGGTGCATTTGCGGCGTTTATCTGGTGGATGAGTTATATTCTGATCTTTCATAGCAATAGGAAAGTGATCAATAGAAAAATTTTTGCCAATGGCATGACAGCATATGATGTTGCTCTCACAAAGGTGCGTCATGGTCGTAAAGTGGGTAAATATCTGTCGAGGGTGCAGTATATAGATGGTTCCGTCACCAAATTTGAGATCCTGTGCCATTATTATGGAATTCAGCCGTATAAAAAAGGAATTATCATTAAGATCATGGGAGATCATGACAGACCTGTTATTTATGATATGATCCCTGAATATGTTCCGGAATCCAGAGTTGACCGTATAGCAAGAAAAGAATTACAAAAAAAGAAATATAATAAGTACAAAAGAGAACAATGAGAAACTCAGGCATAAGCGGTCTTGACATTTTTCCTTGCAATGGTTAGAATAAACAAAGTTGAGAAGATAGCACAAACGTTGAAGAGGAGTAGTAAGAGCCTATCCGTTTCAGAGAGCTGCCGGAAGCTGCAAGGCAGTACGGTAAACTCCCAACTCGCCTTGGAGTTCCTTTTGTGAAAGCAAGTAGCAGAAGGCGGTTAGTCCCGTTACAGATATTAAAGTGCACATGAGGATTTCATGTGAATTAGAGTGGTACCACGGAATGATTGCCCTTTCGTCTCTAGCGGGATGGAAGGGCATTTATATTTTGAAGACAGAAAATGCAGCAGACGGGCTGTTGTTCTGTTGGATTTTTATCAGAGAGGAGAAAGAAAAATGTCAGTACCTTACAATCACAAAGAAGTGGAAACAAAATGGCAGAAGGTCTGGGATGATGAGAAAGCATTCCAGGTAGGAGAAGATTATTCCAAGCCGAAATATTATGCGTTAGTTGAATTCCCTTACCCTTCAGGACAGGGACTTCACGTAGGTCATCCGAGACCTTATACCGCACTGGATATTGTGGCAAGAAAGAGAAGAATGCAGGGATATAATGTTTTGTATCCCATGGGCTGGGACGCTTTCGGTCTTCCTACGGAAAACTATGCCATCCAGAATAAAATTCACCCCAAAACAGTTACGGAAAACAATGTAAAACGTTTTAAAGGACAGCTTCATTCTCTGGGCTATTCCTTTGACTGGGACAGAGAGATCAATACCACAGATCCTGAGTATTATAAATGGACCCAGTGGATTTTCCTCAAATTATTTAAGGCAGGGCTTGCCTATAAATCCGAAATGCCCATTAACTGGTGTACTTCCTGTAAAGTAGGTCTTGCAAACGAAGAAGTTGTAAATGGTGTCTGTGAGAGATGCGGTTCCGAAGTAGTGCGTAAGGTTAAGAGCCAGTGGATGTTAAAGATCACTGAATATGCAGATAAACTCATTGAAGGTCTGGATACTGTTGATTACATTGAACGTGTAAAGGTTTCCCAGAAAAACTGGATCGGAAGAAGTCAGGGTGCGGAAGTGGATTTTACTTTGGCAGATACAGAAGATAAATTAAAGATCTATACCACAAGACCGGATACCTTATTCGGTGTTACCTATATGGTCGTATCTCCGGAACATCCCATTCTGGACAAATATAAAGACAGGATCAAAAACTGGGATGATATTGCGGCATACAGAGAGCAGGCAGCAAAGAAATCCGATTTTGAGAGAAGTGAGCTTGCAAAGGATAAGACCGGTGTATGTATCGACGGCTTAATGGCAGTGAATCCTGTAAACGGAACACAGATTCCCGTTTATGTTTCCGACTATGTATTGATGACCTACGGAACCGGTGCGATCATGGCTGTACCGGCACATGATGAAAGAGACTGGGATTTTGCAAAGAAATTTAACCTTCCCATTATCGAGGTGGTTGCAGGCGGCAATGTTCAGGAACAGGTATTTACTGATGTGGCTACAGGCAAACTGGTAAATTCAGGTTTCTTAAACGGATTGGAAGTTGCCGAGGCAAAAGCAAAGATGATCGAATATCTGGAAGAAAAGGGCATCGGTACGGCAAAGGTAAATTACAAGTTAAGAGACTGGGTATTCTCCAGACAGCGTTACTGGGGAGAGCCTATTCCGATCGTTCATTGTGAGAAGTGCGGTTATGTGGCAATTTCCGAAAGTGAACTGCCTTTGGAGCTGCCTGAAGTAGAAAGTTATATGCCGACGGATAACGGAGAGTCTCCTTTAGCAGCAATGACTGACTGGGTAAACACCACATGTCCATGCTGCGGCGGACCGGCTAAGAGAGAAACGGATACCATGCCCCAGTGGGCAGGATCATCCTGGTATTTCTTAAGATATACCGATCCTCACAACAAAGAAGCGCTGGCAAGCAAGGAGGCATTAAAATACTGGCTTCCTGTTGACTGGTACAACGGCGGTATGGAGCATACGACCCTTCACTTGCTTTATTCCAGATTCTGGCACAGATTCCTCTATGACCAGGGCGTTGTGCCTACTCCCGAACCCTATCAGAAGAGAACCTCCCACGGTATGATTCTCGGTGAAAACGGGGAAAAGATGAGTAAATCTCGTGGAAATGTAGTAAATCCTGATGATATCGTAAGAGAATACGGTGCAGATACCCTGCGTACCTATGAAATGTTTATCGGGGCATTTGATCTGAGCGCATCCTGGTCCGAAAACGGTGTAAAAGGCTGCCGCAGATTCTTAGAGCGTGTTTGGAAATTACAGGATATTCTGGTTGACGGAGATGAATATTCCGATGATCTTATGACAAAAATGCACCAGACCATCAAAAAGGTATCCGGCGACTATGAAACTTTGAAATACAACACAGCTATCGCTGCGTTAATGACTTTATTAAACGATGTATCCAAAAAAGGTGCGATCAACAAAGCAGAGTTCAAGACTTTCCTGATCCTGTTAAATCCTGTTGCACCTCACATTACAGAAGAGCTGTGGAATGCCTGCGGCTTTGACGGCAGGGTATATCAGGCAGTATGGCCTCAGTTTGATGAAGCTAAGACTGTAGAAAATACCGTAGAGATCGCAGTACAGATCAACGGCAAGACCAAAACGGTAATCGAAGTATCCAAAGACATTGCCAAAGAAGATGTCATTGCCAAAGGAAAAGAAGCCTTAGGCGATAAATTGACCGGAAATATCATCAAAGAAATCTACGTTCCCGGCAGGATCATCAACATTGTAGCGAAATGATTTGAGAGAAAATCTCACAACAGAATAAAGTGATTGAAAAAACTGAAAAGTTTGCTGAAAATCAAGGTTTACAACGTTTTTTTTCGAGAAAAGATATTGTAGAATACCGCAAAATATTTTTAAAATGAAGTAAATTTGGAGTAAAAGTCGAAAGAAAATGGTGTAAATATTTCAAGGTAAATAAGAAATGGCGTAGGTAGTGGAAATGTTACCTGCGCCATTCGCGCTATGCTTTTTCGGCTGTAACTATGCTGTGGAAGATTGAATTTTGCGATGCTTGAATGTATAATATAAACATCAAAAAAGGAAGTTTTAATAGAAAGTGCGGATAAATGAGAAAGGAAAAGAAAAATGTTTTTGGTTGTGGTAATAATTGTAATAATAGTAGTGATGATTATAATAGAACAAAAATATAAGCAATTGGAAGCTGATATATTAAGAGAATTAGGATTTTCAAATTGGGATATTATTCCTTATTTTGATGATTATATAATTGTAAAAAGTCGCCAGACGTTGGAAAAATATGATACTATAAAGTATTTCAAGGAAAATAGAGAAAAACTTGCACGAGCGGAAAATGTAATTATAGGAAAAAATGATGTAGCAACGATTTTAAGAAGATTTCTTGAAAACAATGAATATAAATCACGTTCACAGTATGATCGTATTACAAAACAAATTGGTAAGGTTTTGAAAAATGCGGGTGCTTACAGGATAAAAGTCAATTATATATCATCGGCAGGAAATAATTTGGGTGTAAAAGAAATAGTGGTAAATCAATATGAGATAGATAGATTTAAGCAAGACCCTTCTTTGCTTATGGGTAAAGGAGAATATAATAAGTATTTGAAAGAACAACAAAAAGAGGCTTTAAACCAGAAACATCATGAATATTATGAGAGAGTAAACAATATCATTGATTATGCAAATGAGAATAGAGATTCTTTGGTTATTAAAGGCAGTCAGGAGCAGTTGGATAATTTGATTGCTCAGTTGTTCGATAGAACAGTTAACAATATCAAGAAAATTAAAACTATTGATAGCGAAGAATGGGACCTTATTGGAGATTTCATGGCGCACCTTAAGAGCGAGATAGAGAAGATAGTAAGTATAAACCAAAGAGTAATTGAGTATTATGAGTCTTCTGGTTTCTTGAAAATTAAAGAAACTTGCGAAGTATTGATGAGTACTCAGAGAGAATTCAATGAATATATCACTGAGAAAGTACAATCTATCTCAAAGTTCTTTGGTACTAGAGTGGTTCGAAATGAAACAATCAATAATGATGAATACAACTATATTCGCCCGTATAAAAAGACAATTACGCCTTTTACTGCAGAGGTTTCTGCAACGGTATTTGCAAGTGCAGAGAATAACCCTCTGGAGTATGTAGTAAAGAACTTCTATCCTGACAAAAAATCATACCCTGAGCAAATCCAGAAACTATATCGACTTGTGGAGGAACTTGAAACTTTAAGAGATGCAAAGCAGATTATTGAGAACTACAAAGCGGAGTATCAACAGTATCTTGGTGATGTTCCTGACTTTATTATGGAAAACGATGAGGTAGGGTTCTATTCAAGACTTGGATTTGCTAACATCGACGAGAGTATGCTTACTGTAGAGTATAAATTTTCATATACTTCTAGTGGCGGGATGGCACAGAGGTCATTTACTGTACCAATGACAGAAGAAACTATTGCAGAACTCATTAAGATACTAGAAAGCAAGCTTACTGCAAGTGCCTTCGCAAAAGAGCAGCGAGCTTTAATGACAAAAAAATTGCGTGAGTTTATCAAAAAACGTGATAATTTCACTTGTTGTAACTGTGGTAACTCTACCTATATGGAGCCAAACCTCCTACTTGAGATAGATCATATCATTCCGGTGGCAAAGGGTGGTTGTACAGTGGAAGATAACCTCCAAACATTGTGCTGGAAATGTAATAGGTCAAAGAGTGACAAGATTATGGATTAATAGGGAGCGGACATTCGATAGATGAGTTGTTAAGGGTAATTAGTAACGTCAAAGAACAAGGCGAAGCCGATACGCCGTAGGGCAGTCCTTGACGGACCGGATATTGCCAATCACACCATGATACAGTGTAAAATTAACACTTTTGAGTAGATATAAATATTGTACAGAAATAAAAAACGATATTATTAAGAACAATGTAAATGGAAAAGAAGGGGCTGACTGCCGGGACGGACAGCCCCTTCTTTTCCCACCACAGTGAATCAATTTATTTCCCACTTCTGAATTTCTGCAGCATCATATCCATTCTGCGGACCTCTTCCGGCGTACTATGTTTCTTTAAAACAGCAATAATACTTTCCATTTCCTCCTGGGTAAAAGAAATATTTTCCTTCTTTGCCCTGTTTGCCAAGGCAAGTAAAAAAGGCAGTTTTTCTTTATCGCTTAAGCCGTTCATTTCAAATACCAGCTTCTGTAAAAAATCCAGTTTGGAAGGATCAATGTCTTTTAATGATGCATCCTGCATCCAGTCCTGATTTGCCATAGTGCCTCCTTTATTTTTGAGAATTGAACATATCGAACATCAATAGCTGGTCCTCGCTTAAAAAACTCTTTAAGATGTCCATATAACCATCATCCGACTGACCGGATTCCGATGTCTGGGACATCATTTCCAGAATTGGTTTCATTTGCTTAAACTGTTCCATAGTCTGCAGCATATTTTTGATCTTCTGCATTTTTCCTTTGTCGTCGTCGGAAAGATAAGGCATAATGCTCTGAAAATATTGGTCCAGGGATTTGGCATCCAGTGAAAAAGGCTCTTCTTTCTCATCTTTATTTCGATGAAACTGCAGGCTGCCTGCCATCCTCATGGTATACTGTAATTCCAAAAACTTGATATATATGGCAAGAAAGGAACGGTAGACTGACGGAAGAAGAGGCATTGCCAGTTTCAGCATTTGAATCTGTTGGTTGGTATATAAGGTATCAAAAGCGCAGATGGCATCCTGATCCATGTTGTCCTCCTTTGTTTTTTATTATACTATTGTCTGCCAAAGGAAAATATTCCATATTCCCTAAGGCTCCAAGGGTTTTTGGAGAATTCGGTTCAGGGATGGAAAGGGCATACACCTACAGGACCTGTCATCGGCAGTTACCTCTGCATGACTGACAACAGAAAGAAAGGGGCACAAAATGCCCCTTTCTTTGTCAGGTATTAGCAGCAGGAGGAGTTACCACCGCAGCAGCATAAGATCAGTAAGATGAAAATGATGCTTTCGCATCCGCATCCGCAGCCATTGCCGTTTCCGCCGAAAAGGCCATTGCCGCCGCATCCGCATCCGCAGCCGTTTCCGTTACCGTTTCCACAAATACATAATAAGAGAATGAGCCAAATCAAGCTGGAGCAGCATCCGTTGTTGTCGTTACCGCATCCGCACTGGCTAGCTGTTAAATCACTCATAATCGAGCCTCCAAATTTGTTTTTATGCTTTATACTATGTTGGCGGCATGTCTCTGTTACCCATAATTTGTAAGGAATTTTCCTTTTTTTAAGGATATTTTTGGAAAGAAAATTTGCGTACAATATGTGGGTTGGGGCTTGAATATATTTCAAGATATAGTAAAATAGAAATAGTATAGATAAAATTGTGCTAAGTGTGCAGAATGGAGATAGTAAGATGTCTGTGCAAGGCTACATAGAGGCAGATCAGGAAAAGATCAGACTGATCAGACAAAAGTATGATCTGAACAAAGATGAGGATATACTGGCGCTTTTTTCCGCCCTGCAGAATGGAGAAATCGAATTTGAATCCCCTCAGGGAAGAAAATTTGATGATATGATTTATGAGCGGGCAGAGCAGATAAAGGCAAGAGAGCGCGAGAATAGAAAAAATACAGAAAACAAAGGCTTGACCGGAAAGAAAAACCCCAAGGCTTCGGAACATCGCAAAGGGAAAAAGAAAACGAAAAAGGTTGTTGTTCTTACAAAAAAAGAAATGGCTTTTCGTAAGATTTCCATGTTTGTTCTGTTATTGGTGGCAATATCCTGTCTGGGATATTTTGGATTTTACTGTTATGAATCTATCAGGGTGGACAGGGAAAATGCACGCCTTGCCAAGATCAAGGAAAACGAAACGGTCAACAATATGTATGAGGATCAGATCGTTGAAGAGCAGATAGGGGATGAAACCAGATACTTTAAAGTGCTGGAACAATATAAATCTTTATATCATCAGAACCAAAACCTAATCGGATGGCTGAAAATTGCCGATACAATAATTGATTATCCTGTAATGCAGACAGGAGATAATGAATATTATCAAAATCATAATATAAATTTGGAAGAGGACCGGAATGGTACATTATTTATGGATACAGCATGTGATATTAAGCTGCCCAGTACCAATTTTATCATTTATGGTCACAATATGCGTTCCGGTAAAATGTTCGGTTCCCTGGACCAGTATGCCAGTGAAAAGTTTTATGAGAAACATAAGATCATTGAATTCGATACCATTTATGAAGAGGGTATCTATGAAGTGATGTATGTGTTCCGCTCCAGGGTATACCGGAAGGATGAAGTGGTTTTTAAGTACTATCAGTTTATTGAGGCAAATTCGGAAGAGGAATTTGATTCTTATATGAAGGAAATGGCGGAAATCTCTTTGTATGATACGGGAGTGACTGCCAGCTACGGAGACCAGCTTCTGACTTTATCTACATGTGATTACGAGGAAGAAGACGGACGTTTTGTCGTTGTTGCAAAGCGTGTGGAAGAATAAAAGGAGAATAGTTATGGCTAAAATGAAAGCGGGAAAGTCAAAGGGAAAGACAAATAAAATAAGGAGAACCGTTCTGGGAACGTTATCCGGCATTTTTATGATATCGGCACTGATCGTTGCGGCGATTCCTGTAAAAGATGTGGAAGCGGTAGATGCAGATCAGATTCAATTAAATGAATGTCCCATTGATGTTGAAATACCCAATTATGCAGATAATAATAATCCTGTATTTTACAGGGAAGACGGAGTATTTGGTGTAGCCCGTGTTACAAGCGGTACAGATGAAGGGGCAGGCGTTGTAGTTTATTATAATGTAAATGGCGACGAACTGTCGGTTTTGAAAATTGATAAGGAAATTGCGGCATATCAGTATGTTGATTATGATGCAGAAGCGCAGACTCATTATCTGGGAGCTGTTTTTGGAAATGAAAGTCCCCTTTATTACTTACCTGATGGTGTGGAATTGGATGTTTCCGAGAATGCCGTTTTTCCTACAGATAAGCTTAAGCTGTGTCTTGCCAAAGATAAAGCGGCATGGAATGGACGGACCTTATATGATGAAAATGGAAATGAGAAAGAACAACTGGTTTTGACCATAAGGTATATCGGAAGTACCAGATATCAATTAGATATTAAAGGCGATGTGGCTGCAGTAACAGGACAGTATGTTAATGATGGAGTAGGTGTTTTTGAAGGGGCACAGCGTTTCAGTACGCTTGTGATCGAGGCAAATCTTGCTGCGATTGGTGATAATGCTTTTAAAAAGTGCAGTGTGAGAAATGTAAATCTTGGCAATAATGTAAGCGCAATTGGCAATCGTGCTTTTGAAAACTGTAATTTTCTTTCTTCTGTAACTTTAGCAGATTTCAGCGATTCAGATGCTACACAGTTGTCGAAGATCGGCAATTATGCTTTTGCCAATTGTGTGGATCTGTACAGTGTGGATATACCGGACCAGGTACAGATCATCGGTGCAGGATGCTTTATGAACTGTACAGGGCTTAATGAAGCAAATCTGTATGGTCACGACAGAATGATCAACGGTGAGATACAAAGTGCAAACGGAAATACAAATTTAAATACATTGGGTGAAGGCGCCTTTTGGGGCTGTGAGAATTTACAGCGTGTATATTTACCGCGAAATTTAAAAGGTTCTCAGGAAAATTCAGTTGATGTCAGCAATGCGGCACACTGGTTCCGTGACTGTAAAAGCCTGAAGGAATTGACACTGCCTAACTGTAATGGTGTTTTTGCGGCAAGTAATGTAAAGGGCTGTTCCAGTTTGTTAACGGTAACAGTGCCCAATAACAGTATGAAATTTGAATGCGGCCATGAACCCGGTAATTGTGAAGGAGATATTGAAAATTGTACCTTTGGTAAAACGAATCTGGGTTATAATGTCCCCATTGGAGAACCTACTTTAGGCGATAAATTCTGTATTATCAGCTCACGTTCTTCAGAGGCATATAAATATGCCTGCAGGCACGAATATACCATAAAATGGGATGAGGGTGCCGATTATGAAGGTCTTTATGAGAGGGCACAGGATAATTATCTCTTTATTGTGCAGAGAGAAAGAGATGCCAACGGGGCATATACAAATTATGGAAATCTGAAGTATATCCAGCTATATGATGAAAATGCTGACACCTCTATTTTAAATATTCCGGGAATGATCGGCGGTATTTCCATTAAAGGATTGGATGCTACTTTCCTTTCAGAATATAAAAGGAAAGGTGAAATAGAGTATGTATATATTCCGGAAGCTATGGAATCTATTGGTGCTATGGCGTTTAACGGGTGTGAAGCGTTATCAGAGGTAGAGTTTGCCAATGCCATGTCAGTTAAGGAAATCGGAGACAAGGCATTTTATACGGAAACCATGGATGGAGATATTAAACTCCATTTTGTGGGAACCATCAGCAGAGAAGGTGTTGAAAGCGAGCCATTCCTGTATGCCATGACAGAGGGAAATAATTATAATGACCCTGACAATCCCAAGGGAACCAAATATATTTCTTATACCAGCCCGTTCCCTTACAATCTGCAGGTTGAACTGGTAGTTGAAAAGGATGAAACCACCGGACAGGTAATAAAAGCGACTCCTACTTTGGTAGATGCGCCTGATTTTGAAGAGGATTTTGCAACAGGTGATTACAGCCTGACATCTAATCCGGAATTAAAAGAAAAACAGAATGAAATCGTAAGAAGCGCTTATGCTAAATACAGACAGATCCAGGTTTCCGGCAACAATGCCAATGTTACATATTCTGACAATGAAGCAGCTGTCGTGGATGCTGTATTAAGAGCAACGATTCCTGAAGGCGTCTACAATATGAATGCAGATGTATATAAGGGAAATGAATACATTAACAGCGTGATATTAAATTCCGTAACGGATGTGCCTGACGGAGCATTTGCAGGCTGCAGCAGTCTGAAATCCTTTATTATGAGAAGCTCTGAGGAAGAAGGCGGAGAGCGGATCGGAGCAAAGGTATTTGAGGATGATGATCTGCTTACAACGGTGATCCTGCCTGAAACCCTTGAGGAAATGGATTCCCTGCCGTTTTATAAGTGTTCTGCCCTGGAAGGTGTAGATTTTTCGGGAAGTCCTAAATTCTCCTGTAATAATGGCATCATTTATGAAAAGAAGGATGACGGAACCCAGAGAATTGTAGAATGTCTGGAGCTTAGAGGCGATAAGGTATCCACCAGTACCATCAGTGAAGAAGAATTGGCAAATGTATCCGAAATTGCACCAAGAGCTTTTGAAGGCTGTGAGTCGATTAAACAGGTGTTATTCGGAAGTGCACCTTTGAAGGCAATTCCTGAGTATTGTTTTAACAATTGCAAAAATCTGTATTATTGTGAAGTATCTGACCAGACAGAAGATATCGGTGATTACGCATTTAGAAATACAGCCCTTACGGGTATCAAGATACCGGAAAAGACTTCCTTTATTTCGGGAAATGCTTTTGTACTTGTTGACGAGGAAACCGGTGAGACTGAGCTGATACCGGGTTTGATCATTGAATGTGAAAACCCTTCCACAGCTTATACATATGCAAATCATTATGGATTTACTGTTAAGAGAATAGAGATACCTGAATATACGGTGGAATTTTATAATTATGATGGCTCTGTGCTGTTAGATACCCAGACCGTAAAACATGGAGGGGACGCAGTACCGCCGGAAGCACCGGAAAGAGAAGGTTGGGTACATACAGGCTGGTTCCCGGATTATAAGAATATTACCAGCAATCTGCAGGTAAAAGCTGAGTATGAACCGGCTCCGGAAGAACCGGTTGATAACAGACCCATTTATACAGTTACCTTCTATAATTATGATGGTTCTTTGAAGATCAGCACCCAGAAGGTCCGTGAAGGAGATGCTGCAAAAGCGCCTTCCACAGTTCCTGAGAGGGAGGGCTATACCTTTACGGGATGGCTGCCTGAATTTGACAATATTATTGAAGATACGAACGTATATGCCCAGTATAAGCGCGGTTCTTCCGATAATACCGGAAATGACGGCAATAACGGCAATAATGGTAATGACGGCAATAACGGAAACAATGGTTCTAATGGCAATAACGGAGCGAACGGTTCCAATGGCGGTAACGGAACTAACAATGGAGCCAATGGCGCTAACGGAAGCAATGGAAACAATGGCAGCAACGGTTCTAATGGAAGCGGTTCCAGCAGCCCTAATAAGGGATCTGTCAGCGGAAACAATGCCAACAGGACCAATAGCGGAACTAAGGTAAACGTTAATAAGAGCGGCATTTCCAATTCCAATCTGGTTTCCGCAACTGTCAATGGTTCTTCAGACGATTACATTGTTAAGATCACGGATAGCGAAGCTGCCAGAAATGCAGTTGAACAGGCATTGCTGAATGAATATGGCTCGCTGGATAATATCAGATATTTTGCCATGGATATCAGTCTATATGATAAGACCGGTACAACCAAGATCCAGAATACGGACGGAATCAGTGTAAAGATTACCATGCCGATCCCGGATGCCCTTGCATCCTATGCAGGAAATAACAAGGCAGGAGCCGTTATCAATAACAATACATTAGAAAAACTTCAGGCAAACTTTACTACCATTGACGGAGTTCCCTGTATTTCCTTTGTAGCAACACATTTTTCACCATATACGATCTATGTGGATCTGGATAATATGTCTGCTAATGGAACTATTGATTCCACACCGGTTACAGGAGATCCCATTCATCCGAAATGGTTTTTGTCCATCGGTCTTGCGCTGATGTCAGTAATGCTGTTCTTTATGAAAGGAAGCAAGAGAAGGGTTGTTAAGGTAATTCCCGGTTAGGAGCGGCTATGAAGAAACATATATTAAAACTGCTGGGAACGGTCTTTCTTGTACTGGCAGTTGTATTGACACAGATTCCACCATGGGGAATCAATGCAACAAGTCCATCCAATAACGGATTTATGATGGATGGAGATAAATTGGTAAAATATACAGGCACGGCTACGTCCGTGTCTGTTCCTGCCGGAGTCAAGACCATCGGTGCAGAGGCTTTTGCTGACTGCACCTCTTTATCTTATGTGACACTGCCAAATAGCCTGGAAACAATAGAAGACGGTGCGTTCAGCGGCTGCCGATATTTGAACAGGATAATTCTGCCTGATGGCGTCAGGACCATTGGAAACGGAGTGTTTGCGGACTGTGATAACCTGTCTGCTGTGACAATTCCGGCATCGGTAACACAAATCGGAACCAGCGCTTTTGCAGGCTGTGACGATCTGAAGACCATTACCATCAAGAAGGGAAATCCCAATTTTATTTGTGAAGACGGCATTCTTTATAATGATGATAAAACGGCAATCTATCAGGTTCTGGCAGGAAGGGAAAAGAGTACCTATGTAATGCCGAATACAGTAACAGAGATCAAAAAATATGCTTTTTGGGGCTGTGAAAATCTGGAAGAGATCGGGGTCAGCAGTCATTTGGAAAAAATCGGAGATTATGCTTTTTCAAATGCTGCAGGCTTAAAGAGTATCACGCTGCCATACAGTGTGAATTATATTGGGACAAAAGCCTTTGAGGATTGCAGAAATCTAAAGGATGTTTCCATCCCGCCTTCGGTTACAACCATTGATCCAACGGCATTTGATGGATGTTATAATTTGAATATCATAGCTGATGAGGGAACACCTGCTGCAGATTTTTTTGATGAATTTGAGGCAGATCATGCATCAAAAACAGAGTATGAGAGCAGCAGTAATGTGAATCCCCATTGGGTACAGGATGTCCAGGAAGAAGAGAAGGAACGAGAATCAAAGCCCAATGTTTCTGATGTGGAAAATTATGTGGAGTGGGATGTTGACAGTCCCGGAGTTTTGGGCAGAACAAAGGTTGTATCCAGGCAGGCAGTCATCTTGATGGATTCCACCCAGGGAAACGTTTATGGAGGAAATTCCGGAAATACGGCGGAAAGTGTATCTGAAACCGGCATGGACCAGGTGGATTATACACAGGCTGTAGCAGGAGGAGATTCTATTGCGTACAAAGCATTTTATCAGGATGACTCCTTATTGTCATTTACTTTTCCTTCAGGTATAAAAACGATCAAAGAACTGGCGTTTGCCAGAAGCGGGCTGACTTTCGTTGAGATTCCAAGAGGCGTGGAGTCTATCGGTAACGGAGCTTTCTATCATTGCGATGATCTTTCGGCAGTTACCATTCCTTCTTCGGTGACAGAAATCGGACTGGATGCATTTGCACATACAAAATGGATGGATAACTGGCTTCAGGCAGATGTCAATAACTTTCTTGTAGTGGGAGACGGAATCCTTCTGGCATATAAAGGAAGCGCATCCCAGGTAACCATTCCTTCCAATGTAAAAAGGATTGCGCCGGGGGTATTTAAGGACCATACGGAAATTTCCCAGATAACGCTTCCCGACAGCCTTAAAGTTGTAGGGGAAGAAGCATTTTCCGGCTGCAGCGGGCTTAGAAATATATCCGGCGGAAGCGCTTTGACAGAGATCCGTGACAGGGCGTTTTATGGATGTCCTATAGAAACAGTCCGTATTCCGGCATCTGTAAAAGAAGTAGGGCTGATGGCTTTTGGCGGAACCGGAGAAACAGACTGCGTTGTCTTTTTGGGAAATGATCTTCCAAAGGTTTCTTATGAAGAAAGTGCTACACGGCTTACCAACGACAGTTATAGAGGTAATTGCTTTAGTGACATTTCAGCAGCGGTTGTAAACAAAGGACTGGATGGGGATGACCTTAAGAATACGGTATTAGACAGGGATTATCCGGGATTTGAAGGGCAGATATATGTATTGAACGGAAATGCCAATGAGCCGAAAGCAGAAGTGGTCGCTTCTACTGTTCCACAGACTATGGCGCAGATTCCCGATCATGTTTTTGTTTATGGAAAGAAATATCCTGTCATAACAACGGAGAAAACAGAATATCCTGCAGAAGAAGGGGCTGTATCGGATAATTCCATACAGGGTCTGATGGTGATCGATCACAGCCGGATAGAGGCTGATTCCGTTGATATTGCGGCGAACGGTTCTACGGTCAATTTAGATGGATATCATTTTTATTTATCCAATCCGGGACAGGGAGAGGGAAAATTAAAAGAACAGATAGAAGCGTATTACGGTGAAGTCAATCAAGAGAATTGCTTTACCATGGATTTGTCCATGTACGATCCTACAGATACCATTCCCATTACAAGGCTTGGGAAAAATCCATTGACCATTACCATGCCTGTTCCGCCGGAACTGCTGGATGATGAGATCTGCGTGATCAGTCTGGATGAAAACGGCAAGCCGGAGATTACCTTTTGTACATGGCTGGAAAAGGATAATAAGAAGTATATTTCCTTTGACGTAGAGCATTTTTCTCCTTATGCGCTGTATGGTGCCCAGGGAGAATTAAAGGACAGGATATCTGAGAAAAGAAGCAAGGCTACCTATGGGGAAGGTCTTGATGATACCCCGGATACAGGAGATTATCTGGATATCAGATGGATACTGGCTGTTGGGCTTGGTGCCCTGGGCGGTTTCATGTTGCTGCTGGGATTTTCAAAAAAGGAAATAAAAAAATAAATTTCATAAGGACAGAAGGAAAACTCCCGACATAATATAACAAAAACGGGAGTTTTTTTCATTGGACAGAGTCAGAAAACAACTGCATATGGATGCAGTTTATGAATTGGGATTGACCGGAAGAAATGTAAATGTATGTGTATTGGATACAGGCATTTTTTATCATAAAGATTTTGATGACAGATTATTGGAATTTATTGATTTTACCAAAAGAGGCAGTATGGGCTGTTATGATGACAGCGGACACGGTACACATGTATGCGGCATCCTGGCAGGAAGCGGAAGAGCCAGCAGAGGAAGATATCAGGGAATCGCACCAAAAGCAGGATTGATCGTTGGGAAGATTCTCAACAGAAACGGAAAAGGGCAGATGCAGGATCTGTTTCATGCCCTGGAATGGATCTTAGAAAATCACGGAAGGTATGGAATCCGCATTGTCAATATTTCCATCGGTATACCTGAAAAAAGTGATTCTGCAAAAGACAGGGAAAAAAGAGACTTGCTCCATTCCTATATCCGGCAGTTTTTTCAATTGGGAATTCTGGTAGTGACAGCGGCAGGAAATTTAGGTCCTGCCAGAAACAGTCTCTCTATTTTGGGAGAAAGTACACAGACGATCTGTGTGGGATGCCATGACGGAAATATATCTTTTCCCAACAGCAAAAAATGTGAGATCTATTCGGGAAGGGGCCCCAGCATTTATTCTTTGAGAAAACCTGATGTGGTGGCGCCCGGAACGGAAATCATATCCTGTTCCAGCAGAAATCCCACGGGCTATATTAAAAAGAGCGGAACCTCTATGGCTTGTCCCATTGTCAGCGGGCTTGCAGCATTGGTACTGGAAAGGTATCCCGCCATCAGCATTGAAAATTTAATGGCAAAAATCCGGGGCGCTGCCATTGATCTGGAAGAACCCTGGTCAAAGCAGGGATATGGAATGGTGGATGGAGAAAAATTATTTCGAAGACCTGGTCCTTAAAGATTATTGACATATAAAGTATGATTGTATACAATAATACAGGAACGTGAAGAAGTCCTTTTTCACACTATGTTCTGAGAGGAGACCAGACCTATGAATATGAATAAAGAGTATGATGCCGGAAATCATTTTGAAAACAGACCTATAACCATGAATACGCACAATAACCTGTTGGAAATTGAGGAGCATATGTATATTTTGGATGACGTGAAAAAACCCAATGTTTTCCGAAATATGTTTCCTTATTCGGAGGTTCCTAAAATTCCTTTTAATGACAGGATCGTGCCTCACAATATGCCCAAGGATATCTGGATCACGGATACCACATTCAGGGATGGACAGCAGTCCAGAGCCCCTTATACCACGGAGCAGATCGTGACAATTTATGATTACCTGCACAAGCTGGGCGGTCCTAACGGCATGATCCGTGCCAGTGAGTTTTTCCTTTATTCCAAAAAGGACAGGGACGCAGTTTATAAGTGTATGGAGAGAGGTTATGAATTTCCTGAAGTTACAAGCTGGATTCGTGCCAGCAAGGAGGATTTCAAGCTGGTAAAGGAAATCGGTATGAAGGAAACAGGAATCCTTGTAAGCTGTTCCGATTATCATATTTTCCTGAAACTGAAAATGACCAGAAAACAGGCTATGGAACATTACCTGAGCGTTGTACGTGACTGTCTGGAGGAGGGCATCAGCGTACGCTGTCATTTGGAGGATATAACAAGGGCAGATATTTACGGTTATGTTGTGCCTTTCTGTCTGGAGCTGATGAAGCTCATGGAGGAATATAAGATTCCGATCAAGGTCCGTGCCTGTGATACTATGGGATATGGTGTCAATTATGCCGGTGCGGTTATCCCCAGAAGTGTACAGGGTATTATTTATGCCATCCATACCCATGCGGGAGTACCTCATTCCCTGATTGAATGGCATGGACATAATGATTTTTATAAGGCAGTATCCAATTCCACAACCGCATGGCTTTATGGCTGTTCCGGTGTCAATACTTCCCTGTTCGGTATCGGCGAGCGTACCGGAAATACGCCTTTGGAAGCTATGGTGTTTGAATATGCTCAGTTAAAGGGCGATTTAAATGGTATGGATACTACTGTGATTACGGAGCTTGCTGAATATTACGAAAAAGAGATCGGCTATGAGATTCCCCCAAGAACGCCTTTTGTAGGTAAGAATTTTAATGTGACAAGGGCAGGAATCCATGCGGATGGTCTCTTGAAAAATGAAGAAATTTATAATATCTTTGATACAGAGAAGTTTTTAAACAGACCGGTGCTCTGTGCTGTGTCCAATACATCCGGTCTTGCGGGCATTGCCCACTGGATCAATACCTATTTTAAATTGAAAGGTGAGGAGCAGTTTGAGAAAAATGATGCTTTGATCGCAGAGTTGAAAAAATGGGTTGATTTACAGTATGAGGACGGTCGTGTAACGGTTATTACAGATGAAGAGCTGATCGAACAGATCATTCTGACCTGTCAGAAGCTTGGAATCGATTATCCGGGGGAGAAAAAACAGTAAAAGGAAGTAAAATTCATGAGTGACTATAATCTGAAGGAAGAGGTTACGGACAAATATTCCCTGCGTGGAAGAGTATTCCACAAGATCAGGGAAGATATCCTAAACGGAAAGTATAAGGAAAATGATGAACTGCGGGAGGCGGCGATCGGAGAAGAGTTGGGAGTTTCCAGAACTCCGGTCAGGGAAGCTTTCAGACAGTTGGAATTAGAGGGCTTGATCCGTATTGTTCCCAATAAAGGGGCATATGTAACGGGAATCACCTCTAAGGATGTGGCGGATATTTATATGATCCGGTCTCTTCTGGAAGGACTTTGTGCCAAATGGGCTACAGAGCATATTACAGAAGAACAGATGCAGGAAATGGAAGAAAATGTTTATCTGGCAGAATTTCATGCAGAAAAGGGACATGCAGAACAGATCGCTGTTCTGGACAACCGTTTTCATGAGATCATGTATGAGGCATGTGACAGCAAAATGCTGGAGCATTTATTAAAAGACTTCCATCAGTATGTGTACAGAGTCAGAAAACAGACTTTGGCACAGGGCTCCAGAGGCAATGCTTCCAATCATGAACACCGGGAGATCATGGAAGCGATCAAGGAGCATGACGGAGAGAAAGCATCAGAACTGGCAAAGCATCATATGTTAAAGGCATATGAAAATATTCAGCAGAAGGGTCTGCTGGATTAAAGGAAACGATCAGTGGCTGCGGCAATATTCAGTCCGGCAGCTGATACAATATAAAACATAAAACGGAGGACATGAACAGATGGCAAAAATTCAGATGAAGACACCCCTTGTTGAGATGGATGGAGATGAAATGACCAGAATTCTCTGGCAGATGATCAAGGATGAATTATTACTTCCTTATATCGATCTAAAGACAGAGTATTATGATCTGGGACTTACATACAGAAATGAGACAAACGACCAGGTAACCATTGACAGCGCCGAGGCTACCAAGAAATACGGCGTTGCGGTAAAATGCGCTACCATTACACCTAATGCAGCACGTATGACGGAATATGATCTGAAGGAAATGTGGAAAAGCCCTAACGGAACTATCCGTGCTGCCTTAGACGGAACTGTATTCCGTGCGCCGATCGTTGTAAAAGGCATTGAGCCCTGTGTCAGAAACTGGGAAAAGCCCATTACCCTTGCACGTCATGCTTATGGAGATGTATATAAAAATACAGAGATCAAAGTGCCGGGACCGGGAAAAGCGGAGCTGGTGTTTACTGATGAGAACGGAAATGAAACGAGAGAACTGATCCATGACTTTACGGGAGCAGGCATTATCCAGGGTATCCACAATACGGAAAAATCCATTGCAAGTTTTGCAAGAGCATGTTTTAACTATGCGCTGGATACCAAACAGGATCTGTGGTTTGCAACAAAAGATACCATTTCCAAAAAATATGACCATACCTTTAAAGATATTTTCCAGGAAATTTTTGATGCAGAATATAAGACCAGATTTGATGAGGCAGGCATTGAATATTTCTATACCCTCATCGATGATGCAGTGGCTCGTGTTATGAAGGCAAAGGGCGGATTTATCTGGGCTTGTAAAAACTATGACGGAGACGTTATGAGCGATATGGTCAGCAGTGCTTTTGGCTCCCTTGCCATGATGACCTCCGTACTGGTTTCTCCTTCCGGCGTTTATGAGTATGAAGCAGCTCACGGAACAGTACAGAGACATTATTACAAACATTTAAAAGGCGAAGAAACCTCAACCAACTCCGTTGCAACGATCTTTGCATGGACTGGTGCACTACGCAAGAGAGGAGAGCTGGATGAGCTTCCTGAATTGATGGAATTTGCGGATAAATTGGAGAAAGCAACCATTGCAACCATTGAATCCGGCAGAATGACAAAAGATTTGGCATTGATAACTTCTTTAAAAGATGTTACAGTACTCAATAGTGGGGATTTCATTAAGGAAATCAGAAAAACTTTTGAGGAAATGTAATTTTTATGGATTTTATATCTGTAGCTTATCTTGTATTTTTAGTTTTATTATTGATCTTGTATTATGCGATACCGAAAAACAGGCAGTGGATTCTACTGCTTGTTTCCGGTATCTTTTTTTATAGTTGTTTTTCCATGAAAATGTGGATTTTCCTGCTGCTTACGGCAGTAACCACTTATTGCTACGGCAGTTTTTTTTGCAGGTCAAAGCAATGGCTGGCTGCAGTTATCATAGTAAATGCAGGAATACTTCTTTGGCTGAAACTATGTGCTTCCGGTCTGGGATTTGTAAATGCAATGGGATTGGACCGGTTTGCAGTACTTCTTCCTGTGGGTATTTCCTTTTATACATTACAGACCATCGCTTATATGGTGGATGTGCATAAAGGGAAGATCGAAGCACAGAAAAACTTTTTTAAGTATCTGCTGTTTATAACCTTTTTCCCACAGATTTTACAGGGACCTATTCCGCGGTATGAAGAACTGGGACATCAGCTTTTTGAGGGACATGCCTTTGAAGAGAAAAATGTCAAAAACGGAGCTTATCTGATCCTGTGGGGATTTTTCCAGAAGATGGTCATTGCGGATAGATGCAACATGGTTGTCAATGAAATATTTAGCAATTATTTAAGCTATGACGGCATTTATTTCTGGATCGGAGGAATTTTGTACAGCCTGCAGCTTTATACGGATTTTGCAGGATGCGTGGCAATTGCGGCAGGAAGCGCCCAGGCTTTGGGGATCAGGCTTCCACAAAATTTTGATCATCCTTATTTTGCCCTGTCCATTAAAGATTTCTGGCGCAGATGGCATATTACTCTCAGCAGTTTCTTGAGAGATTATATTTATATTCCTTTAGGGGGAAACCGTAAAGGAAAACTGAGAAAATGGATCAATATTATGGTCACCTTTTTTATAAGCGGTATCTGGCATGGAATCGGAACCCATTATATTGTATGGGGACTGCTGCATGGATTTTATCAGGTCATGGGAGAAATTTTAATGCCTGTAAAGAACGGTCTGATGAAATTGAGTGGAATGGAAAGGAGCGGTTTTGCCCATCGGCTATTCAGCAGATTGTTTACCTGTTTTCTGGTCATGACAGCCTGGATCTTTTTCCGTGCGGAAAATACCTCCAAGGCAATTTATATGGTAAGCCATCTGTTTATGAAGTGGAATCCCTGGATTCTGGTTTCGGGACAGCTTTATGCCCTGGGGCTTGCAGAGGAAGAGTGGCTGCTGCTGATCTTATGTGTACTTTTGCTGATGGTGGCAGGCGTATTGCATGAGAAGGGAATTTCCATCCGGGAATCCTTTGGAAAACAGCCTCTGGTTTTCAGGTGGATTGTTTTGTTTGCAGGAATATTTGCAATTTTAATTGCAGGAATCTATGGTCCGGGATATGACTCTGCACAGTTTATTTATGGAGGATTTTAGATGAAAAAGTGGAAGACCGCCATAAAATGTATATTTTTTGTTGTTATTTTTGCTGCGTTGTTTCTTTATGTGCAGGAAATGCTGCGTGATAAATGGGCAGAAGGGGAGTACAATGTGACCACAAAGGTCAAAGGCTTTTATGGGGAAGAGGAAAATACCCTGGATGTGGTGTTTATTGGTTCCAGCCAGATGTATGCGGATATGGCTCCGGCTGTTTTGTTTCATGAGTACGGTATTACTTCCTATGATTTTTGTGCCAATGAACAGCCTATGTGGGTATCCTATTATTACATCAAAGAGGCTTTGAAGCATCAGAATCCGAAGGTCATCGTATTGGATGTGTTTACGGTTTACGGCGAGGACTACGAAGAGGAAGGCGTAACCCATATCAATCTGGACGATCTGCCCATGTCCCTCAATAAGATCCGGGCGATCAGGGACAGCGTGCCTGAGGGCATGCGGTACTCCTATTATTTCCCTTTGGCGAAGTATCACAATACATGGACGGACTTTTATGAGGGAAAAGCGGAGCTTGCTTTTTATGATGAGAGAGATCCTTATAAGGGATATTCCCCCTTTGTATTTGCAGCGGATTATGAAGAAGATGCCAAGGCAGAAGTGGCGGCTCAGACTGCATTGGAGCCTATACCAAAACGGGCGGAAACCTGGCTTCGAAAGATCATTGCCCTTTGTAAAGAAGAAAATGTTCCTTTGGTGCTGATCAAAACCCCCAACGGCAATGCAGAAAGACAGAAGCTGTACAACAGTGTGGAAATTCTTGCAAAGGAAACGGATACGCCTTTTTTGAACATGAATGTGCTGCTGGACGGACAGGCGCATATTAACGTATTACAGGCGGAAAAGGTCTCCATGATGATGGGGGAATATCTGATTTCCCATTACGAATTTGAGGATAAGAGGGAAAATACCCATTATGTCCAGTGGGCAGCGGATGCAGAATTGTTTTACAGGCAGAAGGCAAAATGTCAGTTAGTCAGTGCAGAAAATTTTGAAGAATATATTCCGCTTCTGGCTGATGAAAATTATATGGTCTGCATCAGTGCAAAAAATAACGGAAAGAATTCTTTTTCAGAGGAAGACATTACGTTTTTAAATCATACTCTGGGTCTGCATTGCAGTCTGAATGTAAATTCGGAAGCTCCATATACGGTGATTCTGGATGGCGGGAATGTGATTTATGAAACCGGTTTTACAGCAGA
This sequence comes from Lachnospiraceae bacterium, assembly GCA_017936785.1. Lineage (GTDB taxonomy): Bacteria > Bacillota > Clostridia > Lachnospirales > Lachnospiraceae > UBA2882. Next base: position 36,232 of record JAGBEV010000020.1, on the reverse strand, counting down.
TGAAGCATATACAGAAAATGGCGGAACAGATGAGTTTTCCGCAGAAATAAACGGTCTGAATGTAACAGTTTTTTCTCCGGGAGCCATAGCCGATCTGTCTGCTTCCATTTTGGTAAACGGAACGGATTTTTCCATGGATTATGACGGATTTAATATTGCCGTATATGATAAGGTGCTGGGAGAAATGTTTGAAATGTCAGCCTTTGATTTAAATCAGGATATGAATCTGGTAAGGAAATAAAAGAGAATAACCTATGCAGACCGATAGATGAAAATGAGGATGCTACCAAAAGTAGCATCCTTTTTTGGATATGTATATATATGTTGGTAGTGGCTGTCTAAAGGTATGGATAGAATGAATGTGTCAATGAAACACAATATATTTTAAAGACACAAAAATGGAGGAAGAACAATGGAATTTGGAGACAGATTAAAACAGTTTAGAATGAGTCGGGGATTATCACAGGAGCAATTGGCAGAAAAAATCAGTGTATCCAGACAGGCAATTACCAAGTGGGAAACCAACAGAGGGTTGCCGGATGTTGAAAATATGGTCAGTCTGGCAGAAATATTCGGGATCACATTAGATGAGTTAGTGCTGGCAGAAAATGAGAATACAGGAAAAAAGACAGCACGTTTTGGAAGCGAAACGGTTTACGATATTGACTGCAGCAAACATTTTGATATTCATATGGGAAGCGCTAAAAAAATCATGATTTTTTCCGGTGATGATGAGAAAATCCATATCAGGTTAGAATCAGATAGTTTAGAGGATCTGGGCTCTATATTTAAAATAAAGCTGGATGAAAAAAAGAACAGACTGGATATTGATTGTGTGAAGAAAAAAGGAATCAGCCGGTATGAGGCTGAAGAGTCTGTGGATGTGGTCATTTCATTGCCTAAGAACTATACAGAACATTGTGAGATAGGAGCTTTAGCAAAAGAATTATTTATAGAAGGTCTGAAACTGGAACGTTTGGAATATGACGGTGCAGCGGATAGGATTTTTATAAAAGATACAGAAGGAAGTCTGGAATTAACAGGAAAAACGGACTATGACATAACCATAGAGGGCAGATGTACACAGTTAGATGTCAATCAGTGGAGCGCAAAAACCATGATTCATGTGGCTGATCCGGATGTTTATAAAGTGGTAAACAAAGGAAGAAAGTGCAGAATTTACTATGAGAAAGATGGCATTCTCTGTGAAAATATATCTGATATGAATGGAGAAAATATTCTAAGCATTTCCGGGATTTGTTCGGAGCTGATCATAAGCAGTCGTTGAAAACTTATGCTTAAATGCCATAAAAAATATGCCCCTTCTAAGTAACAGGTTTTTATTATTTCACTTGTGTACCTGGAAGGGGGCATATAGTGGCTAATCAGCAAATGACTCCAATTGTTCCGAAAAATCTTCCCAATCTCCATAAAGCTTTTCCAAATGGCTGCGGAGGGATTCACATTCTTTGGAAAGTCCGGTGAGTTTTCCTATATCAGTAGCGATTTCAGGCTTTGCCATTTCTGTTTCCAGTTCCGTGATCCGGTCTTCCGCTTCAGAAATTTCATTTTCTGTTTTTTGCAATGAAGATTCCAGTTTCCTGCGTTTTGCCTGAGCTTCTTTTTGTTCCTGCCAGCTTAATTTCCCTTCGCTTACATCTTTTGTTCCTTTTGCTGCCTGATTTTGGAAGGTATCTGCAGCCTGAACGGAAGCATTGGAAACAGAAGCAGTACTGCCGGATATGTTCTTGCCGGAAGCCGTACTATAGATATCTCCATGTTTTTCCAGATAATAGTCATAGTTGCCCAGATAGGAAATCAGATTGCCTTTTTCCAGATCCAGAATCCGGTGGGCGGTCTGATTGATAAAGTAACGGTCATGGGAAACATAAAGGACGGTTCCCTCATAGTGGTTCAAGGCATGTTCCAGGATTTCTTTGGAGGCAATATCCAGGTGGTTGGTAGGCTCATCCAGGATCAAGAAGTTAGCAGTGGATAACATCAGCTTTGCCAGGCTGACCCTGCCGCGTTCCCCGCCGCTTAAAGATTCTATCTTTTTAAATACATCATCCCCGGTAAACAGAAATGCGGCGAGAGTATTGCGGATTTCTGTTCCTGTGAGGTCGGGATAATCGTCTGAGATTTCATCAAAAATAGTCTTATCCATATGTAAGACATGATGTTCCTGATCATAATAGCCAACTTCCACATTAGTGCCCAATTTAATTAAGCCGCATTCGGGCGTTACCAGATCGTTTATGATCTTAAGAATGGTGGTTTTTCCCGTGCCGTTTTTGCCGATGATGGCAACGTGTTCTCCCCGCTTGATATCCATATTTAGATCATGAAAAAGAGTATGGGACCCATAGGTTTTTTCCAGATTTTCTACAGTCAGCACATCATTTCCGCTGAGGCGGGAGGGGGTAAGGGTAAAATTCATCTGTTTTACCTCTTCCACGGGCTTTTCCAATACCTCAACCCTGGCAAGCGCCTTTTCCCTGCTTTCCGCACGGCGAATGGATTTTTCACGATTAAAGGATTTTAATTTTGCAATAACTTCTTCCTGATGTCTGATCTCACGCTGCTGGTTTAAATAGGCGTGCATGGCGCTGTTTCTTAAGATTTGTTTTTTCTCGGAATAGTCCGTGTAGCTGCCCAGGAAGGTAGTAGCTTTCTTATTGTCAATTTCTATGATCTTGCTGACGATCTTATTTAAAAAGTAGCGGTCATGGGAAATCAACACAACAGCTCCCTTATAATTTAACAAATAATTTTCCAGCCATCGGATGGAGGCCATGTCCAAATGGTTGGTAGGCTCGTCCAAAAAGATAATGTCAGGATTGGTCAGAAGTATTTTGCCCAATGCCACCCTTGTTTTCTGACCGCCGGATAAGGTGGAAATAGGTTTGTCAAATTCATCCTCTGAAAAGCCAAGACCGTTCAGTACACCTGTAATTTCACTTTTATAGGTATATCCGTTTTCCAGTTTAAAGGCATGGGTCAGGGTTTCGTAGCGTTCCATGACCTTTTTTAATTCCTCTTCATCAGAAACGGTATGCATTTGGGTTTCCAGTTCTCGCAGGGTTTCTTCCATGCGGATGATGTGGGCTTTTGTAGTCAGAAGCTCGTCATAGATAGAATTTTCCTGGTCCATATCATCCTGATGCTGTGCCAGATAGCCTGCAGTTTTGTCTTTGGCAAAGGTAACAACCCCTTCGTCTGCAGGTTCTAAGCCTAAGATCATGCGTACAAGAGTGGTCTTGCCGCATCCGTTGCTGCCGATGATAGCGGCTTTTTCATGGTCCTCAATATGAAAGGAACAGTGGGAGAATAATAATTCTTCACTGAAAGATTTTGATAGATCGTGACAGGATAAAATCATGGTAATGACTCCGTTTCTAGGTTAATGTTTTTTTGCATGTTCAATGTATGGGTGTTGGTGTGGGCGACGGTTCAAGTTGGCAGGGGATGTGTGTGTTTGGGGAACGGAGTTTTAAAAACACACATTCCCTGCCAACCTGAACCTGTTTATCGCACCCTCAAGATTATACTAGATATAAAAGAAATTTTCTATATCAATTTTGGTCCGTCTGATATGCAATACAATGAAGAAAACCGGTACACAAAGGGAAACAAGGGTGGTCTGCCTTCAGGCATCACCATTTGTTTGAGAATAATTATGTAGAATCCGTGAAAAACTTTGACATACTTTTAACAGAAAGCTATAATAAAACTATCTTTATTTAGGGGGCAACCGCTGTGGAAGAAAAAGGAATTTCACAGGCTGTAATAAGCCGCTTACCGAGGTATTTCAGGTATTTGGGAGAATTAAAGGATGAAGGTGTGGAACGGATATCCTCTCAGGAACTCAGTGAGATTATGAAAGTTACCGCATCCCAGATCAGACAGGATTTTAATAATTTCGGCGGATTCGGGCAACAGGGCTACGGATATAATGTGGAATACCTGTATACGGAAATAGGTAAAATCCTTGGGCTGGATAAAAAGCACCATCTGGTTTTGATCGGTGCAGGCAATCTGGGACAAGCTATTGCCAATTATATGAATTTTGAAAGGCGGGGCTTTTTGATCAGCGGTATTTTTGACGTGAATGCTGCACTGATCGGGAAGAAGGTCCGGGATATCGAAGTCCGTCCCATGGAGGAACTGGAAGACTTTATCAGGGAACACGATATTGATATCGGAGTATTGACCATACCCAAAAATGCTGCCGTAGATGTGGCAAACAGGCTGGTAAAATGTGGCATCAAGGCAATGTGGAACTTTGCCCATGTGGATTTGAATGTGCCGGAGGATGTTTTGGTGGAAAATGTTCATTTGTCCGACAGTCTGATGAAGCTGTCTTACAATATCAACCGGTATGAAACATCCAAAGAGTGACAAAAATAAGAAGGTGGTTTTGTGGCACGAAATGAAGACTCGTTTAAAGAAGCGCTGGCAGGGAAGAAACTCCCTATTTTGACATTGGACAATAAGTGGCATCAGCTTTTTACCCAGCATAATCAAAATAAAGCTGTCACAAAGCTGGTTGAGGAATTAAATGGTCTTGTGGCAAAGCAGGGCGGCTTAAATAATGATATAAAAGATATCAGGAGGCTGAAATCCAAACTGATGGATGAAATTGTTTCCGGTATGGATGGTGTAAGTCTGACGGCAAAGGGCATGGAAGAGCATAAAAGACTTATTACAGAGTGTAATGAAAAGATCGAGGCGTATCAGGACGAATTGCTGGATCTCCCCAGAGAGATCGAAAGAGTCAATTATCAACTGATGCTGCAGACTATGGAAGTCTGCTATGAGGCGATCGAAAGCAACACCAGGGAAATTGCAGAGATCAGTGAATGGATCAGTCAGGTCCGTGTGGAATTAAAAAAGAATGTAATAAAAAAGCAGGAAATGGAATGGATGAACCAGGAAATGTATTCCTATATGCATGACATTTTCGGACCTGATGTTATAGATATTTTTGATATGAAATATGACCCACAGGGAAATATGTTAAATAAATCAACGGATACGAAGCCGGAAGAAAAAAAGTCATAAGCTTCCGGGAAAGGAGTTATCAGTGAAATATGTTGTTACGGCAGCCGAAATGCAATGGGCTGATCAATATACATCAGAAAAATTAGGACTGCCTTCTTTGGTTTTGATGGAACGTGCCGCCATGGTAACTGCTGATGAAATCTGTAAACGTTTCAGCTCTGTGAAAAGGGCTGTGAAAGTGTGCATAGCCTGCGGCAGCGGCAATAACGGCGGGGACGGTTTTGCCCTGGGACGCATTTTAAATGAACGTGGTTTTACCGTTCATTTTTTTATGGCAAAAGAGGATGAGAAGGCTTCAGAAGCAAACAGAGTACAAAAGGAAATCCTGGGCAGACTGGGACATACAGTTAGCACGGGGCAACCTATGGAGGAATATGATATTGTAGTGGATGCCCTTTTTGGGACCGGGCTCCATAGGGAGATTACAGGCTGTTATGGAGAAATGATCTGCTGTCTCAATCGTATGAAGGGCTATAAAGTTGCTGTTGACATTCCTTCAGGCATCAATAGTGATGATGGAAGGGTTTTAGGCTGTGTCTTTCAGGCAGATTTAACGGTTACCTTTGCCTTTCATAAATGGGGGCATCTGCTTTATCCGGGAAAAGATTTCTGCGGGGAAGTTGTCTGTAAAGATATAGGCATTCCTGAAATGGCACTTTATGAAAAAATGCCCTATGGACGTATGCTCCAAAAGGCAGATTTAAATAAGTATTTGCCCCAAAGAGTAAATAACAGCCATAAGGGAACTTATGGAAAAGCAGGAGTGATTGCGGGCTCAGTACAGATGGGCGGTGCAGTGATCCTATGCAGCAGGGCGGCAATGAAAATGGGTGTGGGCTATACCAAGGTCATAACAGCAAAAGCCAACAGAGAAGCGCTGCTGGCGGCAATTCCCGAAGCGCTGTTGTACTTTTTTGAAGGTTACAGCTATCCACTGGAAATGCTTGAGGATTGTAATGCTCTTGCTGTGGGACCGGGGATCGGAACGGACAGAGGAGCGGAAAGTCTCATAGAAGCAGTACTGGACAGGTTTCATTGTTCTCTTGTGCTGGATGCGGATGGGATCAATATACTGGCAAAGAGAAAGGACTTACAGGATAAATTAAAGATTTATGCAAAGGCTGCTCAGGAAAAGGGAGGAACCGTAATTTTAACTCCCCACAAAAAGGAATTTTCAAGGCTGACGGGAATTTCCATGGAGGCGGAGCCTGAAAAATGGCAGGAAGAGGCGTTAAAGGTATCGGCGGAATTAGGCGCAGTGCTGGTTTTAAAAGATGCAGCTACCAGGATCTATACACCGGAAGGTCTTGTATATGTGAATACTACGGGAAATCCTGGAATGTCAACAGCAGGCAGCGGAGATGTGCTGACAGGTATCATCTGCGGTCTTGCCGCACAGATGAAAGACGGTGCCATGGCGGCAGCTTTAGGCGTGTATATTCACGGATTATGCGGCGATCATGGAGCAAAAGAAGGGAACCTTTATTCCCTCACTGCCGGGGAAATGGCAGACGCTTTAAAATATGTGTTAAAAGGAGATGCAGAAGATGAATCACTATGACAGGGTGTGGGCGGATATTGATCTGGATGCCGTCGTTTACAATATGGAGCAGATGCACAGCAATTTAAAGCCCGGCACTCAGATGATGGGTGTTATTAAGACGGACGGATACGGACACGGTGCGGTTCAGATCGGAAGAGAAATGGAAAAACTGGATTATGTTTTCGGCATGGCAGTAGCAACGGCGGAAGAAGCGCTGATCTTAAGGCATTGCGGGATTACAAAACCTGTTTTGATCCTGGGGTATACCTTTCCCTATGCTTATGAAGAATTGATAAAAGCGGATGTGCGGATGGCGGTCTTCAAATCAGATATGCTTAAGGAAATTGATGCATGTGCCGCTAAAGTAAACAAAAAAGCTCTGGTACATATAAAAGTGGATACAGCTATGAGCAGGATCGGGGTAAAGCCTGATGATGACGGAATGGAGTTTGTCAAAGAATGTTTTTCCATGGAGCATATTCAGGCGGAAGGAATCTTTACCCATTTTGCAAAGGCGGATGAAAAAGATAAACAGCCCGTTAAGGAACAGTTGGAAGTATATAAAGGCTTTTTAAAACGGATAAAAGAAGAAGGCGGATATGATATTCCCATCAGGCATTGCAGCAACAGTGCAGGAATCGTGGAGCTGCCTGAGGCAAACATGGATATGGTCAGGGCAGGCATTACCCTTTACGGCTTGTGGCCTTCAGAGGAAGTGTCAAAGGAGATCATTTCCTTAAAGCCGGTGCTGTCTTTAAAGAGTCATATTGTGTATATCAAAGAAATTTCCAGGGGAACCTGTATCAGCTACGGCGGAACCTTTCAGGCTCATAAAACCATGCGCATTGCGACGATTCCCGTAGGATACGGAGACGGATATCCCAGAGGGCTTTCCAATAAAGGAGAGGTACTGATCTGCGGCAGGCGTGCACCCATCTGCGGAAGGGTATGTATGGATCAGTTCATGGTGGATGTAACGGAAATTCCTGAGGCAAAAGAAGGGGATGAAGTTGTGCTCATCGGCAGAGACGGTGGGGAAAGCATCACTATGGAAGAGCTGGGAGATTTAAGCGGCAGATTTAACTATGAGCTGGCATGCGATCTGGGAAAACGGATTCCCAGAGTCTTTTACCGCCATGGCGGGGTAGTGGATACAAAAGATTACTATACAGATTACAGATAAATCCGGAAAAAATTTCCGTTTGAAAGTATACAACCGCAAAAATGGGCAATACTGTTTGCAAAAGTTGAAAGGGGTTGTATGAACTTGAAACGAGGAGATGTATATTATGCTGATCTAAGACCGGTGGTGGGCTCGGAACAGGGCGGAATCAGACCGGTGGTCATTGTCCAGAATGATGTGGGAAACCGTCATAGCCCAACCATTATCGTAGCGGCGGTCACTTCCAAACTAAATAAGGCAAAGCTTCCTACTCATATTGAGCTTTCTGCGGATAAATATCACATGGTAAAGGATTCGGTGATCTTGCTGGAACAGCTCCGCACCATTGATAAATCCAGATTAAAGGATAAAATATGTCATTTGGACGGAGATATTATGGGACGGATAGATAAGGGATTAAAAATCAGTCTGGAGCTTCATACATAAGAGCTTTTGTTGACGAATGTTGTACAAAATGATATATTCTAATTTGAGATTTTTTAGAAGGAGATAATAGGATGGACGACGCCTTGTGGACTGTCAGTATCATTTCATTTTTGGTTTTGCTGGCAGTCGAGGTTATTTATTATGGTTTTGGTTCGGCGATTCAAAATCTGAATCTGCCCCAGATCAGAGAAGATGCAGAAGAGAACGGAAATAGGAAGAGCAGGCAGATTTTACAGCTTGCGGAAAATCCGGAAAAGTATGTCAATACGGTTCAGGTATTGATTACCTGCATTCAACTGGTGATCGGCGGATATTTTATCGGAGTATTTCAAAATGTCATAGACAGTCCTATTCATGAATTGCTGGGAAAATATGAAACGGCGGCAAATATGGTCAGTCTGCTGATCAGCGGATTTGTCCTGCTTCTTGTTATCCTGACTTTTGGCGTCATGGTTCCCAAAAAGATAGGTGCTAAATATGCAAAAAGCTGGGCATATGCTTTTATTGGACCCATTGTACTGGTCAATAAACTGCTGACTCCCATAACGGGACTTACCAATGCGGTCTCCACTCTGATCATTGGGATACTGGGTATCAGACCGGGAGAAGATGAAGGGGATGTAACGGAGGAAGAAATCCTCTCCATGGTAAATGAGGGACATGAACAGGGAGTTCTTCGGGCTTCTGAGGCGGAGATGATTTCCAATATCTTTGATTTTTCCGATAAGGAAGCAAAGGATATTATGACCCACCGGTCCAACATTATCGGCATCGACGGAAATATGTCTTTAAAAGAAGCAGTAGGCTTTATGCTGTCTGAGGCAAACAGCCGGTATCCGGTCTACATAGAAAATTTTGACCATATTATCGGCATTATCCACTTAAAAGATGCCTGTCGTATGCTGGAAAACGGCAAGGACGGCGGAAAACCTATCAAGAGTATCCGGGGATTGATCAGAGAGGCTGATTTCATTCCCGAAACGAGGAAAATCGATATTCTTTTCAAAAATATGCAGTCCATTAAAACCCATGTAGTCATTGTCATCGATGAATACGGTCAGACATCGGGACTGATCACCATGGAAGATATTCTGGAGGAGATCGTAGGAAATATTTTTGATGAGTATGACGATGAAGAGGCATTTATTGAGCAAAAAGGTGAGGATTGTTATGAAATTGACGGTCTGACCCCTTTAGATGAGCTGGGAGAAGAGCTTAATATTGATTTTTCAGGTGAAGATTTTGAGACCTTAAACGGTCTGATGATCTCTTATCTGGAGAGAATTCCCGAGGATAACGAGGAATTTGATATGGATTACGACGGTTACAACTTTAAGGTGTTGGCTGTTGAAAATAAAACAATCAAGAGGGTTCTGGTTTCCAAGAATCCTGAGAAACAAGAAGGAGAAAAATAATATGTCAGGACATTCAAAATTTGCAAACATTAAACACAAAAAAGAAAAAAATGATGCGGCAAAAGGAAAGATCTTTACCATTATCGGAAGAGAAATTGCAGTAGCGGTAAAAGAAGGCGGTCCCGATCCTGCCAATAACTTTAAGTTAGCTCAGGTAATCGCAAAGGCAAAAGCCAACAATATGCCTAATGATACCATTGAAAGAGGTATCAAAAGAGCTTCCGGTGAAGACGGAGCAGTCAATTATGAACACATTACTTATGAAGGTTATGGACCTAATGGTATTGCCATTATCGTAGAGACCCTGACGGACAATAAAAACCGTACTGCGGCAGATGTGAGAAGTGCATTTACAAAGGGCGGCGGAAATATCGGTACACCGGGCTGTGTATCCTTTATGTTTGATGAAAAAGGACAGATCATCATTGACAAGGAAGAATGTGAGCTGGATGGGGATGATCTGATGATGATGGCATTAGATGCAGGAGCAGAGGATTTTTCCGAGGAAGAAGACAGCTATGAAATCATTACGGCACCGGATGATTTCCAGGCAGTATATGATGCGTTAACAGCAGAGAAGCTTACTTTTGCTTCTGCTGAAGTTACCATGATTCCCCAGAACTATGTGGAATTAACTGATGAAAATGCTATCAAGCAGTTAAACCGTACCCTGGATCTGCTGGATGAAAGCGATGACGTTCAGGCAGTATATCATAACTGGGATGAATAAGAAAAATGGAGAGTCAAATGGATATTCGGGAAACAATCAGAAGCCTGTTTGCCTATGAAGAAATGGGAATCCGCAGATTTTCAAAAGATACCTATGCACCTTCCTTTGAAAAGTTTCAGGAAATCGCAGGAGATTTTGATCAGGAGCTGAACCGGCTTTATGAAGTATCCTGCGGTGAGGGAACCGATGAAATGGAAGCGGCAGAAAGTCAGGGAGATTTAGAGGCGTTTTGTGCCGGGATAGCCCGGGACTTTGTGGACTTTATCAAAGAAAATGAGGAACAGGGAATTTCCAGGGCAGAGCAGGAAGAAAGACAGCGCAGTCACAATATGTTTATGGCAACCTATGTACTGCCTCACATTTTGGAAATGAGAAATCCCTATTATAAAGAATTGGCAAAATCAATAGAAAAAGCCTGGGGAACGGCATTTAAGAACAGTAAGATCAAAGGGGCAGCCTTTGAAACTGTTGCAGGAGGATTTCAAAAGAAATTCCTGGGTTTTAGCTTGTAAAGGAGAAAATCTATGAATCAGAATTACAATATCGAGACAAACTGTGTACAGGCAGGTTACACTCCCAAAAACGGAGAAGCGAGGGTGCTGCCTATTTATCAGAGCACTACATTTAAATACGAATCTACCGAACAGATGGGCAGATTATTTGATCTGGAGGAAAACGGCTATTTTTATACAAGGCTGCAGAATCCTACCAATGATGCGGTTGCTGCAAAAATCTGTGCACTGGAAGGCGGTGTAGCTGCAATGCTTACATCTTCAGGACAGGCAGCTAACTATTATGCGGTATTCAATATCTGTGAAGCAGGACAGCATGTGATCATGTCCTCAACTGTTTACGGCGGTACATTTAATCTTTTAACCGTCACCATGAAGAGAATGGGAATTGAGTGTACTGTGATCGATCCCGACTGCAGCGAAGAGGAATTAAATGCTGTTTTTCAGGAAAATACCAGATGCGTGCTGGCAGAATCCATTGCAAATCCGGCACTGGTAGTATTGGATTTTGAAAAATTTGCAAAAGCGGCACATGCTCATGGAGTGCCGCTGATCGTGGATAATACATTCCCTACCCCCATCAACTGCAGACCTTTTGAATATGGTGTGGATATTGTTACTCATTCTACCACTAAATATATGGATGGACATGCTATGGCAGTAGGCGGCTGTATCGTGGATTCCGGCAATTTTGACTGGACGAAATATCCCGATAAATTCCCGGGACTCTGCACACCGGATGAATCCTATCACGGTGTCGTTTATACAGAACGTTTTGGAAAAGCAGCTTACATCACAAAAGCTACGGCACAGCTCATGCGTGACTTAGGTTCCATCCAGTCACCCCAGAATGCCTTTTTATTAAATGTGGGTCTTGAAACACTTCATCTGCGCGTACCCAGACATTGTGAGAATGCCCAGAAGGTTGCAGAATTTTTGGAGCAGAATGAAAAAGTGGCATGGGTAAATTACCCCGGCTTAAAGAGCAATAAATATTATGATCTGGCACAGAAATACATGCCTGACGGAAGCTGCGGTGTTATCGCCTTTGCATTAAAGGGAGATAAATCTGATGCAGTCCGCTTTATGGACAGCCTGAAGTTAGCAGCTATCGTTACCCATGTGGCGGATGCCAGAACATGTGTATTGCATCCTGCAAGCCATACCCACAGACAGATGAATGAGGAGCAGTTAAAAGAGGCGGGAGTAGATCCCGGATTGATCCGTTTATCTGTGGGTATTGAAAATGTAGATGATATCATCGCAGATTTAAGTCAGGCGATCGATCAGATTTAATCTGATTTTTACGGAGGAATATCATGGATAGACTGGCACTGGTGGTTCCCTGTTATAATGAAGAAGAGGTTCTGGAGATTTCTGCAAAGGAACTGAAAAGGGTGTTAAAGGACCTGATCGGCAAAGGGAAAATTGCAGAAGACAGCTTTGTTTTGTTTGTCAATGACGGAAGCAGGGACAAAACCTGGGAACTGATTGAAAAAGAACATAGAGAAAGTAAGATGATCTGCGGCTTGAAGCTGGCAGGAAATGTGGGACATCAGTTCGCCCTTACCGCCGGGCTTCTGGCGGCAAAGGATATGAGCGATATTACCATATCCATTGATGCTGATTTACAGGACGATACGGCTGTCATTGAAGAAATGGTGGATAAATATCATGAAGGTAAGGATATTGTCTACGGTGTCCGCAATGACAGAAAGAAAGATTCCTGGTTTAAGAGGACAACGGCACAAGGGTTTTATAAGGTTATGGCGGTTATGGGTGTTAAAACTGTTTATAACCATGCGGATTTCCGCCTTATGAGCAAACGGGCTGTGGAGCAGTTTTCTAGATATGAGGAGACCAATCTGTTTTTACGTGGCATGATGCCCCTGATCGGTTATGAGACGGACTGTGTTTACTATGAGCGGAAGGAAAGAGTGGCAGGAGAAAGCAAGTATCCTTTGAAAAAAATGCTGGCACTTGCATGGAACGGTATTACCTCCTTTTCCGTTAAACCGATCAGCCTGATCACGGTACTTGGATTTGTTATTATATTTTTAAGTATATGTGCAGCAATTTATGCGCTGGTGTCTTATTTTTGCGGAAGGGTTGTTCCGGGATGGACTTCTCTGATCCTGTCCATTTGGTTTTTAGGCGGCGTGCAGTTGATCGCCATCGGATTGATCGGACAGTATATTGGCAAGATCTATATTGAGGTAAAACACAGACCCAGATATAATGTGGAAACTTTATTGACCCATGAGGGAGAATAGTGTAAGGAGGGCGAGGCAATGGATATGCATAATATGGCAGGCAGTCAGAATATGGGACAGCAGACAAATTTTATTCCAAATCCTCTGCCTGTACCCAAAAGACATTCCCGAAGGGAAATGAGTTATGATTATGAAGTGAGTCCGGATCAGATGCACTATGATGTGGAGATCCATCCGGCAGATGATTTTGATATTTGAATAATGTTTTTACATGTCTTGTAAAAGCAGCGGCTTTGAACTGATCAGAGCCGCTGTCTTTTTATGATAAAGCGACCGTTTCACCGACAAATACCCTTTTACAAATCAATAAAACTCCAAACTTTGAACATACTATATTCAAAAACAATAACCAAACGTTTAAAAGGAGATAGAAACATGGGCGAAACAGTATCAAAGGAATCTTTGGAAAAGGAAAGGGATATAGAGCAGAAAATTGAAAAGACCGGTCAGGTAGACCTGACGGAAAATGAACAGCATCACAAAATCCATATGCTCTCCATCATTGGAGAAGTGGAAGGTCATGATATTTTAGGAAGCAGCACCAAAGCCACCAAATATGAACATATCCTGCCGGAGTTAGCGAGGATCGAAGACAGCAGGGATGTGGACGGATTGTTGATCCTGTTAAATACCATGGGAGGAGACGTGGAAGCAGGACTTGCCATTGCAGAGATGATTTCGTCTTTGAGCAAACCTACAGTTTCCCTTGTTTTGGGAGGAAGTCATTCTATCGGCGTTCCCATAGCAGTCAGCACGGATTATTCCTTTATTGTTCCTACGGGAACCATGGTCATCCACCCGGTCCGTTTAAGCGGCATGGTCATCGGTGTGGCACAGACCTTTGATTATTTTAAACAGATTCAGGACCGTATCAGTCACTTTGTTACAGGACACTGCAACATCAGTGAAAAGCGCTTTCTGGAGCTGATGATGGAAACAAAAGTGCTGACAAAAGATGTGGGCAGTATTCTGGTGGGAAAGGAAGCCGTAAAGGAAGGAATCATCGATCAGGTAGGCGGAATCAGGGACGCGTTGAAGAAACTCCATAAACTTATTGAGAAAAAGGGAAAATAATGCTATACTATTATCGGTTATGCCTTGGGGACAGGGTTAAGATATGGAGGTTTTAGTATGGCTCAGACAAGAGGTCGGAAGACTTCTTCTAAGAGAAAAACAAACAGTAGAAGCAATTCCAAGAGAAATGTTTCGGATCGTTACGAAAATTCAGTCATTGATGAGGTTCTGTTTTTGGCTTCAGTGGCTGTAACTATATTGCTTTTTTTATGTAATTTTCATCTGATCGGCAAGGTGGGAGATGTTTTGAGCAAGGTCATGTTCGGCTTGTTCGGATATATGGCATATGTGGCTCCCCTGCTGCTGTTTCTGGCAGTTTATTTCGGACTGGCAAATCTGGGAAACCATGTGGCTGCCATTAAATTGATTTCCGGCATTATCTTTTTCTGTATGTGCTGTGTTCTGTTTACGCTGATCGGCGGCATTGACGGAATCGGTGACAGTTTAAGCTCTTATTACCGGTTTTCGGCAGAGGGTCATCACGGAGGCGGTGTTATCGGCGGATTTTTAGGAAACGGTATGCACAGCCTGTTAGGAACAGCCGGTACCATTATCATCATGCTTGTTCTGATGATCGTATGTCTTGTGCTGGTAACGGAAAAATCCTTTGTGAATGGCGTGAAAAAGGGCGGAAAGGCAGTGATCGAAACTGCCAGAACCGATGTGGACAGAAGAAAAGAAATGGCAAGGGAACGGATGGAAGTGCGGGCGGCAGAAAAGGAAAAGAAGCTCCGCATGGATAAAAAGGTATCCGGTGTTACATCCGCTTCCCAACTGACCTTAAAGGAAAAGGAAAAAACAGCTGATGCGCCTGCACCTGTTGAAATGGAAGATGACGGACAGATGGCAATGGAGGCTCTGTCCAGGATCAGGATCAGAGGTTTGGAAGACCAGGCGCCTGTACAGGATGCCGGAGAACGGGTGCTGGGACAGGAAATCGGTCAGAGAGGAACAGCTTTAGGAAGAAAAACAGCGGCTTCACCTGCAACGCAGTCGGTTCAGGAAGAAAAGCCTTCCCCGGCAGAAGTGAAAAAAGCGAATCCGGAAGCTCCGGCACAAAATAGAAGTGTAAAAGAAAAAGTCAGTCTGACGGAAAATGATCTGGATATTTCAGAAGATTTAAAGATGGCTGCAAAGAAGCCCAAAACAGAATATAAATTTCCGCCTTACAATCTGCTGGCTAAAGGTACACGCAAGACAAGCGGAGATAACGGCAAACAGCTGCGGGAAACTGCTTTGCGGCTTCAGCAGACCTTACATACATTTGGTGTCAATGTAACAGTAACGGATATCAGCCAGGGACCGGCTGTTACCAGATATGAACTGCAGCCTGAGGTTGGCGTTAAGGTCAGCAAGATCGTAAACCTGGCAGATGATATTAAATTGAATCTGGCGGCAACGGACATTCGTATTGAGGCTCCCATACCCGGGAAAGCGGCAGTGGGAATCGAAGTGCCCAACAGTGAGAACAGTGCCGTTGCTTTAAGGGATCTGTTAGAATCGCCGGAGTTTAAGGAATTTGATTCCAAACTGGCTTTCGCAGTAGGTAAAGATATCGGTGGTAAGGTAGTGGTAACGGATATTGCCAAAATGCCTCATATGCTCATTGCGGGAGCTACCGGCTCCGGTAAGAGTGTGTGTATCAATACCATCATTATGAGCCTTTTATATAAGGCAAAGCCGGATGAAGTGAAATTGATCATGATCGACCCTAAAGTGGTGGAATTAAGCGTATATAACGGCATTCCCCATTTGATGGTGCCTGTAGTGACTGATCCTAAAAAGGCGGCTGCGGCGTTACACTGGGGTGTGGCGGAAATGGAAGACCGCTACAGAAAATTTGCGGATTTCAATGTCCGGGATTTAAAGGGCTATAATAAAAAAGTTTCCGAAATGACGGAAAATAACGGACAGCCTATACCGGAGAAGCTTCCCCAGGTAGTCATTATCGTAGACGAGCTGGCAGATCTGATGATGGTCGCTCCCGGTGAGGTAGAGGAATCCATCTGCCGTCTGGCACAGCTTGCAAGGGCGGCAGGCATTCATCTGATCATTGCTACCCAGAGACCTTCCGTTGATGTCATTACCGGTCTGATCAAGGCAAATATGCCCAGCCGTGTAGCCTTTGCAGTGTCCTCGGGTGTGGATTCCAGGACAATTCTGGATATGAACGGTGCGGAAAAGCTGTTGGGAAAAGGCGATATGCTTTTTTATCCCCAGGGAATGTCCAAGCCGGCAAGGGTCCAGGGAGCTTTTGTTTCCGATAAGGAAGTTTCGGAGGTAGTGGAGTACATCAAGGGACAATGTATTGAAAACGAATATGCGTCAGATATAGAAGAAAAGATTTCCAATATGAGTGCTGCCGGAAATGGCAGCGGATTTACCAATGATGCCTCTGAAAGGGATTCTTATTTTGTAGATGCAGGTAAATTTATCATTGAAAAGGAAAAGGCTTCTATCGGTATGCTGCAGAGGGTGTTCAAAATTGGTTTTAACAGGGCAGCGCGCATTATGGACCAGCTGGAAGAGGTCGGCGTGGTAGGTCCGGAAGAAGGAACCAAGCCCCGCCGTGTTTTGATGACGGAAGAGCAGTTTGAGCAATTGCTGGAAGAAATTTAATGTTTAATATAAAATTCACATAAGAAATTAGCAGGAGGATCAAGGCATGAAAACAGATATTGAAATCGCACAGGAAGCAGTGCTGGAACCTATTGTAAACATTGCAAAGAAAGTCGGTCTTACAGCAGACGATCTGGAATTGTACGGAAAATATAAGGCGAAGATCAGCAATGAGTATTTGAATTCCATTCAGGACAACCCTGAGGGAAAACTGATCCTGGTAACCGCCATCAATCCGACTCCGGCAGGAGAGGGAAAAACAACTACCAGTGTAGGTTTGGGACAGGCATTCGGCAAGCTTGGGAAAAGGGCAGTCATTGCTTTGAGAGAGCCATCTCTGGGACCGTGTTTTGGTATAAAAGGCGGCGCAGCAGGGGGCGGATATGCCCAGGTAGTTCCCATGGAGGATCTGAATCTGCACTTTACCGGTGATTTTCATGCAATTACCTCTGCAAACAATCTTCTTGCCGCACTGTTGGATAATCATATCCAGCAGGGAAATGAACTTCGTATTGATACCAGACAGGTGGTTTGGAAACGCTGTCTGGATATGAATGACAGGGTTTTGAGAAATGTAGTAGTAGGTCTTGGCAGTAAAATGGATGGTGTTGTAAGAGAAGACCATTTTGTCATTACAGTTGCATCGGAAATTATGGCAATTCTCTGTCTTGCAGAGGATATGGAGGATTTAAAAGCAAGGCTTGCAAGGATCATTGTGGCATATGATATGGACGGAAATCCTGTGACAGCAGGAGATTTACATGCTGTAGGCGCAATGGCAGCTCTGTTAAAGGATGCCATTCTTCCCAATATGATCCAGACGCTGGAGCATACGCCTGCATTGGTTCATGGAGGACCATTTGCCAATATCGCTCATGGATGCAACAGCGTAAGGGCAACCAAAGCTGCTTTGAAGATGGCTGATTACTGTATTACAGAAGCAGGCTTCGGCGCAGATCTGGGAGCGGAAAAGTTCTTTGATATCAAATGCCGGTTAGCCGGATTAAAACCGGATGCGGTAGTATTGGTAGCTACCGTCCGTGCGCTGAAATACAACGGCGGCATTCCCAAGGCGGAATTAAATGAAGAAAATCTGGAAGCTCTGCAAAAAGGTATCGTTAATCTGGAGAAGCATATTGAAAATCTGCAGAAATACGGCGTTCCTGTAGTTGTTACATTAAATTCCTTTATTACCGATACCCAGGCGGAAATTTCATATGTACGCAATTTCTGTGAAGAGCGCGGCTGTGAATTTGCCCTTTCCGAAGTCTGGGAAAAGGGCGGTGAGGGCGGCATTGCCCTGGCAGAAAAGGTATTGGAGACTTTGGAGAAAAAAGAAAGTCATTTCAAACCAATTTATGAAGATGAACTGCCTTTAAAGGAGAAAATAGAAACAGTTGCAAAAGAAATATATGGGGCAAAAGGTGTAAATTTTGCACCTGCTGCATTAAAACAGCTGCAAAAGCTGACAGATCTGGGTTTTGGAAACCTGCCTGTATGTATGGCAAAGACCCAGTATTCCCTTTCTGATGATCCGGCTTTGCTGGGAAGACCTGAGAATTTTGAAATCAGTGTCAGGGAAGTATACGTTTCTGCAGGTGCGGGATTTGTGGTAGTATTGACCGGTGCAGTTATGACCATGCCGGGACTTCCCAAGAAGCCGGCGGCATTTGCCATTGACGTAAATGAAGAAGGGGCGATCACAGGTCTGTTTTAAGCTTTTGGGATGAATTGAGACAAGATTTTATAAACAATAGAAAGTAGGAATGGATTATGGCACAAATAATAGACGGTAAAATGATCTCCACTATGATCAAGGATGAATGTAAGGAAAGAGTCGCTGCTTATAAAGAGCAGGGAAAAGAAATCTGTCTTGCGGTTATTCAGGTGGGCAATGACCCGGCAAGCAGCGTATATGTCAATAACAAGAAAAAAGCCTGTGCGTATATCGGTATTGAATCCTTATCTTATGAGCTTGAGGAGGAAACTACCCAGGATGAGCTGTTAAAGCTGATCGAAGAATTAAATGGCAGAAAAGACGTAAACGGAATTCTGGTACAGCTTCCGGTTCCCGGGCATATTGATGAAAATGCCATTATCCGTGCCATTGATCCCAAAAAGGATGTAGATGGTTTTCATCCCCAGAGCGTAGGAGCCCTTTGTATTGGGCAGCCGGGCTTTGTATCCTGTACACCGGCAGGAATTATAGAACTGTTAAAACGTTCCAATGTGGATATCTGTGGTAAGAACTGTGTTGTGATCGGCAGAAGCAACATTGTAGGCAAACCCATGGCACTTTTGATGCTGAGGGAAAATGCAACAGTAACCGTGGCACATTCCAAGACACAGGATTTAAGGGAAATCTGTAAAAGGGCGGATATTCTTATTGTTGCAATAGGCAAGCCCAAATTTATTGACGCTTCTTATGTAAAAGAAGGAGCCGTTGTCATTGATGTGGGAATCCACAGAAATGAAAATAATAAGCTGTGCGGAGATGTGGATTTTGAATCCGTTTCAAAGGTGGCATCGGCAATTACTCCGGTCCCCGGCGGTGTAGGTCCCATGACCATAGCTATGTTAATGAAGAATTGTGTTGACAGTGTTTTACTTCAATAATTCAGGAGTGATCTTATGAAATGTCCCCATTGCGGCAGTGACATGCACCCGGATCAGGTCTTTTGCGAAGTATGCGGAAAAGAAAGGCTTTTGGTTCCGGTCTTTGAGCCTGAAATTGAAGATAGTGTGGCGGAGTCCATGTCAACTATTGTTCAGGAGCTGAGTCCGGATGATGATCAGGGGGAAAATACAGAAAAAAAATCGGATATGGATGGGACGGAGGAACGTTCTGCCACAGAAGATTATATAAAACAAGAACATCACGGATTGAAACAGGCGAACTTTTTGATCACTGCAGTAGTTTTGCTGATCATATTGATTTCTGCCTTTTCCATTGCATTTTACGTCTATACGGAAAATTCCTATGATTATCAGTATCAAAAGGCAGAAAATGCATACCAGAGCGGAGAGCTGGAGGAAGCCCTTGAACTGGCAGACAGATGTCTGGAGCTGGACAACAATTCCCTGGATGCAAGGATGTTGAAAATCCGGATTTATCAGCAGCAAGGATTGACTGATACAGTCATTGAAAAAGTTCTTGCTTTTCTGGAAAGGAAACCGGACAGCAAGGAGGCATATGAGATCCTGATCCCCATTTATATTGAGCGGGAACAGTATCAAAAGCTCAATGAACTGTTGTTGGACTGCCCTGTACCGGAGATTACGGAAAAATATGCGGATTATGTGGCACTGCCCCCGGAATTCGGAACGGATGAAGGCAAATTTGATACCAGTATTTCCTTAAAACTGATTGCAGGCGGAACAGGTAATATCTATTATACCCTGGATGGAAGCAAGCCCGGAAAGTACAGCGACAGGTATACTGCTCCCATTAAACTGATTTCCGGAAAATATGAAGTATCCGCAGTATATGTAAACAATTACGGGATCAGCAGTCAGATCATTACAAAAACTTATGTCATAGACAGCGATATTGAACTGATACCGGAAATTTCAGCCGGATCAGGCATATATGAAATTCCGGTAATGATCAGTGTCAGCGTGCCAGATCCGGAATATACGGTATACTATACCACAGACGGTTCTGTCCCCACTTTGGACAGCAACATTTATTCAACGCCCTTTACCATGCCCTTAGGACATAGTGAATACAGGTTTTTAATGGTGGATGCGGACGGGAATGAAAGTGAAGTGGTTTCCAGAAGCTATGACTGCAATCCTGTTGCAAATTTCACAACAGACCAGGCTTGTGTGATCTTAAAACAAAATCTGATCGCACGGGGTGAAATCCTGGATATTAACGGGACCATGGCAGGCACTGAGGACAAAAAGGAATATGTCTGTGACAGCGCCATAGAATCCGATGGGGCGGTTTACTACATAATTTATGAATATATCCGGGGAACATCCGGGACCATGATACGCTCCGGAAATATCTACGCATTTTCCGTTACGGACGGTCAGCTCAGGAAGGCATCCGTATCCGAAATGGGAGATTTGTATCTTTCTGAGTTTTAAAGTATTGCGTTTTTTGTATTTTTTAGATAATATTGAAAAGATGGTGTAAGCTTTGGCAGCACCTGCAATGGTCAAAAGGATTTGATCCGGGCAGCTGCCTGTGTGAATAAATCTTAGGGAGGATAAAAATGTTTAAAATTGTAGAGGCAAAAGAACTTACCACGAATATTTATCTTTTTGAAGTGGAAGCAAAAAGGGTGGCAAAATCCTGTATGCCGGGACAGTTTGTCATTGTCAGAATGAATGAGGATTCCGAAAGAATTCCTTTGACGATCAGTGATTATAACAGAGAAACAGGTACGGTCACCATTGTTGTACAGACAATAGGTGCAGGAACCAATATGATGAAGGAATTGAAAACAGGGGATGCTTTTCATGATTTTGTAGGTCCTTTGGGACAGCCTTCTGAATTTGTACATGAAGATCCAGAAGAGTTAAAGAAAGAAAAAATCATTTTTGTAGCAGGAGGTCTTGGAACGGCTCCTGTATATCCTCAGGTAAAATGGCTTCATGAAAACGGTGTTGACGCTGATGTAATTATCGGAGCAAAGACAAAGGATCTGCTTATTTATGAAGAGGAGATGAAGGCTGTTGCAGGCAATGTTTATGTCACAACAGATGACGGTTCCTATGGAAGAAGCGGAATGGTTACCAAAACTTTACAGGATCTGGTAAAGGAAGAAGGTAAAACCTATACAAAATGTGTAGCCATCGGACCTATGATCATGATGAAATTTACCTGTCTGACCACAAAAGAACTGGAAATCCCCACCATTGTTTCCATGAACCCTATCATGGTAGACGGAACCGGAATGTGCGGCGCATGCCGTCTGACAGTAGGCGGAGAAGTAAAATTTGCCTGCGTAGACGGACCTGAGTTCGACGGACATCTGGTTGATTTCGATCAGGCAATGAAACGTCAGCAGATGTATAGAACAGAAGAAGGACGTGCGGTATTAAAATTACAGGAAGGTGATACACATCACGGCGGATGTGGACACTGCGGAGGTGACAAGTAATGGACGTATTAAATAAAATTCCTGTCAGAGAGCAGGACCCACAGGAAAGAGCACATAATTTTGAAGAAGTATGTCTCGGGTATAATGAAGAGGAAGCAAAATGTGAAGCTTCCAGATGTATCAATTGTAAAAATGCACAGTGTATCAAAGGATGCCCTGTGGCAATCAACATTCCAGGCTTTATCGAACAGGTAAAAGAGGGCAATTTTGAAAAGGCATATCAGGTCATCAGTGAATCCAGCGCCCTTCCTGCTGTATGCGGACGTGTATGTCCCCAGGAAAGCCAGTGTGAAGGCAAATGTATCCGCGGTATCAAGGGAGATCCCATCTCTATTGGCAAGCTGGAAAGATTTGTAGCTGACTGGGCAAGAGAAAATGGTATTAAACCGGAAGGTGCAAAGGAATTGAACGGCAAGAAAGTGGCTGTGATCGGTTCCGGTCCTGCAGGTCTGACCTGTGCAGGAGATTTGGCAAAATTAGGCTATGATGTAACCATTTTTGAGGCACTTCATGAAGCAGGCGGCGTACTTGTTTATGGTATTCCCGAATTCCGTCTTCCTAAAGATGCAGTTGTAAAGAAAGAAATTGAAAATGTTCAGTCTCTCGGAGTTAAAATTGAAACAGATGTAGTCATCGGTAAATCTACTACCATTGATGAGTTAATGGATGAAGAGGGCTTTGATGCGGTATTTATCGGTTCCGGTGCAGGACTTCCTAAATTCATGGGAATCCCCGGTGAACAGGCAAACGGCGTTTTCTCAGCAAATGAATACCTGACACGTTCCAACCTGATGAAGGCATTTAAAGAAGGTTCCAATACACCTATCATGCATGCAAAGAAGGTAGCTGTCGTAGGCGGCGGAAACGTAGCTATGGACGCTGCAAGAACTGCATTGAGATTAGGCGCTGAGGTGCATATTGTATACAGGCGTAGTGAAGAAGAGCTTCCTGCCCGTGTGGAAGAAGTACATCATGCAAAAGAGGAAGGCATTATCTTTGATCTTTTGACCAATCCTGTTGAAATCCTTGCAGATGAAAACGGCTGGGTAAGCGGTATCAAATGTATCAGAATGGAATTGGGAGAGCCTGATGCTTCCGGCAGAAGACGTCCCGTTGAGGTTCCCGGTTCTGAATTCACCATGGATGTGGATTGTGTCATCATGTCCCTGGGTACATCTCCAAATCCTTTGATCTCTTCTACCACCAAAGGTCTGGAAGTAAATAAATGGAAATGTATCGTTGCTGATGAAGAGCATGGAAAGACCACAAAAGAGGGTGTTTACGCAGGCGGTGATGCAGTTACAGGTGCGGCTACTGTTATTCTTGCCATGGGCGCAGGCAAAGCAGCAGCAAAAGGCATTCATGAGTATTTGAGCAATAAATAAAAAAGGAGTTTCCCTATGGTAAATCATTATGTTTTCTGGAATCTCAATGATTCCATGTCAAAAGAAGAAAAGACCCGGGCAGGTCTTAAGATCAAAGAAAAACTGGAGGCTGTAGGGAAACTTGTTCCCGGTGTGGTTTCCCTCGAAGTGCGTATCAACGAACTGGAGTCCAGCAACCGGGATGTGGCTCTGTTATCTTCCTTTGAAAGTGTGGAAGCGTTGAATGCTTATCAGGTGCATCCTGAGCATGTAAATGCGGGCAGCTATATTAAGACAGTTACCTGTAACCGTACCTGCTTTGACTTTGAAGTATAGATAAGGAGGATTGATCATGCCCTTTTGTCCTATATGCAAGAATGAATACAGAGAAGGTATTACTGTCTGTCATGACTGTAAAGTACCTTTAGTGGATGATCTGAAAAACGGACCGGTTGCTGTGCTCTTCGGAGAACAGGAGTATCTGGAGGAAATACTTGGCTTTTGTGAAAGAAACGGCTTAACTACCGGTTTTATCCGTTTTAGTGAAGAAAATAATGCCCAGCAGTTATATTTTAACCAGGAAGAAGTGGAAGAAGCCACAAAATGGATCAAGGTATATCTGACCAGAAAAGAAATGGAGCGTCTGGCTGAAAAAGCCGGCATTGCCATGGAAGATATGACCCCGGAGCTTGCCAAACAACTGCAGCAGGAAGAAATCGAAGAAATGAAGGAAATGCAGCAGATGGAGAGGGAACGCATCAGCGGAAGAACCTCTTATGTGGATAAAAGAGTCAAAGCCGATGAGTATAAGTCCAGCGGATTTGTGCTTGTGTTAGTAGGCGGAATCGGTCTTGCAGCACTGGTACTGATGTATCTGGGCATCATTCCCGGATTTCAAAGCCTGAAAAGCAATTATATGTTTATGGGCGTTATGGGCATGTTGTTCCTTATTTTTATTGTGACGGGCATTATGTCTTTTACCAGAGTAAAGCATATCTTGTCCCAGGCTGTCCGGGATGAAGATCTGACTGCCAAGGTTCAGAAGTTCATGGGAGAAAAATTGACAAAAGAAGCCATTGACCGTGCTATGCCCCGGGGCGGAGACGGCGGGGAGGAAGAAATTTATTTTAAACGTGTCGAATATATGGACAGTGTATTAAAAAATGAATTTCCTGATATGGAAGAATCCCTCCGTGAAAAATTGATTGAAGAGAGATATAGTGAACTCTATGAAGATAACGATCATTAGTGTAGGAAAAATAAAAGAAGCCTTTTACCGTGATGCGATTGCAGAATACAGTAAAAGGCTTTCTGCATATTGTAAATTGGAAATCAAAGAAGTGGCTGATGAAAAAACGCCTGACAATGCCTCTTTTGAATTGGAAAGACAGATCCGGGATAAAGAGGGAGAACGGATTTTAAAAGCAATGGATGAAAAAGGATATTGTATTGCCCTTGCCATTGACGGAAAGAAGTATGATTCCGTGGCATTTGCAAAGCATATGGAAAAACTGACCGTTACCGGCAAAAGCCATATTCAATTCATCATAGGCGGTTCCCTGGGGCTGTCGGAAAAGGTTCTTGCAAAAGCGGACGAAAAGCTGAGCTTTTCCGATATGACTTTTCCCCATCAGTTGATGCGGGTGATCTTGTTGGAGCAGGTTTATCGAGGGTTTCGCATCAATAACCATGAGCCATATCATAAGTAAGGGCGGATACACTCTTACATGGCTGCAAAGGATTGGCTATCCGTAGAGCCTGACATATCAGCCGAAACAGCATAATTTTCGACAGCAATCGTATGCGGACTGCTTCCTTTTACATAAACAGTACCATCGGTTCCGGCAATCGTAACAATATTGCCGCTTTCATCAACAATGGTTCCTTCGTTGTAAAGTGAGGTGATTACACTGTCTCCTGTAACTGTCCATGTAGAATCCTCACTTATATATACGTTACAAAAACCTTCGCCTCTGTTTCCGGCATAGGATTCATCATCAATAAAAGCCCCCTGTAAAGTACTTCCGTTTTTCATATAAAAATCCAGCGTACTGATGCTGTCATATATAATGTCGCCTTCCATTGTCTGATTGTCTGCAGTAAAGTTGCACTGTGAACCATTGTTTCCAGACTGTCCCCAACCTCTGGCATTGGCGTTGCCGGTGCAGCGAAGGAAGAAGTCATTTTGCGCTGCGTAATTAATGTCCACATCTGACAGATAGAATGTACATTCTGTATTTGTCGTATAGAACATGCCGCCATTGTTGGCTGTAATACTGCCGCCGCTCATACTAAAGGTGCCGTTTCCTGCCTCTGAATCACCGGACATGCTCTGATAAACAATCACATTCCAGATACAATCATTCTGGCTGTTTTCCTGCATGGAACCACTCAGGTCACAGTCAAATAACCGAAGATTGTTCAAACCTTCAATGCAGACAGCTTCTGAGCCGGTGGCTGTCAGAACGGCATTGTTAATCGTAATATCCGCAGTACAATATACAGCAGGAGAGCCGATTCCGTTGGAGGTATAAGTTCCACCCTCCACTACCATAGTGCCGCTGCCTCTGTCGCTTCGGATAGCGGCAGAAGATTCACCGTTTGTTTCCACATCAAGATCCCATGCATATAAAGTGCCGCCGCCAGCCACATGAATACCGCCGGAAGTATCTTGCACTGTTTTGATTGTGGTATCGCGTACATAAGCTATGCCGCTTCCATAGGAGAAGATACCTGCGCCGCCGGCTGCATCTGTGTTAATGGTACAGCCATTTATGTAGGCAGTTCCATCAGATACCAACAGTGCTGCGCCTAAACCATAAAAGCTGGAATTATCCCCACCTGTGCTGTCATCAGAGTCCCTTGTAACAGTTACATCGTTCAGCGTTGCAGTAGCGCCTTCAAAAATGTGAACTGCATTTTCATCTGTTCCTGTAGATGCATAGGTTTTTTCGGATACTTCTGTGTCTTCGGTAAATTCCTGTAATGCATCGTAGCTGTCAACTCCAGATGTTCCGCCTCCGGGAGTTTTTCCTGTCATATCGGAAATAGTGATGGAAAGAATGTTCAAATCGGAATCCAGCTCAACTGCAAGAAAGCTTCCTTCATCAATGTCAGAAAGAGCAGCAGTTTCCCCATTGGAATTTAGCAAAACGGATTCATCGCCAATAGTCAGAAATACGGTGATGGTTTCCATTTCCATATCTCCCCGTCCGTCAGGTGTGTTCCCTTCTGGCATATCAGGAACATTTTCGTCAGGTTTATCACCTCCCGGCATATCAGAAGCATCTCTGTCAGGTTCGTCAGGTTTATCACCATCCGGCATATCAGGAACATTCCTACCATGCCCCTCACCTCCGGCACCGCCGGGTTCCATGCTGCCGAAGCTTACAGGCTTGCCGTCCATGACCGCCACGCTTAAGGTCACAGTCTGTCCGTCAATAGATGTGACAGTCCCGGTAAAGGAGGTGGAAGAAAATTCGGAATCCGAAAAGGTAACAGTATTTGCGTCTGTTTCATTTTCGACAGCCTCCGTCACATTCTCATTTACAGAATCGGTTCCTGTGGAGCCGCATGCTGCCAGAGAACAAACGAGTGCACCACATAATATTGTACTTAATATTCTTTTTCGACACATAGTAAATCACCATTCTTGTATAAGTTTTTTATACTGTAACTGAAATTTGTGTTTTATTCGTGTATGAAATTTGAACATTTTATGTTTTATGAAAAGCATTATGATATACTTATTTAATAGAAGGCTGATAATTGTGTCTGGCAGAAAGAGGAAATAAGTGAATTTTTCTACTGTTGAAAAAAATTGAAAAACAGAGGGTATGCAGTTACAATCTTTGAAACTGTTTCTGAAGCCGTAAAATATTTAGATATGCAAATTGATAATCAAACAGTTGGTTTTGGTGGTTCAGTAACACTTGAACAAATGAAATTATTTGAAGTACTCCAAAGTCATAACACAGTATTTTGGCATCAAAGGATACCAATGGGAAAAACAAGTACGGAAATCAGGCTTGCCGTTAATAACGCAACAATATATATTTTCGGTAAACGGATTGGCAGAAACCGGCGAAATAATAAATATTGACGGTAATTGTAATAGGGTGGCTTCTATTTTTTACGGTCATAAGAAAGTTTATCTGGTAATCGGTAAAAATAAATCAGAAAAGGATTACGACAGTGCGTTATATCGTGCCAGAAATGTAGCTTCGCCTTTGAATGCCAAAAGGGTTGGTGCAAAAACCCCATGTGTAATGAAAGGTGAATTTGAAGTGCTATTAGTTAATGAAGAATTAGGAGATTGACAAGTCAATGATTATTTTGATAACAGGAGCATCCCATACAGGGAAGACAGCACTTGCTCAAAAATTACTTGAAAAATATAAATATCCTTATCTATCCATGGATCACTTAAAAATGGGGCTTATCCGCAGCGGAAATACAAAACTTACGCCTATGAGTGATAATAAAGCAATGATGGATTACTTATGGTCCATCGTGTGTGAAATGATAAAAACAGCTATTGAGAATGAGCAGAATCTTATTGTTGAAGGCTGTTATATTCCCTTTGATTGGTCGAAAGCTTTTGAAGCGGAGTATTTGGACAACATAAAATATTATTGCCTGGTTATGAGCGATAAATATATTAAGAATCATTTTAGTGATATAAAAAAATATGCAAGTGTTATAGAAAACAGAATAGATGATGAGGACTGTACGATGGAAACTGTACTCAGAGATAATGCTGAAATATTGGAACAGTGTCAGATTTATAAGATCGATTATCTTCTTATTGATGAGGAATATCAAATTGACATTGAACTATAAATCGGAATTTTGAAATCATATAATTTAAAAGCTTCATTAGCTGTTATATTTTAATAGCAATAAATGATTAATTTTTTTGTACATATCCAAAGGAGAATGAAATAATGCTGATTATTCAGAAAGCACAAAGAAATGATTTGGAAAAAATACTAGAATTGCAATATTTAGCTTATCAAAGTGAAGCTAAGTTGTTTAATGATCCTGATATTCCACCGTTAAAACAGAACTTAAATGATGTGGTGGATGAATTTGATAAGGGAACTATTCTAAAAGTGGTGGATGAAAATGAGGAAATTATAGGGTCGGTTCGAGCCTATTTTGAAAATGGAAATGTTCATGTTGGAAAATTAATGGTGCATCCTAAAAAGCAAAGAAATGGTATTGGAACAAGACTTCTTGAGGCGATAGAGAAAGAGTATCCGGGGCAAAGATATGAATTATTTACTAGCACTAAAAGTGTTAGTAATATAAAATTATATGAGAAATTGGGCTACAAAATTTTTAAAAAAGAACAAATAACAGAAGATTTATGTTTTGTATATTTAGAAAAATATTAAAGTCAAAATACATAGTGTACAAATCAAAAATTTGGTAAGAGGTGTATTTCGCTCTGCGAGGTGCAATTGAAATAGCAATTAAAAGGAGATTAGATTCGATTAAAAGAGGAAGTTTTATGGAAGGGCAAAAACGTGTAGTTCTTAATGATAAGCGGGAAATTTTATTGAATGATGAAAATGATATTGTTCTATCTGTAGTTTCCAATGGGGAAACAAAATATACTTTTCCTGTCCCTTATCCATCAGAAGGTTATGGCGGTGGGACATTATTGCTTTCATTGTCAGAACAATATCTAATATTTACATACTATTCAGGGCAAAGCGAAGAAGCATTCATACTATTTCGTATTGATAGTGATGTTCTGAAACCGATCTACGAATCAGGATATTTTTATGGAGAAGGAGCAAGCTATATCTTTTCAAATAGTGAAAAATTTCTGTTCCAGGCATTACGGACAGGCTGGTGGTATGAAGAGGAAGCAGAAACAGATAAAAATGGAGATCCATTTTATGTATTTGGCGAAATCAATGTTCTGGATATCATGAAGAAGACGCTTACCAAGCACAGCATTCATATTTATCCTTCCGACAGCTGGAAAGAAGAAGTAACAGATGAAGGTTCATTTCAGCTAACTAAAATAGTGAATACTAATATACTTCATGTAATGATGCCGTGGGGTGAAGAAACACTTGCTTTACCATTAAAGGACAGCATTGTTTTTAAGCCGGAGTCATAACTTTATAAATATTTTGCATTTGGATAAGTTAAGGAGAGCCGTATTATAAATGAATTTACTTTTTATATGCAGCCAAAATAAGAGGCGCAGCCTGACTGCTGAGAAGATTTTTGATGGATATCATGGACATAGGGCATATTCAGCAGGAACGGAATCAAACGCCAGAATTAAAGTTACTCCCGGCTTACTGGGATGGGCTGATCTTATTTTTTGTATGGAAAAAAAGCATGTGCGAAGACTAAAAGAGAAATATCCGGATATAGTTAGCAATAAGAAACTGGTTTGTCTTAATATTAGTGATGATTATGAATTTATGGACAGAGAATTGCAGGAATTGCTTAAAAGTTATGTTTATGAATATATATAAATCGTTATATGATATAGACAATTTAAAACAACTATATTTGTAAAAGTTTAACAATGAAGTTTGGATTTCTAAAAAATATAATGATGACCTGATAAATGCAAATTTCTAATTCGGGAAAACGCAAAGAGGTTAAATTGTTTTATGAGCAGAGAATCAGAGTTGAAATGGAAAATAAGCACAGATGATGATAATATTTCTTTGCATGATTGTTTGATTTCTAAAGCATCTGTTGGAAATGATATTATGTTGTTTTTCGATAATGGGTTTGACGTTACAAGTAAAAACATATGTAATGAAACAGGACGTCATAAACGAACTGGGACAGCTGCAGTAATTTTACATAATGCAATATATGAAAAAGGAGTAAAATTTTTACCAGAAAATAAAGAAAAAGAAATAGCTATAAGCGAAATCTCCGGGATTGATTTTGAGGTTTTGGATTTTTACTTTGATAATGAAACAGGAATAGTAGAAATTTCAGGTGATGCATGGAATGAAAGTGTATTCTGTAAGCTGAAGTTTAAAGCCGGTAAGATAAGCTATTGCTGGAATGAATTTGTTGATGATGCATGGTTTCAGGACTGGGAGTAATATCCTGATGTTATCGAGCAGGATAAAGGAATTTAATCGGGGGAAAAGAAAATGCGCTTATTTCTAAATGCAGTATTTGCATTAAAAAAGCAAAGTTTTTCGGAAATTTGTCCGAAGGTATTGCAGATACTGGAGGCAAACAACTGGAAAAATGAGCATACATTATTTCATTTTCATGATATTAATGATGCCAAGGCGGAGACTCAGACACCTCACGCAAAATTATGCAAGGCTTTCCCGGAATTTGCACCATATTGGAAAAGTGATTATGAGGAATATATCAAGACTCATCTTTCGCCGCCCATTGATCCCCATCAGGTGAGTTTTTTTTCTAATTTTCCGGGAATGTGTCAGGGGAAAACGGTATTTTTGCCTGATGACCCCATGATAGACAATCAAAAAGTGATGCAGGTAATGGAAAAAGTTCCCAGACCATATTCGTTTTATTCATCTATTGTCATGCTTGATAAAATAAACTGGCATAGGGAAAAGAGCGGTGAACCCATGTGGGATTGGCGTTGTATGCGTGAAGGGTTTTTGCCGGGGGCTATTCGATATTCTGTTGAGGATGCCTATTATTATCAAAGCAATTGCGTGCTGTTATGGAAACGATTTGATATGAAGCCGGAAATGATAGTGCGAATTGAGCTTACGGAGGAAAATGGCAAGGATAAAGCGGACAGAATTGTTGAAACTTTTGCCGGGGCTTTTGGATCGCCTGAAAAGAAATTTGTGTATGCTGTACCGGGAATTGAAGAAAAAGAGCAGTATGTGGATCGGTTAAATAAAATGCGGACAGTTTATGCAGAATGGAAACAGGGGATTAAAACAGAACTGATGCAATTTGAGAAAGCGGCTGTAGAACAGATTATTAAAAATGTGGAAGCCGGTGCTTATGGAAAAAAGGGAATCCCATCCCGCAAAGTTATGCAACAAAGATTCCTTAAAAATAATGATCTTGCAAGGCATGATTTATGCAGGTGGGATGACCATGGCTGGTGCCGCTGCCTGCCCCATAATATCTGGCTGCACATCATGTTCTGGGAATCGGAGAAAGCCTTGTTTATGACCTTGTCCTGTTATGGAATTCTGTTTGAACTTCATCAAAACATCTCTGTCACAGAATTTGAAAATGAACATGGAGATGTGGCAGGCGCACTTGCCTTTGAAAAGTTTCAGTATGTCTTAAACAACTTTATAGATCAGGTTGTGCCAAAGCTTTTGGAAATATACAGGGATGATACGGAGAATTTTTATCAGGATTCCTATGAACAGAGATATTTTATTAATGATTATCTGTTTGATACAGTTGAAAATTTATAATAAGAATTTAATGCTGAAATGGTCAAGTGTTTAGAAAATACATTGTTGTCAATTGGAATTCATCCCTCCTTTAGTGACTGTATCTATGAAAAGGAAGATGCTTATAGAAACTGAAAAATGTATTCCAACAGTAGAAACACTTGTAAAAGAAATTGCAGTTGGGAGAAATGAAGCAAAATGTTGATAGATGATACGGAAAAATATAATCTGATATGGGATAAAGTATATGATAAATTAAAATTTTAAGCCATCATGCAGCTATAGAGGTCATTCCATGTTCTCTGATCTGCCTTTTGAAATAAATGTTGAACATTCTGTTTATGGAATCGAGAAAATGTCTGATGATCAGATTTCGAGGATGGATGCGGTCATAAGGGAACAACTGATAGCCGTTTCAAAAAAGGAAAGGCAGTGGTATGCATTAGATTGGCAGCATAGTGCGTTTCTATTTGATCCCCGAAATACGGAAGATCAAAAGAGTTTTTGGAAAGAAGACAGCAGATACTTTGGTGGAGGATATTATGCTTATTTTCCATCTTTTTATCCGGATGGAGACTATTATTTCTTTATTGATGAGGATTTTGAATATGGATATTTAGGGCATCCCTGGAGACAGGAAGTGTGGATATTTGGCGATGAACTAATCAAACGGTTTGATATAATATATAAAGAATTAGGGTGGGAAAAACTTAGATAAGAGATAGAGGAGAAACATCAAAATGGAACAGGACATTATTTTGAAAAAAGACGGCGTTGCGCTGGTGCGAAAACGTTTAAAGGGAATATTAACCCCATTAGGTTTTCGCACACACCCAACATCCAAAGGAGTTTTTGTACGGATCAGAGATGAATTTATCGATGAAGTGAGCTTAAGGACAGACGGCTATCATCTGGAACCTGTATTTTCGATCTTTTACAGACCGGCGCCTTTTACAGCTCTTTGTGCAGATGAAGGGAGTTTGTGGCGGCTTGCACAAAAAGATATTACAACACAATTGAGATGGGATTGCGAGATTCCGGATCAAGGAGGCTCCTATTATTATAAGCCTGAACATTTTGAGGAAGTATGGCAGGATGTAGTATATGTCTGGGAGAATTATGTTTTTCCTAAGATGGAGGAAATGACAGTTACACACTTCCTTTCTTTGTTAGCGGAACCTAATCCTTATGACAGGGAGTTTTTCCGCCCGCATGAAATCATACGGTTTATAAAACCTTCTTTTATGTGTGTACATGCAGCTGCAGTGTATGGTGTAGGGATGTGGAAACAGGGAAAATATGACGAAGGCATGCCTTATCTGACATTTGCCCAATATAGCTACCGCCAATGGATAGCAGGACATGAACCGGAAAAAAACCATTTCTATCAAACACATATCCGCATTTTAGAATTGCTGGATGATCTGGTTTCTCTCTGGGCGAAAAAGGAAGAAAACTGGATGGATACCGCTTTCATGCGTATCCGGCAGGTTACTGTCAACTGGACGGAATATATGCTGTAATTCCAAAGAAAGTTTTAGGTCAGAATGTTTTCTGAAGTAAAAATGAAGGGAGTGCAAGAAATATGGCTGGCGAAATGATAAGCAAAACAGAATATTTGGAAGAAATGAAGACAAGATTAAAGAAATCAAAGGCAGCCTTTTGGAAGTATGCCGCACTGGCTTCTGTTTGTATTGAACAGGAGTATGCAGTATATGAGATATTGGCAAAAGGATGCTTTTTTGATATGACCAGGTTTTTGGGTAAGGTAGTAAAAAGATTCTGGCAGTCAGTACCTACAGGCTATTCCATGGATGATTCCTATGTATTGGCGATTGAGGAGAGTGTCTTTCAACCCCGTGATGAATGGGAGGAAACGGCGCTTTGCATCGTCCGGGATATGGAGTGGACTTTTTATGCGTTCTTTGAAAAAAAGGCAGAAAATGCCTTTGATCTGTTGAACAGACAACTGATGATCGCAGAAAAGTGTGCAGAACTTTTGGGAATGACACAGGAACAAAAGGTTACTTTTCTGGGAAAGATCTGTGCAGATCAAAAGACCATAGTCATGGAAATTGCGGCTGTTCCCAATAAGGAAAAGAAAAAGTTTCTGGAGGAATTTCAAACCAGAAATCGGGAAGGAATCACTGATCTTACAGCCCTGGCAAAACTTCGTCCTGTCCGAAACGAAAAGCCGGCTAAGAAAAAAATTCCGGAAATCCGCAACACTTCTGTGGATTTTGATGTGTTTGTAAAAAAGCAAAATGATAACTGGCTTCTGGATGCAACCCCTGATCAATTAGTTTTTAAAATATGGGAAGAATGTGGACTTGGCGGTACATACGAAGCTTATTATAAAGAGAAAAAACTGGCGCAGTTTTGCTACATTATGAGAATTATGTATTTTTCCTATTCAGAGCGGGACTATGCTGCACACAGAATGCCCGACCGCGCCAGAGGATTTTGGTATTTATGCAGTTATACCACATTGTGTGAATATGAACTGGTGGAGCAGGGATATCCGGTGGAGGAAAACAGCAATTTGCTCCATGATATGTCCTGGCATGCTGATTCTGTCGTGTACACAGCGATGTTGTTTGCTTATGCTGCAGGAACAGATGATCTTATTCCGCGATTGTATCGTTTTGCAAAGGGAGTATGCAGGAACCAACCTTATACCCATGCAAAAGATTTTATAGAAATCATAAATGGTGTAAATAATGAAAAACTATATAATCGTATTGCACAATGGGAAAAGAGTGATACGAGAGAAATGCTCCTTTGGATATTGAAAGGGGATGCCAGGGAGTTTCGGAAAGCATTGCTTCATAGCGTACGGCATCGCCGAAAAATGTATGATATGTGCGGCGACCTGCTGGACCCATGGGCATATTGCTGCGTTAAGATCGCAAAGAAACATGGGATTGAAGTTGAGCCTGTGCGGGTAGCCGAGTTATTGGACTATAATTTTGATGAAACACCTGTTGACAGACAGAAGTGGAGGCTCCCTTTTCAGGATGAAATTGAAGAATGGTTAAAGGCGGGAAAATGAAACAGTTAAAAAGAGGCAGCGGGGAAAAGGATGAAAAGGAATTTTCCGGGGATTCCCTGGATCAATTGAAACGGGCGGCAGGTCATATCCGATACCTGATCAATGAAGGATATGCCATCAAAAATGCGTCCGTATTTGTGGGAAATCATTTTTTATTGTCGGAGCGGCAAAGGCTTGCCTTAGTGCGCAGCATTTCACCGGATGAACAACTTAGGCTGCGAAAAGAAAAGGAATGCACAGCAGATCAGTTGTGTGGCAAAACGGTGCATATTGACGGTTTTAATACGATCATCACGCTGGAGATCGCTTTGTGCCGTTCACTCCTGCTGAAATGTATGGATGGAACCATTCGGGATCTGGCAGGATTACGTGGCACTTACCGGCTCATAGATGAGACACCGGAGGCTGTCAGGATCATTGCTGATACATTGGAACAGATGAAAGTACAAAAAGCGGTTTTCTATCTGGATGCGCCCGTATCCAATTCCGGGCGTTTAAAGAGCCTCATTGCTGATGTGTGGGAAAGCTGCCATGTGGATCTGGATATTCAGATCATAAATGATGTGGACCGCACGTTGCAGGAAAAGGATCATGTGATCACAGCGGATGCTATTATACTGGATAAATGTAAAAGCTGGTTTAATCTGATGTCTTTTTGCATAGATAAAACGGAGGCGGTGCCTGTTAAAGTCTGGTAAAGCGTAAATGGGAGAAAATGATGTCTAAACACAGCAAAGTTATATTTAGAAAATATGATCTGATCGAAACTCCGATGATCTACTCTGAAAACAAAAATGGGAAAACTGAAAAAATTATAGGCGATTTAAATTTAAATGATATAAAACATACCTATAACCCTGATGAAAACAGCATAACCATAAACCGTGAACAGGAGCTTGAAAATAATCAGGTTATACTGCAAAGCTTTGTACACGATGAAACAAATATAAAAGAGGTTTATATTGAAAAAGACCAGCAAGGGGAAATCTGGAGTTATTTTTTAAAGAGAGAAGTTGATCCATCCGGGGCAATAAAACGGATTGAGGGGATCAAAAATCATGTCGAAGGGTTAACCTATACTTACGTAAATGGGGATTTTCTCAAATCATACCATTCAGGAAAGATGATCTTAGTCAACGGCATGGAATATCCTGAATACTGCAATACAGATGTTCATGGCTCCACTGTATTTGCAGTTGACTCCCGCTTACTTTATTACCATTATCATGATCATATTTGTGAACAGGACGGCAGGCTTTTGTATTACGCAGTTGGAATTCATGAGGAAGAGAAAAACAAAAGCAGGTCTCGTAAAACAGTGCTTAAATCGTAAGCGCTTAATAAGATAGTGCCTACTAAATAAATAAGGGATAGCATATAATACCATCCCAACAATCGTTACTTACATTGTTCTTGTACATCAGGTGCCCAAGGCATCAGATCATCCAGTTCCTTCGGATGATTTTG
>JAGBEV010000019.1 GCA_017936785.1 Lachnospiraceae bacterium | reverse complement strand
ATCAAACTCTCGAATTAAAAGTTTGTGACTGCTTTTACAGTCCTATCCCGGTCAAAATCAACTTTGGCTAATTTTAACCGTTTTACTGTTCTTGGTTTGTGTTCTTTTAAACACGTTCTCTGAAATTTTCTCTTAGAATCTTTCAGGGTTGCATTGCTGTTTATTTGTCAAGGTTCCTGTGCTTGTCTTCCGACGCGCAACAGTGATATATTAGCACACCGCTTTGCCTTCGTCAAGCACTTTTCTAAATTTTTTCTTCCCTTTTTTGAGGGGGAATTTCATAATATCATCATTTCTGCTCAAAGTCAACGCATTTTTTCGCGAAAAAAAAGAACCTTAAAGAGCAAGATTACTTTTTTCTGGCAGAAATGAAACGGAGAAAGAGGGATTTGAACCCTCGCGCCGCGTGAACGACCTACACCCTTAGCAGGGGCGCCTCTTCAGCCTCTTGAGTATTTCTCCGTACTACTGAACTTTATCCTCTACCAATATAAAGTTGCTACGTCCATTTCGTGACGCAAAAGTTATTATACATAAGTGAATTTTGTTTGTCAATTGATTTTAGTTATCTTTTAAAACAATTTCATATAAAAGTTTTCTATGCCATCAATTACATCTTATATATTATTCATATTGGGCAATAGCCTCTTCAATACGCCGCTTTACTTCTACTGCGATCTCATTAGACTTCATATTCTGATATTCTTCATAATACATAGGTTTTAAATAAATCAGTTTTACCGTTACCGGTCTAATTGAATTTTCATCAAAGGGAACAAAAGAATTGATCAGCGCACAGGGAACAATAGGACATTTTGCCTTTTGAGCCGCCTTAAAGCTGCCGCCTTTAAAATCAAGCAGCTTATTGCCATTCCTGCTGCGGTGTCCTTCCGGAAAAATAATATAATTGCGTCCTTCCTTTACTTCTTTCGCAACCTGATTGATTACCTGCATGGATTGACGGATATCTTCCCTGTCCATAGCAAGAGAACCTGTCGCCCCAATTGCCTGTTTCAAAAGAATTACATCCTTTGCTTCTTTTTTGATGACGAAGGCAAAAGGCTTGGGACAGGAATAGAGAAAGGTTAAAACATCAAATAGTCCCTGATGATTGGGATAAAAAATAAAGCCATCCTTCTCGGGAATATTTTCTATTCCGTGAGTTTCAATGGTAATATTGCCGGCATGTATTCCATGAGTAGCTATTTTCTTTGCCTGCAGAAAACCAGGCATATAATCTCCGTTGTAATTTTTACTTATTTTCCATAATTTGAAAAACATAAAAGGAACCAGGAATATTTTCCTTATGACCATTAATGCAATACGCATAAATACCTCTTTCTCAAACAAACTATATCTGGTGTTTACTACAAATAATATTACATATATATAGGAAGAAACTACTTTTTTATTGTGTATGTATTCTGCTTAATTCAAACCCTCATATACCAATATGCCGCCAGGGATTACTGTTTTCTATAAGCCTCGATGGCTGTCTCGTAAAGATTATTTCCATCCTTATCTATTACCACAATCACCGGGAAATCTTTGACCTCCAGTCTGCGGATGGCTTCCGTTCCCAAATCATCATAAGCAATAACTTCCGATGAAAGGATTGATTTGGAAAGAAGGGCTCCGGCTCCTCCTACTGCTGCAAAGTAAACTGCACCGTTTCTTACAATGGCATCCTGCACTTCTTTTGAACGCTTTCCCTTTCCGATCATGCCTCTAAGCCCCAGATCCAGAAGGGATGGTGCATATTTATCCATTCGGCTGGCAGTTGTAGGTCCTGCAGAACCGATAGGTCTTCCTTCTCTCGCCGGAGATGGTCCCATATAATAAATAAGATTATTTTCCATATCAAGGGGCAAGGGCTGTTTATTTTGTAAAGCCTCATACATTCTTTTATGAGCTGCATCTCTTGCCGTATAAATGGTTCCGGTGATATAGACATAATCTCCTGATTTTAATTTTGCCGCATCTTCTTTAGATAATGGCGCTTTAATATACTGATCCATTTCTATTTCCTCATAAATCTTTCTTTATCATATATTTGATTCATTCAGTAATGTTTTCGTCCCTGTTGTTTTACCTTAAATATTTATAATTCTCTGACGCTGTGCCGGTTTACATAACAGCAAATATTCACTGCTACAGGAAGCCCTGCAATATGTGTAGGATAGGTATTAATATTTACTGCCATGGCTGTGGTGCTGCCGCCCAGACCTCCCGGTCCGATACCGGTTTCATTGATCTTAGCCAGTAATTCTTCTTCCATCTCTTTCACATAAGGAATATCCGAATGTTCATCAACAGATCTTGTTAAGGCTTTTTTTGCCATTAAAGCACATTTCTCAAAGGTGCCTCCGATACCGACTCCAACCACCATAGGCGGGCAGGCATTTGGCCCGGCATCTTTTACAGCGGTTAAAATAGCATTTTTTACACCTTCTATGCCATCAGCAGGTTTTAACATAAAAACCCGGCTCATATTTTCACTTCCGAATCCCTTGGGTGCAACAGTAATCTTAACCTTTTCTCCGGGGACCATTTCATAATGGATAATTGCCGGTGTGTTGTCTTTGGTATTTTCC
Source organism: Lachnospiraceae bacterium (assembly GCA_017936785.1). Lineage (GTDB taxonomy): Bacteria > Bacillota > Clostridia > Lachnospirales > Lachnospiraceae > UBA2882. The sequence goes on along the minus strand of JAGBEV010000019.1, from coordinate 2,662 downwards.
CGGATCAAAGGATCTTTTACTACGGATTTTCTAAGAAAACCATCCACATATCCTTTTCTTACGCCTTCATTGACAGCATCTTCCAGAGAGCCGCCTTCAAAATGCACATCCTGACCGATTTCCATAAAGATAACTGCCATTCCCGTGTCCTGGCAGATGGGAATCATATCCTCTCCTGCAATGGCAAGATTTTCCTGTAACTGACATAAGATCTGTTTTCCCAAAGGTGCTTCTTCCTGTTCACAGGCATTTTTTAAAGCTGCCTCCATGTCTTTTGTAAGGAAATGGTTCGCTTCTATGCACATTTCCTTAATATTTTGGGTAACTTCCGAAACCTGAATTGTCCTCATGAATGTTCCTCACTTTAAATCATCTAATTCAAACGCTTTCTATATTATATAAATTATTTATTCTAATTTCAACGAAAAAAACCGCATTACCTGTCTTTTACTGCAGATAGTGCGGTTTTTATGAATTTCATATATTTATTTTTTATACTTTCTGTATGGGAAGCCGAAAAACATATCTGGGTCGGATATTTTTTTCAGAAATGATATTTGTATTTCGATAAACACTTAACAATAGTCCTACCAAAACACCGTTTACTATAGCATTCCCCAATCCGTAAGATAAGAAGGGCATGCTCATCTGGGAGAAAACGCTGTAAAATCCCAGATTGGAGATCAGATAATTTAAGCTTTTGATCAGCAACAGTCCGCCACAGCTTATACTGATAATAAATCCTAACTGATTTTTCTGACGAAAGCTGATATGAAATACTTTCCAGACAAAATAAGCCACGACACACAAAACCAGTATCGTAAAAGCGGCTCCAAAGTAAGTGAACATAGAAGTCACTATGTAATCATACTGGATAGAAGGCAGTACTGTAAGTGGCAGTTCCCTGGTTCCGAACATGGTCATTTTATCCAGTTGTTCCCGGACTGCCATAACCTGATATGTCGGCTCGGTCTGGTCAAACATTGCTCTGATCCTTGCCGCCTGATATTCTGCAAGAATACGCAGGTTTTCATTGGCACGAAAAGCGGCTGCTGTCAATACTGCCGGAATTCCCAACGCCGGAACCCAGATCAATGCCATCTTTCCGGCTTTCCTTCCGCCAAACCATCCTTTCAGAATAGCAACTGTTAGAATAAGCAGTACGGCTGCCGCCATTTCCATCATGCCTGAAATAGACGTGTGATTTATAAACAAAACCAGTCCCATGACTGCCAATAATCCAATACACTTTAACATTCCTATGATTTTCTTTCCCCTGTATTGAAATACAATTGCCGCAAAAACAGGGACGATCAGTGTAATCATATAGTAAGGAAAGGCATTTCGCATTAACATTCGCCATCCATATATAAAATAATAGAAAAAGAGCAGAATACAACTGCCCCACCATAGGGCAATGGGATGCTTTGCCAGAAAGGTATAATCTATGGCACACATTACTGCCATGATCAAGAAACTGACCAGCATATTTATAACTGCATTTTGAATATAGGAATTCCTTATTTCTATGGCATTCCCTTCACTTCCGATACAACTTCCTTTAAATATAGTAATTTGAACAAGCAGTCCTATCAGGCTTAAAAGCACTGTCAGTATGACCAGTTCCCACTGCATTTTAGGCCTGTGAACCCGGTCCAATGCCACTCCGGCTTCAACAGGATCTCCCATTTCCAGTACTGCCTTTTCCAATGCCTTCTCTTCTTCCATCCCTTCAGCTTTATATGCCTCTGCCTGATCTTCTATATGATTTTCAATTTCCTCCACGATCATAGGACGGGCTTTTTTGCAGCGGATCTGTGATGATAGGATATCCAGGTACTCACGCATTTCCATAGACAGCACCCCCTAACACTTCCGCAACGGCATTTGAATACTCTTCCCATTCTTCTTTTTTTGCCATTAAAAAACTTTTACCTTCTTTGGTAATGCTGTAATATTTCCGGGTCTTTCCCCCTGCTTCTCTTTCATATACTGTTAAATACCCCTTATCTTCCAGAGAGTGTAATAAGGGATATAGTGTTCCGGCTTTTAAAACAAATACATTTTGAGATCTTTTCTGCAGCGTTTCGATCATTTCATATCCGTACATATCCTTTTCGGACAACAATTTTAAAAGCAGCATCGTTGTACTTCCTGAAAGTAAACTTTTATCTATTGCCATTTTTCTACCTCCTGTCATTTGCATCCAATGATTAAAGAAACCTTTGCGCGCTATTATATAGATAATCTATATATCGATTATCTATATAATACCATGATTCTGAATGATGTCAAGAGGATTTTCAGAAAATTTCTTATGCTGCTTCTTCCATAAATTCTTTATAATCTTCTTCACTGGCAAAAAGCATATAACCGCTTCCAATAAATCCCATGTATCCGTCTGTTACTGTATATCCTTTCATAATAAAACCTCCCTGCTAAACTAAAATCATTTCTGTAACTGATTTTAGTTTAACAGGGAGGATGTACTATAAAACGGTCTTTGTTTCTATGTCCATTATCTAAAAATGAATTTTTAACTGCTTGTTTTTGCTTACAACTACTTTTGCAAACTAGCAGTTACTCTTGCAAAGTTGTATATTTATAGTAGCCTTTGTTTGATCAGGAAGGAGGCTCTATGCCTAATCAATTATCCTTACCT
>JAGBEV010000018.1 GCA_017936785.1 Lachnospiraceae bacterium | reverse complement strand
GTCTCAAAAACGGACGCGAAGTCCAGGAAAGGAAGCCGATATACCGATTGCTCCATCATTATACAGCTTAAGCAATAAGATGGATAATTCCTTACTGGCTGTAAGGGATATTAACCATAAATATATTGTAGTAGAAAGGAATATAAATATGAAGAAGATCAATGAACTATTAAGTGGTGAAAAGATTATCTATATAGCGACTAGGTTATTTAATATTCAGGATAAGATGGCTGGAAATAAACTTGAGCAAAAGGTGTATAGTGCTCTTAAAAAATGTGTAAGTCGCAGTGGAGAGAGTATGAACACATATCCGTTATATTTACCTTTTAGAGATACAAATGAAGATCAACTCTTAGGATGTGATGATGCTTTTAAAATTATTTATGAAGCAGATATACGGAGATTGGAACGATTGTATGCATTGATAACATATTTAGATGATCCGACAAAAGATGATGGAATATGCATGGAAATAGGGTATGCATATGCTAATAAAGTTCCTGTAGTTTTACTATCTTCTGATGTTCAGTATTATAGGATAAACAGGAGCATTTCGTATCATTCAGATCCAATAATTCATAAAATGGCAGCAGAATATATTTATATGCCTGAAATTCCTCCATCAATATATGAAGTCACTTCTCAATGTAACAGAATGGAAATGATAGCTAAGGAGTATGATGAGCGTTTATTAGATGCAGAAGAGAATATTTTGAAACGAATGGAACAAGTTGTTGAGGGGCTATATTTCAGCTATGAAAAATATATACCAACCCCAATAAAAGTAGATATACCAAATAAAAAAGTTTTTATTGATATGGTTGGAGGAAAATATGAATGGTCACGAATGATACAAGAGAAAATAGTGAATGAACTTGAAAAAAATAATGTTACTTACTATTGTGGCAACAGATTTTTTTGCTGTGAAGATGATATGTTGGTTCGTGGTGAGAATGACATAAAGAAATTATTAGCAAGTGATATAGTTGCTGTTTGTGTTGATGGAACTGAATCAGATGCAGGTGCATCGGCTCTTATAGGAATGGCAAAAAAAATGGATAAAACTATAATTTTATATTATAGTTCTACATGTGATATTTTAGAAGGAGAAAGTTCGTGTCTTAGAAATTTGATGATAGAACTATCGGCAGATTGTATATGTTCCTCTTATGGAGAATTGGTAAAGACGATTTTGAAATATGTAAAATAAAAAGTAATAAACAACGTAAAGACTGGGGTAAAAACTACCCCCGTTAGAACATTCAATCCTTTTCGCAAAAGGTAACAGTTTCGCTATTTAGTATAAGAAATAACTTTCACCGCATGTTGAGACGGTATGTTTGCTTTCCAAACTTAAATCAGATAAACATATCGAGGTGGAATTGAAGATGGATGAAACACTGAAAAAAGTTCTGATACAAAAATAATTTAGGTAAAGGGGACTTATTATGCTTGATAAAGAATATGAAAGAAAAAACAAAGAGGATTTCCCTGTTGTCGCAATTTGCTATGACTTTGATAAAACATTATCCCCGGATGATATGCAGACTCAGGGCTATATTCAATTAGTTGGCTATAATATCCCTGATTTTTGGGAAAAGTCAAATTCTCTTGCCACCTACAATGAAATGGATCAAAACCTTGCTTATATGTATACAATGAAGCAGGAATCAGAAGGCAAAGTTTTATTTACCAAAGAAAAACTGGCGGAATATGGTGCTTCCGTCCAACTGTTTCCTGGTGTCGAACAGTGGTTTGAGTGTATTCGTGAATATGGGAAGGAAAAGGGAGTTATTATAGAACACTATATCATTTATTTTTAAAGGGCAAAATTATATGGTAATATACTAGAAGGAAGTGAAAAATAAATGGATAATCATGGAGAAATTCTGATATATCAGTCAGAGGATGGATTAACAAATATAGAAGTCAAAATGCAAGATGAAACAGTATGGTTGTCGCAACAGCAAATGGCAAATTTATTTCAAACATCAAGAACGAATATCGTAGAGCATATAAAACATATCTACGCAGAAGATGAACTTGACGAAGTTTCAACTTGTCGGAAATTCCGACAGGTTCGTACAGAAGGAAATCGTAAGGTATCCAGAGAATTACCCTACTATAATCTTGACATGATTATTTCTCTTGGATATAGAGTGAAATCCAAGATTGCTACAAATTTCCGGCGGTGGGCTACTGAACGATTAAAAGAGTACATGATAAAAGGCTTTACGATGGATGATGAACGGCTGAAGAATCTAGGTGGCGGTAATTACTGGAAAGAGTTATTAGACCGCATTCGGGATATTCGCTCATCTGAAAAAGTGATGTACCGACAGGTACTTGATCTTTATGCTACCAGTGTGGATTATGATCCGAAGAGTAATGAGTCTATAGCGTTTTTCAAAATGGTACAAAATAAGCTGCATTATGCAGCACACGGACATACGGCGGCAGAAGTTATATATGAGCGTGCGGATGCGAATCAGCCTTTTATGGGATTGAAGAGTTTTTCTGGCGATTTTCCTGTATTGAAAGATATAAGTATTGCAAAAAACTACCTTAATGATGAGGAATTAAAAATTTTAAATAATATTGTATCAGGATATTTTGATTTTGCAGAAATTCAGGCGATGCGCCATAATCCTATGTATATGGCGGATTATGTAGAGCATCTTGATAATGTTTTAAAGACTACAGGTGAAAAAGTGTTGCAGGGGGCTGGAACAATAAGTCATGCACAAGCAATACAAAAAGCAACAGAAGAATATAGAAAATATCAGACACAAAACTTGTCTCCGGTTGAAGAGGAGTATTTAGAAAGTATTAAAAATATTCATAGTGTAGCAAAGAAAAAAGGGAAGAATTAGTAGAAAAAATGTGTTCCTATACAAGTGACGAGGTTAAAGAATTATGTTCACTTAGTTGCTCCGACACATGTTGAGACGGTATGTCTCTTGTCTCAATGAAAACCGGATGATTATATCAAGAAAAAGGCAATCAGGGATGCACTGGAGTATTTTGGGATTGTAATGAGGGGAGCAAATAATTATGGGATTTCGAACGCTTGAGATTAGTCATGCAGCAGAAATACATATAAAGGAAGGGCAATTGGAAGTGACAACAGAAGAAGGAGTTGTGGTCATTCCGATAGAAGATTTGAATCAAATTATGGTTCATGGTGCTAACATTATAGAAGAATATGCACCTAAAACCGGAGTAGTGAGATTGTTACGGTTGACAGAAAAACAATATAATAACATCTATATGGTGTCAGGCGAAGCAGATTATCAGGAAAAAACAGTTGGTGCAAATGCACATATTATGTTATGATTAGATTAAATATAAAATTTATTTTCTATATTTAGGAGCATATCAAAAATAAATGCTAAATATAGTGGTTGAACGACCCGCCAAAAATGGTGTATCGTTCAACTTAGAACCGGGAACTTATTATCTCAAGATTATGAGCGGCTTGGGGGGGATCTGTAAGCATCAAGTCAATGTGTATTTAGGAATTGTTCCGTATGATCAGGCGATTACCCTGACACAGAAGACGGTATCAAATGGAAAAGAAGTTGAGATTTCCTATACTGATTCTGTAACAAACGGAGATATGTCTGCATCATTATATAAAGGTGTAGTGGATGCAAATACAAATGGAACTGCAATTGATTTCCTTTATAAAGACAAGAGTTGCCGGGTGAAGAAGAATGGCACATATACTTTAAAGATTCAGTTTATGCCGACAATTTTAGGGCAGTTTGATTATTATCATATTTTTAATGTGACCGGAGGAGATGATGTAAAGCCGACTGTTAAGGGTATTAAAAATAATGGTACATATAATAGAAGGCTGTATTTTACACAAAGGATAAAAATGGAATTAAGAGCGTGAAGGCAGGTTCCAAGAAGCTGAAGTTTACAAAGGTTAAGAAAGGAAAGTATAAAGGATATTACAAGTCCGTGATTTCTAAGAAGGGAAAATATACGATTAAGGTGACCGACAAAGTTGGCAATGTGAGGACATTGAAGATACGTGTAAAATAAGTAAAAAATTATCGGCATTAGTTGTGTGCTGAAGCTGATTTTTTGGTATAAGGAGAACTATTGATGGAATACATTTCAATTATTGTATGGGTAATAATTGTGATTGTGGTGTGGTATATTACCACATTAAATAGTATAAAACGCGCAGCTCTTAAAGTAGATGAGGCTGATTCGGGTATAGATGTTGCATTGACAAAAAGATATGATGTGTTGACTAAAATGTTAGATACTGTGAAAGGATACCAGCAGTATGAAAAATCGACTCTGACAGAGATGATACAATTAAGAAATGGGATGTCGATTAGTGAAAAAAATCAGGCGAATAAAGCTATGGATCAGATGACAAATAATATTCGTGTACTAGCAGAAGCGTATCCGGAGTTGAGGGCAAATGTAGCATTTGTAAAATTACAAGATACAATAGCTGATGTTGAGGAACATTTGCAGGCTGCGAGAAGGCTGTATAATGCAAATGTGAATACATATAACAGTAAGCTGGTTGTATTTCCAAGCAGTATTGTGGCACACAGCATGGGTGCGATGAAAAGAGATCTCTTTGTGGCAGATGATGAGAAGAGGCAGGATGTCGAAATGCGATTTTAGTTAGTAGGGTGGATGGTAATTATATGCAAAGTGATACAAACATCATATCTGAGATATCGGGAAAGCAGCGGTTGTGCAGAGTTGTTGAGATGCTTACAGCGATAACATCATTCTTTACATTATTTGGATGGCTTGGTGGAATGGTTATAGCATGGGTTGCAGATGTTAATTTGGCTGTGATTGCGGCAATAACTATTATAGCTGAGATTACATTTATTTTGCTGACAATACTACTGAGTAAGTCTTTGGAAAAACAGAAAGTAATTTTGAAGAAGATGCTGGGTGTGTATATTATAAAAGATGTATTAGCTGAAAAGGTGGATATTAGGGAATATTTGCCAGATGGACATATCAAGTCTCAGTTTGTTGATAAATGTATGATATTGCCGGGATATGATAACCTAAAAGGGTCGGATTACATTTCCGGGAATTATAAAGGCATTGAGTTTACTTATTGTGATCTTTTTTTAGAGAAGGAATATGAATCAAAAGATGATGACGGGCATAAGCATACAGAACATGTCACAATGTTTCAGGGACAGGTATTTACTATAAAACTTAATCAGAACATGGATGGTTATGTCAGAATCAAGGAACGTAAGAATCCTAGAAAAACAAAAGGTATTTTAAACGGTTTTTTGAATGCGATGGCTGAGTCGGTCGGGTTGAAAGACAACAGCAATGTGGTCGAAACAGAAAATGCAGCGTTTAATAATCAGTTTGAGGTCAAAACCTCTAATGATGAAATGGCGTTCTATATTCTGACCCCGCAGTTTATGGAAAGTATACTACGATTGGACGAATGCGCAGACGGCTATACTAATATCGAATTTAGTGGTTCACATGTGACAATTGCTTTAAATAATGGCAGGGATTCTTTTGAAGTGAAAAAGATAATAAAGAATCAAAAACGTTTAAATGCGTATCGAGATTTGTTCCGGGAAGAGTTGGATACGATGCTTTCAATAATTGATGAGATATTAACGAAGAAAAAGCTGTTTAGTTAATCAGGTAAAAAGGGCACATCTATGGTACTATAGGACCGAATGGAGCTAGGTTGAACGACCCGCCAAAAATGGTATATCGTTCAACCAATTGCGTTCATTTATGACATCTCCTTTTCTTTAATGAATTTTCAGATATACAATATCCTTTTTTAGAAATTATAACGTATCAAATTTCTCGCCTGTTTTTGCTTCATCACTGTACAACTCACGAGGCAAAATATTGGGATATGCATGCTACTGGCGAATGGACATCGTTCCTCTGCCGCCGGTCAGCATTCTGACTCTGCCATCTTTGTAAGTAAACTTGCCTTCCACAGTATCATAAATCAGTGTAGCCACCGGGTTGTCGGGAACCTGGAAAGTGACGCCCCAGGTACGCGCATTACATACATGGGCGCGGACTTCATACACGCCGTCTTCCACTTCAATTTTAATGTTATACCAGGTAGGTACAAATCCGTCCAGCTCCCGCATGAAAGCCCAGTCCTCATGCTCGATGGTCATTTTTCCTTCGGGGTAATAGCGGTCATTCTCCAGATCATAGATTGCAAAATCCTTCATGCCCAGCCGCATATCGTACATGGATGAATGAAGCTCATTAAAGGTGATATATCCCCAGTCTTCCCAGCCGCCAAGTTCAGCAGCAGAGGAATCCACGGCAACATAGCGTTCCCGCTTTTCTATCTGCATTGTTCCCTGGGGATTGCGGATCATTTTATTCAGCACTGCGCCGGGATATTCTGCAACCTTATAGATGGAGCTTGGAAGCTGGCGGACACGCCCCTTTCCTTTTGCCATGCAGATTGTGACGAGATCCATCTTTTCCAGATTCATGGAGAGAATAGAGCCACCAAGGGCATACAGTTCGCCGTCATCGCCCTCCACATTAAACTCGTACAGCCCAGTCTAAAAATCCGCTTCTGACTTCTTCCTCCACACCATTTCTTGCTTCATCAGCTAATGCCGCCTCATAATTGTTTATAAAATGATTCAAAATTGTTTGCAAATTATAATAAGTTGAATGAGCAACAATGGGCAGAAAACGTAAATTTTGCAGCGACCAGTGTAGACGTATATATTATATGCTTTATTCAACAACACCATGGTCATTAGCGTAATGTGTTTATTGCGGAAAGGTCTTTGAAATGGTAAACTCAAAGCAGCAGTCTGGAAAAAAGGAGAAACAAATACAATGCTGATGGAAGAACGAACCCGAAGGGAAAAGATGTACTCGATCGGGTACAGCCCGTCTCTTGAAAAGTACATTTTATCTTGTGTCGTCTGTTGGATAGCATGGTATAATCGCTATTTTGAAATTTCCAAAGAAGAATATGATTTATATAAGACCGACATTGAGCAACTTGACAGAATTGCTCATGAGTGTCATGAGTGGGGAGAATTTTCTGAACGATTTCTTTGTTCTGAAGAAAATGAGGAAAACTCTCCTGCTCAATCAGAAACATATAGCCTTCTTAAAGAAGGACTTGTTCCGTTCGATAAAACCAAATGCGAATTTATCTAAAATACTCATGGGTATTGTGGAAAAGAGAAGAAATAAACAGTACCATTATTATCAAAACATGTTTTGTAGTACTATTAGAAAAAAGGAAATTACGGGAAGGAGAAATGAAATATGGGCAGTGTAAGCTATGAAAAAGGACCCAAAAAAGGGCAAGGCAGAACACCGGGGAGGAGTTCAGGAGGTTCAGGCAGAAGACCCAGCCCCCCGCCGGGACCCAGAGGGGGATTTTCCAGAGGTCCAGCTGGACCGCCGCCTCATCATAGACATAGAAGCAGTGGAGGATGTCTTACATCGATGCTCACAATGCTTTTGAGTATCGGTCTTTGCTCAACCTTAATCGGCATGTGCATTATTAAAAAATGAGGAAGTAGGGGATAACTCATATGCCATCTAATAATAAAATCCTATCAAGTGTATCCGAAAGCTTGAATCTGACTTTCCAGAAAAAAGAATGTATGGCTTACGGTGTACACAGAAATTATACAATGTTCATGCAGGGAAGCGACTTTTTTGCGAGGCAACAATATATTCTATTGTCATTTTGTGTGGAAAGACAGCAAGAGCCAATTATCCAAACACAGCTTAATTTTGCACTTCCCAGAGGATCTAGGATTTATACCGATAATTTTAGGATAAAAATATATGTGCTGGTTAAGAGAAGCCTTAAATATAACGTGCGATCATTGATTGAAATTGTTCAGAGTATAACACACTTTTTTGAAAACGAGGGATACATGAATTGCGATGAGCGTGGAGTAGAAGGTCCTACAAAAGTATACAGGCTAAAAGGCGAGTGTGTGTTTTTAAACGGTGAATCCGCAGACATAGTTCAAGATATGATCAAAAAAGATGAAATAGCGGATTCAATGAAAGAAGAGAGATTCCTTCCGGGTATTTTAGGGGCTTTTTTAGGAGCATTTGTTGGCTCCATTCTTGTACTGGTGGTGGCGAGGCTCGGTTATGTGAGCAGCTTAATCAGTGCGTTAATGGGCACGGCGGTGGTCCTTGGTTACAAGTGGAAGGGTGTGAAACTTTCTAAGGTAAGCTCTTTGCTCTGTATTTTCATAGAGGCTATTTTTGCATATATGACCTTCAGGCTGGATATGGCACTCTCAATTTACAAAGCAGTAAATAGTACAATGCCGGTTTTAAGCTTTGGACAATGTTTTATGAATGCAAAAGAGATCATGAGCATGGTCGATTCGCTCAGCGTTTATTATGAGAATATGGCATTGATGATGGGAATCGGAATTGTGGTGGTTATTGTCACAGTTGTAATAGAACTTTCTGCTCAAAAGAAGCAGTATCAAGTATATTACTGATCAGATAAAAGAGGTAGGAATGTAAATGGAATATTTTATTACATATGCTGTCATAATTTTAATTGTTTTGATATGCTTTTTTGCTTTGCTTAATATTTTAAAGAAATCACAATGGGTGGATAGAAATGATTTTGTTGAATGGAAGCAAAAAATAAGTAATTACTGTGATGAACAAATTCTGGAAGAGTTTATGACATTTTTAAAAGAATACAAAGGTGGTTATTTAAAAAGGCGCAATGGTAAAATTGTTTTTCAGGATTTTTTAGGAAAAGAAAAAGGAGATTTAAAGGGGATATTTTATAATATTATAGTACCATCAAGACATATTTCAGTAAAAGAGAAAGAAAATTTCCGCAACTATCTATGTAGTATAGGAGTAAATGGATTAGAGAATCGACCTGCATATGAAAAGCGTGATGGAAAGCTGAAAGCAGATACTAATAACAAGGAAGAATATAGAAGAAAACTTGTTGGAAACCGTGGAGAAAGAAAAGTACGTGATGCGTTGAAAGAGTTAGATACGAACAACTTTTTTGTTGTTAGCGGCATAATGTTGAAAACAAATGGTCAGGTAAAAGAATTTGACCATATTATAATCAGTGATAATGCAATGTTCATTTTAGAGACCAAAGCATTTGGTATGGCAGAAAACGAAAATGGAACAGACAGGGCTGAATTGTATATTGATGAGAACGATAATTGGAAAATAAAAAAATATGGTAAATTCAGAAATGTAAAAAGTCCAACAAAACAGATTGAGGGACAAAAAGACTTTATGAAAAATTTTGTCGGCGAAATAATATTAGATGCAAGATATATTCTGGTATTAAGTAATAGTCAATTAAAGGTAAGACAAAAGAAGGAATGTAACTATGAGATTTTAAATATTGAAGAAACGTTGAAGTTCATTAAAGAATATAAGGGTGAAATGAGCATTAGTGATAAATTTCAGTTAATATCCAAAATTGAGCAGAGTAGAGTAAATTAGTAAAAGTGTTACTGTTAGAATGATGAGGGAAAGTTGTACTTTTGAAAGGACAATATAAGTAATTTTCGGCATACCTCAGCGAAATGTCAACCATTAAAACAAAATAGGTTGACATTTGCGGCTTCTTTTGTTAGTCTTAATGCGGAAATAAAAGAAAACGGAGTTTATGAGGTGAAACAGAAGATAACAATTAAAGAAATGACATTATGTGCTATATTTACAGTTCTGACTACAGTAGGAGCCTTTATCAAGGTTCCGATTCCTGTTGTCCCTTTTACACTGCAATTTTTATTTACCATGCTTGCCGGACTTCTGCTGGGAGGAAGGCTGGGTGCCGTTAGTGTGGGAATTTATGCCCTTTTGGGGCTGGTTGGACTACCGATCTTTGCAGAAGGCGGTGGCCTCTGGTATTTGCTTAAGCCCAGCTTCGGCTATATCATAGGATTTATTGTGGGAAGCTATGTGACCGGAAAGATGACGGAAAAGAAAGAGAATTTAACCTTTGGTAAAATTCTCATAGCCAATTTTACCGGACTTGCCATTGTCTATGGAGTGGGTATGGTCTATTACTATGTGATCTGCAATTTTGTGATCAATACGCCCATTGCCCTCTGGCCGCTGTTTTTGTACTGTTTCCTGCTGGCAGTTCCCGGGGATATCTGCCTGTGCTTTGTAGCAGCCGCACTGGCAAAAAGATTGAAACCGATCATTGCTAAAATGTAAGCAAAGTACACATAAAGAAAAGATATAAAATGTGAATATGAAAAAAGTTTTCACAGGATTTTACAGATTAAATGAAAACAGTGAAAGGATAAATTACGGATCATGAGTTTTGTGACAAAAATGAAAGAAAAAGTGATGGATGGGGAAGAGATTACCAGAGAAGAAGCCATAGCGCTTTCCAAAGAGCCTCTTTCAGAACTTCAGGCGGCAGCAGATGAAATACGGAAATCCATGTGCGGAAATGGTTTTGACATCTGTACCATCATCAACGGAAAATGCGGAAGATGTTCAGAAGACTGCAAATATTGTGCCCAGAGCGCCCACTACCATACTTCCTGTGAAGAAAGTTACCCGTTGCTTACTACAGAAGAACTTTTGGAAGGAGCAAGGTATAATGACAGCCGGGGAGTCCTTCGCTATTCAATTGTTACTTCCGGCAAACGATTGTCTGATGGGGAAGTGGAGCAGGTTTGTGAAAGCATCCGAAGGATCAGGAAAGAAACTTCCATTCAGGTATGTGTTTCCTTTGGCTTATTAAATGAAGAGCAGTTTCGTAAAATCAAAGAGGCAGGAGCTTCAAGGGTTCATTGCAATCTGGAATCTTCTGCCGGGTATTTTCCGAAAGTCTGCACTACTCATACATATGAAGAAAAAATTGAAACCTTAAAGGCGGCAAAACGAGCCGGATTGTCCATTTGTTCCGGTGGAATTTTAGGGCTGGGAGAGACTATGGAGGACCGTATTGATATGGTGCTGACGGCAAGGGAGCTGGGAGTAAAATCTATTCCTGTCAATCTGTTAAACCCTATTCCGGGGACGCCCTATGAGGGAAACAAGCCTTTGACCAATGAAGAGGCATGCCGCTGTGTGGCGGTGTTCCGTTTCCTGATCCCTGACGCATCCATCCGCTTGGCAGGGGGAAGAGGTCTTGTAGGAGATAAAGGAGAAGCATGTTTTAGGAGCGGAGCAAATGCCGCTATTTCCGGAGATATGCTGACTACGGCAGGAATCACCGTGGAAACGGACATGGAGCTGATCAAACAATTGGGATTCGAGGCGAAGCTTTGTCATGAGTAAAAAATTATTTATAACCGGAACAGGTACAGATGTGGGAAAGACCTATGTTACCGGATTGATCGTAAAGAAATTAAAGGAAAGCGGTCAAAATGCAGCCTATTATAAGGCGGCAATGAGCGGAAATGAATACGGAGCCGACGGAAAGCTGATTCCGGGGGATGCGTTACATGTAAAGAATGCTTCGGGAATTACCCAGCCCCTTGAGGAAATGTGCCCCTATATTTATGAGGCGGCAGTTTCACCCCATCTTGCCTCCCGAATGGAAGGAAATCCGGTACAGATGGAAGTGGTGAAAAAAGGATTTGAAGAAGTCTGTGCCAGGTATGACTATGTTACCATGGAAGGCAGCGGAGGAATCCTGTGCCCCATCTGTTTTGATGAAGAAAAGATTCAGTTAGAAGATGTTATAAAAGAACTGGGGCTTTCCAGTCTGATCATAGCGGACGCAGGACTGGGCACAATCAACAGCGTGGTTTTGACCGTAGAATATATGTGCAGCAGAAATCTTCCCATAAAGGGAATTCTGTTCAACCATTTTCATCCCGGAAATGTTATGGAAGAGGATAACCTTCGGATGTGCGAATATATGACCGGTCTGAAAGTGCTCGCCTGCATTGAGGATGGCAGCAAAGAATTGGATATGGATGCAGATTTACTGGCATCTCTTTATGAATAAACAGAGAGGTAAAATGAAATGATTTGGTATCCTTATGAACAGATGAAAAATATGAAAACACCTTATAAGATCATAGATGCGCAAGGGGTCTGGCTTCAGACAGAGGATGGAAAGATGATCGATTCCGTTTCTTCCTGGTGGAGCGTCATACATGGTTATAAACATCCTGTGCTCAATGAAGCTATCAAGTCCCAGGTGGACCGGTTTGCTCATGTCATGCTTGGAGGGCTGACCCATGAACCGGTTCAGAAGCTCTCTGAAAAGCTGCAAAGTTTCCTGCCGGGGGATCTGGATTATTGTTTCTTTTCCGATTCAGGAAGCGTGGCTGTGGAAGTGGGCTTGAAAATGGCGCTGCAGTATTTTGTGAACAGGGGAGAATTAGAGAGGACAAAGGTTCTTGCCCTTACCCATGCTTATCATGGAGATACTTTCAAGACCATGGAAGTAGGTGATGACGAAGATTATCACTTCATATTGGAGGCATATGGGGAGAAGAAGGATGTCATTCATATTCCTACCGAGATTTCTGCATTAGAGGAAGCATTTGAAAAGTATCATAAAGAATTAAACTGTTTTATTGTAGAGCCTTTGTTACAGGGAGCGGGAGGAATGAGAATGTACGACATTTCTTTCCTGAAGCGTGCAAGAGAGCTTTGCGACCGGTATGGTGTCATCTTGATCTTTGATGAGGTCGCTACAGGATTTGGACGTACAGGGAACCGTTTTGTGGCAGATCTGGTTCTGCCGGATATTCTTGTTCTGGGAAAGGCATTGACCGGCGGTTATATAGGACATGCGGTTACGGTAGCAAATAAAAAAGTCTATGAAGGATTTTACGGAGATGATCCCAACAAGGCGCTGATGCACGGTCCTACCTTTATGGGCAATGCACTGGCATGCAGCGTGGCATTGAAATCCATTGAGCTTTTTGAGAAGGAAGACTATATGTCCAAGATCCGCCGGATCGAGGAAATTACCAGACGTGAAATGGAGGGATTTACAGATCCCCGCATCAGGGAGGTGCGCATAATGGGGGGCTGTGTCTGTGTAGAGGTTTACGATTCGGATACTTTGAAGGGTTATCAGCAATTTGCTTATGAGAGGGGCGTTTTCAGCAGACCGTTTTTAAACTATATGTACGCCATGGTGCCCTATATTATTACGGAAGAAGAACTTGTAAAAGTATTAAATACCATGAAAGAATGGTTTTCTATCAGTGAAGCAGAATAAATTCTGCTTCACTTTCTGCTTTCTGACCTTGTATTTGAGAGAAAAAACGAAATATACAAATTTTATGCCAAAGAAAATCGATTATGAAAGTGATTTATGCTATAATAACCACAGCATAATGAGCAAGGAGCAGATTGGTGAAAAGATTTATTAAGGAATTTGATGGTGTAAATGAAATTGTTTATGCATCAGATATAGAAAATCATGAATTATTATATTTAAACAAAGCCGGATTAGAAGCATTTGGATATGATCAGGTGGAGCAGATTGTGGGGGAAAAATGCTACGAAGTGCTTCGTGGACAGAATTATCCCTGTGATTTTTGTACTAACGGACGGCTCTGCAGGGATAAATATGTGGAATGGGAGCATGAAAATCCCATAACCGGCAGAAAATACCGGTTAAAAGACAAATTGATCCCATGGGACGGCAGGGATGTCCGCCTGGAAATTGCAGATGATATTACAGAGCTTCGTATTCAAAGTATGAAAACCGGAATGGAAAAGCATCTGGAAAGCGAAAAGATCGTAATGGAATGTATTAAAATGATGTATTCTTCGGTGGAAACGGATGTTGCCATTAACAATACGCTGGAAAGTCTGGGGAAATATCTGGCAGGTGAGCGGACCTATGTATTTGATGTCAGAGGGAAATTTATGTATAACACCTATGAATGGTGTGCAGAAGGCGTTTCCAGGGAAATAGATTCCCTGCAGCAGGTTCCTGTGACCACCATTAAAAGATGGATGCCGTATTTTATACAAAACCATTGTGTCATTATTGAAGATCTGGAGCAGATAAAAGAAACGGACCCTGAGGAATATGCTGTTTTAAAACCGCAAAATATTACCTCACTGATCACAGTTCCCATGATCAAGAATGAGGCGCTTGTAGGATATTTCGGCGTGGACAATCCCCGGATCGGAAATCTCTATGAAATATCTGATATCTTAAAGATGCTGGCTTACTTCTTTCAGTCTCTTTTGGAAAGGAAAAAGAGGGAGGATTATCTGCAGAAGATCGGCTTTACCGATGCAATGACAGGCGCTCTGAACCGAAATGCCTATATTAAGGACACCATGTCGGACAGCAACTGGGGACTTGGAACAGCAGGAGGCTTTTTTATTGATATCAATGGATTAAAAAAGACCAATGATACTTATGGTCATGAGGCAGGAGATAAGCTGATCCTGCAAATTTACCATATTATCTGTTCCGTGGCAGGAGAATATCCGGTATACCGTCTGGGCGGGGATGAATTTGTAGTTTTATGCAAAAACATATCCAAAGAAAATCTGGATGAACTGGAAACACTGCTTCGGGAAGAGCTGGGCGGCAAAAACGGCTGCAGTGCAGCCATTGGAGTCAGCTTTCTGGAAAATCCCAAAGATCTGGGTGCGCTGATGGAAGAAGCGGATAAAAAGATGTATCAGGATAAAGAACAATTTTATAAAAATTCAAAACAAAACAATTAAAAAAGGAAAGGATTGGAAAAATGTTAGAGTACAGATACGACACACAGATGCTGATTGAAGGGGAAGACCTGGACGAGGATGAGATCAATGATTACATTACTGAGCATTTTAAGGGGGACTGCCTTCTTGCAGTTGGTGATGAGGAACTGATCAAGATCCATTTTCACACCAATGAACCATGGCAGGTATTGGAATATTGTGCTTCTCTGGGAGAAATTTATGATATCGTTATTGAAGATATGGAACGTCAGTCAAAAGGGCTGCATGGTTAATAGAACTTAAAATACAACCGGAATTTTATTATTTTAATTTATTTTAATAAAAATTGATTTCCTGCAGAAACTAAAGACAAAAAGGGAGAAATTCAGATGAAAGATAAAATCTTTGGTGTTCTGCAGCGTGTGGGGCGCAGTTTTATGCTTCCCATTGCGATTTTGCCCGTTGCGGGGCTATTGCTTGGAATCGGAAGTACCTTTACCAATGAAACGACCATTGCCACATACGGACTGGAAAAGTTTCTGGGAGAGGGAACTATTTTAAACGCGCTTTTTATTATCATGAATGAGGTAGGAAGCGCGGTATTTGACAACCTGCCCATTATTTTTGCGGTAGGCGTTGCAATCGGTATGGCAAAGAGGGAAAAGGAAGTTTCTGCTCTTTCTGCATTGATTGCTTTTTTTGTTATGAATGTTGCCATCAGCGGTATGTTGTTGATCAATGACAAGATAACGGCAGATGGACAGACGGCAGAGGGAGTACTGGAAGGAACCATTGCAAATGTATGTGGTATTCCCAGCCTTCAAATGGGTGTTTTTGGCGGGATCATTGTAGGACTTGGTGTTGCAGCGCTGCATAACCGGTTTCACAAGATCGTACTGCCTAATGCCTTGTCATTTTTTGGCGGGTCCAGATTCGTTCCTATCATTTCTACAATCGTATATATGTTTGTGGGAATTATCTTATACTTTTTGTGGCCGCCGGTACAGAACGGAATATATGCTCTGGGCGGCATCGTTACCGGAACAGGATATTTCGGAACATTGATCTTCGGTATTATAAAGAGAGCGTTGATTCCTTTCGGTCTGCATCATGTATTTTATATGCCTTTCTGGCAGACAGCCGTGGGAGGCACCATGGAAGTGGGCGGAGAGCTCATTCAGGGCGGACAGAATATTTTCTTTGCCCAATTAGCTGACTCTGCGAATATTGCACACTTCAGCGCTGATGCCACCAGATATTTTTCAGGAGAATTTATCTTTATGGTATTCGGACTTCCCGGTGCAGCCCTTGCCATGTATCAATGTGCAAAGCCTGAGAAAAGAAAGGCGGCAGGGGGGTTACTGTTATCTGCATCTCTGGCAAGTATGCTGACAGGTATTACGGAGCCTCTGGAATTTTCTTTCCTCTTTGTGGCACCTGCTTTGTTTGTAGTCCAGGTAATCCTGGCTGGATCTGCGTATATGATTGCCCATATGTTAAATATAGCCGTTGGATTGACATTTTCCGCCGGTATTCTGGACTTATTCCTGTTTGGTGTTTTGCAGGGAAATGAAAAGACCAGCTGGCTCCGGCTGATTCCAGTAGGCATCATTTATTTCTTCTTATATTATTTTATCTTCAAATTTATGATCAGGAAATTTGACTTTAAAACTCCCGGGCGGGAAGATGATGATGTAGAGACAAAATTGTATACAAGAGCGGATGTAAACGCAAGAAAAGCATCGCAGCAGGGGTCAGAGACAAAAGAGGACAGCGGAGCAGATCCGGTCAGTGCGCTGATCACAAAAGGCTTAGGCGGCAAAAAAAATATCAGCGATGTGGACTGCTGTGCAACCAGACTTCGTTGTACTGTAAACAATGTGGATCTAATAGATGACACCTTGTTGAAAACTTCGGGAGCATCAGGAGTATTGCACAAAGGAAATGGTGTTCAGATCATTTACGGTCCCCAGGTTACGGTCATTAAGTCCAACTTGGAAGATTATCTGGAAACTGCAGGAGACGGTGATTTTGATGAAAATATTCCGGAGAATATAAATACAGATAAATCTCCCAACAATACTAAAAAGCATGCTGATAAAGAAATAATAGAACAGAGCATAATTATTTTAAGTCCTATAACAGGTATTGCGGCAGAGCTTTCCGCAGCACCGGATGAAGGCTTTGCCGGAAAGATGATGGGAGACGGGGCGGTAGTGACACCGGAAGATCCTGTTGTAAAAGCACCGGAGGACGGTGTGGTAAGTTTTGTATTTGATACCGGACATGCCATTGGTTTTGTAACAGATTCCGGCATAGATTTACTGATCCATGTGGGAATTGACACAGTAAATCTCAATGGTAAGGGATTTGAAGTGCTTGTAGAAAACGGACAGAAGGTAACGAAAGGACAGCCTATGATGAGGCTGGATCTGGATTATCTGAAGGAAAATGCGCCGTCTATTGTGTCACCGATTGTCTGCACGGAGTTAAAAGGAAATCAGAAAGTCCGTCTGATCACAAAAGGAAAAATAAAGGCAGGAGACCCCTTATTTGCTGTTGAAAGCACTTGACAGAAAAGGAAAAATCGTTTACGCTAAATTAAGTTATTAAAACCATTGATCAGGAAGAGTACCCTTTCAGAACATTTTAAGAGAGCCGCAGGCGGTGGGATTGCGGTAATGGGAAGACTGGCGAATGGACCTGTGAGGGCGAACTGAAACCGTTGTATCAGGAAGTAGGGGAGACGTAGCTGCACGTTACAGCAGAGCGTGTATGTCAGTACACGGCAGAGAGCATTCTAAGAGAATGAAGTTAGGTGGCACCGCAGAAGTTTATAATACTCCTGTCCTATCAGTTGTAGGGCAGGAGTTTTTTGTGCAAATGATCAGCCAAATATCCGGACCCTATGAATCATTAACAAATCCAAGAAAGTGAGGAAAAGAAATGGATCAGAAAATCCCCTACAAAATTTATCTTGAAGAACAGGAAATGCCGACACAATGGTATAACGTTCGTGCAGACATGAAAAAGAAACCTGCACCGATTTTAAATCCCGGTACTTTACAGCCGGTTACCGAAGATGAACTTTCCGGCATCTTTTGCCGGGAACTGGCAAAACAGGAATTGGATGATACAACACCTTATTTTGATATTCCGGATGAAATCCGCAGCTTTTATAAAATGTATCGTCCGTCTCCTTTGGTAAGAGCATACTGTCTGGAAGAAAAGCTGGGCACACCCGCTCATATTTACTACAAATTTGAAGGTAATAATACATCAGGAAGCCATAAATTGAATTCTGCCATTGCCCAGGCTTATTACGCAAAGAAACAGGGCTTAAAAGGTGTGACCACGGAGACCGGCGCAGGTCAGTGGGGAACAGCACTTTCCATGGCATGTTCTTATTTTGATCTGGATTGCCAGGTATATATGGTGAAATGTTCTTATGAACAGAAACCTTTCCGCCGTGAAGTCATGCGTACTTATGGTGCACAGGTAACACCTTCTCCTTCCATGAAAACAAATGTGGGACGTAAGATCAATGAGGAGTTTCCGGGAACAACAGGTAGCCTTGGCTGTGCTATTTCTGAAGCAGTTGAAGCGGCAACCAGTCAGGAAGGCTATCGCTATGTATTAGGCTCCGTGCTTTCCCAGGTATTGCTTCATCAGTCCATTATCGGTCTTGAGACAAAAGCGGCTTTGGATAAATACGGCATCAAAGCAGATACCATTATCGGCTGTGCAGGCGGCGGTTCCAACTTAGGCGGTTTGATTTCTCCTTTTGCCGGAGAGATTTTGAGAGGCGAAGCAGATTATAAGATCATCGCAGTAGAGCCTGCATCCTGCCCCAGTATGACAAGAGGAACCTACGCATATGATTTCTGTGATACCGGAAAGGTCTGCCCTCTTGCTAAAATGTATACACTGGGCAGCGGCTTTATTCCTTCTGCCAACCATGCAGGCGGACTTCGTTATCACGGCATGAGCTCTATTGTTTCCGAGCTGTATGACCAGGGCTTGCTTGAGGCAAGAAGCGTAGAGCAGACAGAGGTATTTAAGGCAGCAGAAACCTTTGCAAGAGTAGAGGGTATTCTTCCTGCTCCTGAAAGCAGCCATGCCATCAAGGTTGCTATTGATGAAGCAATGAAGTGCAAAGAAACCGGAGAAGAGAAAAATATTGTATTCGGCTTAACCGGAACAGGTTATTTTGATATGGTGGCTTACCAGAAATATAATGACGGAGAAATGAGTGATTATATTCCTACAGATGAAGATCTGGCTAAATCCATCGCTCAGCTTCCTAAAGTAAATCTGTAAAGGAAACAGACCGTGCCGCATTTTTTGCGGTACGGTCTGTTTTAAATAAAAAATATATGATAAGGGGTTGATTATTTACAAATGTAATCCGATAATATAAACAGAAATATATTCGGAGGTATTTATATGGGAGAGACAACACCCAGTGAAAATGAATGGCTGATCATGGAAGTGATCTGGAAAGAAAACCGGCCCATTACCGCATCGGAGATCATAGAAAAGCTGAAGGGTGTGCTGGATATCAGCCAGAAGACCATAAGGGTCATGATCGGAAGACTGGTGTCAAAGGGCGTTCTGGATTATACCATAGATAAAAATGATGCCCGGATATATCATTATTTTCCGCAGAAGACCAAAGATGAGTGCCTGAATATGAAAAGCCGCCGTTTTGTTAAAAATTATTTTGGCGGTGATGCCTCTTTAGCTGTGGCAAGTTTTTTAAAATCCGGAAATATAACAGAAGAGCAGCTTGCAGAGCTGGAAAGACTGGTGGAATCCTTGAAAGAAGGGCAATAGAGGAAGAAAGATGAAATTTATCAGCGATTTTTGGAGTGCTGTCCAGGGATTTGGAAATTTTGCATCAGTCTATTGTCTGATCAAATGCTTAAAGACCATGTTTGCGGGAATGTTTATGCTGGTCGTGATCATATTGATTCGTAAATGGAACCGCAGGCAGATTACCATGGTAAATATCGGAGCCATGGCACTGTTATTTCCCATGGCTCTTATGGGGATGAATAAGCTGTATTATACACGGTGGGTATATTTTATTACCCATTGGATGTATCAATATGAGTATATAAAACCGATTTATGGCAAAGTTTATTTTGGGATCATGGCAATCCTTTTGATCCGGTATTTTTGGAAAAGCGCCATGTTAAGAAAAGACCTGGCAAAAATGATACCGGCAGGGGAAGAAAAGCTGAAAAGAGAATTGATAGATAAAATAACAGCTTATGACAGAACCCCATGTTCAAAAAAGTATTTGTGTAAGGTGAAGATATATCTGACAGAGGAAAAGATCAGTCCTTTTTCCGGCGGCATTTTCCGCCCTTATATTGTCATTCCGCAGGAAATAACAGAAAGCTGGGACAAAGAGGAATATAAGGTGGTTTTAAGCCATGAGCTGCTGCATATCAGATCAGGGCATATCCTCTTATTGTTTTTCTTTGCCATGCTGCGTATATATTGGTGGGTAAACCCTCTGATCTATCTGTGTGACAAAATACTTCGGGAAGATCTGGAAATGGCATGTGATGAAAGCTGTATCCGCTGTATGGGCATCGGCAGATCGGAATACGGTCAGATTCTTCTAAATATGATCATGATGCTGAGAGGTGTGCAGAAAGAGGGAACAGTAGCTTTTTTGAATCGGAATTATTTTGACGTTTTGAGGAAAAGAATCGGTCACTTAAGCTGCCAAAGGGCATTGGACAGGGAGAAAGCCGGGAAAAATTGGGCAATGGGTATTTATGGGACAGCATTTATCCTGTTTATATTGATAATCTGTGCAACCTCTTATCCCAGATATACCAAAATAAAAGAAATTACCCTTTTTGATGAAGATTTGCAGATAGTTGTTTTTGATATGCGGGAAGTTACGGATTCTGTCAGGGTAGTCAACGGAGAAGTTTTTATTGATGAACCGGAATTTCAAAAGTTTTTAAAAGAACAGCAGGTAAGTGGGGAATATGTGTATATTTCCTATGATACGATCATGAAGCTGCCCGGTATGGGAGGCGGCGGCAATACAGCCATGGTTTCCGTTGGTGATCATGAAGACGTGCTTTATCTGGCGGCGGATACCTGGAGCGACAAATGGATGATCTTTATGATGAAGTACCTGATCTGACCGTGATATGGTTAGGTTAGTGTATGCTTACAGAAGAAAACCGTAAACATGAGAAGTGTAGCAATACACTTCCGGTTTTTTCACAAACTATTTACATAAGTAAATGATGACTGTAAAGAAGCAAGGGAGTGAGCATATGAATATTTCTGCAGGTGAGAATTTTTTGAGCTCTATAAGAGGGGGCATGTTAAAAAGTACCAGGGACCGGATGCAGAGGCAGCAGGAGACAGAAGACCGGGTAAATTTTTTTGAATCCCAGAAAGATAATTTGAAAGATGTGGTGTGTGAAAGTCCTGAGGAAATTCAAAGGAAACTGGAAAAGTTTCATTCCTATGATGAGCAGATTGCGGCGGCTAAGGCGGCATATAATCATGAGCAGATGAGCCATATGTTGGATGAGGCAAGGGAAATGGGAGAAAAGATTGCTGAGGCTGTGGAAAAATCCAAACCCAAAACACCGGAAGAAAGAAAAGAAGAAATGGTGGAAGAGGTACTGGGCATTGAGGAACATGATGGTCTGCTTTCAGAAATCATGGATCAGATAGATGAGGCAAAAGAACTTACGGAAGATACCGGAAATATGCCGGAAGCTATACCTGAAGTAGAGGATATGGAGCAGGAAATGACCGCAGAAGATATGAAAAATAATATATATCGGCCATTTGACGTAAAAATTTAGAAAAAATTCAAAAAAAAATTAAAAAAATCCTTTTAAGCACTAAAGAATATGCAAAAATATCCGAAATACAATATGACAGATTAGCAAAAGGATTTGCTATTTGAATAATTTAATCAAGGAGGATGATATTTATGTCAAACGTAAACACCAATTATACTGATATATTCAGTAGCTTTGGCATGGGAACTTCGGAAACCCAGAACAGTTCATTTAGTCTGACAGACTACATGAGCATCAAAAACGGCAGCTATGGCAAACTGTTAAAAGCCTATTACAAAAAACAGGATGCTGAAAATTCTGCTGCAGAGACCGAAAGTGAAAAGAAACAATTGTCCCTGTTAAAGAGCAATGCCGACGGATTGAAAAATTCCGTATTGGACTTGATGGATGAAGATTTATTTGAAAAGAAGACCATCAAGACAAAGGATGAGAAAACAGGGGAAGAGACCGAAAAAGAAGATTATGACTGGGATGCCATTACAAAAGCGGTCAAGGGATTTGTGGAGGACTACAATTCCGTCATGAAAGCGGCAGGAGAAAGTGATAACAAGGGCGTTTTGAGAAATGCGTCCTGGCTGACTCAGCTTACAGAAGCTAATTCCAAATTATTGGAAAGTGTAGGAATTACCATTGACTCAAGTAATCAACTTAAGGTGGACGAGAATACTTTAAAGGAAGCGAACATATCCACTTTGAAGGTGTTATTCCAGGGTGTGAATTCCTTTGCTGACAAGGTTGTCAGAAAGGCATCACAGATCGGAAGTGCCGCTGTCCAGGGTACAAATGCAAGCGGAAGCGCATATACCAGCACAGCAGATTATAAAAACCTGTTGTCAAGCGGTTATCTTTATGATGAGACATTTTAACCGGTACATTTCATAGTGAAAATAAAAAGCGAAACAGCCGCAGGGAAGCGGCAGAATGGAGGAATTTATGAGCGGAGTAAATGGAGTAAACAATACTTATACAGATGTATACAGTAATTATAGTTCTACAACGGGCAAAGCAAAACAGACCACAGAAAATACAGAAGCTGCACAGGCAGGCGTTGTATATGAGCCTTCCAAAGAAGGAAAAGCAGCAGCTTCCCAGATTGACCGTTCTGCAATTGTAGCACAGTTAAAGGCAGATGCAGAAGCGCGTACAGCCCAGATGACAGATCTGGTACGCCAGATGATGAGCCAGCAGGGAGTGACCCTGGGAAAAGCAGATGATATGTGGAAGTTCCTGGCAAGCGGTAATTTCACTGTAGATGCTGCAACAAAAGCACAGGCACAGAAGGATATTGCAGATGACGGATACTGGGGTGTAGCCCAGACATCTCAGAGAATCTTTGATTTTGCCAAAGCGCTTACAGGCGGAGATGCTGAGAAAATGGAAGAAATGCGTGCAGCATTTGAAAAAGGATTCAAGATGGCAACAGGCACATGGGGAAAAGAGCTGCCCGATATCAGCCAGAGAACCTATGATGCAACAGAAAAACTCTTTGATGATTACGCAGCAAGTTTGAAGGAATCTGCTGAATAATAACATATAGTGAGCATGGAGAGGGTAAAAGGAATTACCCTATGCTGATCAATGGTTAGAAAGGAGTCGACACCATGATTATTAATTCAAGTACAGTAGGTATGTCCTCCAACCGGCAGTATATCTATTATGAACAGGTAGAAAGTGAAAGTATCACTGAAAAAGCCGGTCAGGCAGTCACATTGGAAGTTTCTCCTGAAGGGAAAAGCCTTATGGAACAGCTGAAGGATTATCAAACCCAGAAAAGGGAAGAACAGGAGAAAAAGCAGCAGGAAAATCTGCAGAATATGATGAAAAACGGCATTATTCCCAATCGGAACTCCCAGAAAATGCCGGAAGGGGTAAAAACCAGATATGAACTGAAGTTAGAAATGCTTCGTCAGATGCTTCGGGCGATAAACGGCATGAATAAAAACAATTTCTGGGAATCATCTGACAGCATCAAACAGCTTCAAAAAGGTTATAAAAAAGCATATGCTTCTTTCGGAATGTCGGCATCTGCATCTTATACAGCGTCCTCATATGCTGCGACTGCAACAGATACCACATCCGCAGGCTCTTTGAACGGCGGGAATGTATGGACCAGGACAACTGTTACATCAGCATTTGTGACAGAGGCAGAGCATACGGCATTTCAGACTACCGGTATTGCCAGGACAACAGACGGCAGGGAACTCAGTTTCGGTGTGTCTGTGGAAATGAGCAGAGCCTTTTGTGCAAAATATGAATCCTTTACACAACAAAATTATGTGATGACCGATCCTCTGATGATCAATCTGGATTCTGATGTGGCAAGCGTATCCGATATGAAATTTATGTTTGATATTGATGCAGACGGTAAGGAAGAAGAAGTATCCCTTGCAGGAAAAGGCAGTGGATTTTTGGCACTGGATAAAAACGGTGATGGTAAGATCAATGATGGTTCTGAACTGTTCGGAACAAAAAGCGGCGACGGCTTTGCCGATCTGGCAGCTTATGATGAAGACGGCAACGGCTGGATCGACGAAGGGGACAGCGTTTTTAAGGATCTGAAGATATGGACCAAGGATGAAGATGGCAATGATGTTTTGATGGATTTGTTGAAGGCTGATGTGGGAGCTATTTATCTGGGAAATACTGAAACAGAGTTTTCCTTGAAAAATGCAGATAATAACCAAACAAACGGCATCATCCGCAAGACCGGGATCTATTTAAAGGAAAGCGGAGGAGTAGGAACAGTCCAGCATGTGGATTTAGCAGTCTGACAAATCAGATTCAAAAGATTAATTGTAAATTTTTGAAGTAATTTGTTAATATGTTTACGGAATGAAAAACCTATGAAGAATGTGTAAATTTTTCATAGGTTTTTTATTTTTGGAAAAGCTATATCATATAAATATGATATGGGAAGATGAATGAATATGAGTCATAAAAAAACAAAAAATTTGGAAGAGTTTTGGAATGCTTTTATTAAATTGCGGGAAAATCCTGCTGTTTTGGAATTAAAAAAATATCCCAATCATAAAATTTCCAATCTTTACGATCATAGTTCACGGGTGGCAGTCTGTGCTTATGATCTGGCACGGAGATTTCATTGGAATGTGAACGGCAGCAGCCTTGCAAAGGGCGCTATGCTCCATGATTATTATTTGTATCATGCGAGAGGCAATAAAGATATCGGTGTAAAAGCCCATTGGTTTGGACATCCTTTGACAGCTCTTAAAAATGCTGAAAAAGAATTTCACCTGTCCGATCTGGAAAAAAATATTATTCGAAGCCATATGTGGCCTCTGACTTTCCGGCATTTTCCCAGATCCAGGGAAGCGGTTTTGGTAAGCCTTGCTGATAAGATCTGTGCTTTTGGGGAAATGGTCCTGAAAAGAAACTATATTAAAAATGATAAGAGACATGAAAAAAGTAATCGGGCTGTATAAATATGGTTCGATTATTTTTATACTTGCAATATACCCCATGGGGGTATATAATGGGCTTGCAAATCAGATAAAGAAAAAAGAGGAAATAACGGGATGGAAAAAGAAAGATCAGAAGAAAGGGATTGCTGCTGTACGCAGAAATCTAAAAACAGAACAGAAACGGAATACAAGGATCTGTTAAACCGGTTGAACAGAATTGAGGGGCAGATCCGTGGGATTCGGGGAATGGTAGAAAAGAATGCTTACTGTGTGGATATACTGACTCAGAGTGCAGCGGCAAGTGCAGCGTTAAATAGTTTTAATAAGGTCCTTTTATCCAATCATATTCATACCTGTGTGGCAGACGGAATCCGTCAGGGTGATGAAGAAGTCGTAGAAGAGCTTGTAAAGATGATACAAAAACTAATGAAATAGGAATGGAGGTCCGGTGTAAATATGGAGCAATATACAGTAACGGGAATGAGCTGTGCAGCGTGCAGCACCCATGTGGAAAAGGCAGTTGCAAAGGTGCCGGGAGTTACCGGTGTGTCTGTAAGCCTTTTGACCAACTCCATGGGTGTGGAAGGTACGGCTTCTTCTTCGGATATCATAGATGCAGTTACAAAAGCAGGATACGGAGCCGCCTTAAAGAACGGTCAAAATAAAGAGATCGTAAGTGAGCCGGGAGACGCTTTAAAAGATAAGGAAACGCCTGTCATAAGAAAAAGATTTATTGCTTCCCTGTGCTTTCTGGTTCCGTTGATGTACGTTTCCATGGGACATATGATGTGGGACTGGCCCTTGCCGGAAGCGATGGCAGATAATCATGTTGCCATGGGATTGTTTCAGCTTTTGTTTACAGTTATCATTATGGTGATCAATCAAAAGTTTTTTATCAGCGGTTTTACCAGTCTGTGGCATAGATCCCCTAATATGGACACGTTGGTAGCGTTGGGAGCAGGAGCGTCCTTTATATACAGTACCTATGCACTGTTTGCCATGACCGATGCACAGCTGCGGGGAGATCATGAAGCTGTCATGGGATATATGCATGAGTTTTATTTTGAATCTGCGGCAATGATCCTGACACTGATCACTCTTGGGAAGATGTTGGAATCCTTTTCTAAAGGGAAAACGACCAATGCCTTGAAGAGCCTTATGGACCTTGCGCCAAAGACAGCGGTGGTGGTCAGAAACGAAGAGGAAGTAACAGTTCCCATAGACCAGGTAGTAAAAGGGGACATCTTTGTAGTACGTCCGGGAGAAAGCATTCCTGTGGACGGCATTATCATAGAAGGAAACAGTGCAGTGGATGAAGCGGCTTTGACGGGAGAAAGCATCCCTGTTGATAAGGAAGAGGGGGATATGGTTTCTGCGGCAACCATTAACCAGTCCGGCTTTATCCGCTGTGAAGCTGCCAGGGTAGGGGAAGATACCACGCTTTCCCAGATCATTCAGATGGTAAGTGATGCGGCGGCAACCAAAGCGCCTATTGCCAAGGTGGCAGACCGGGTTTCCGGTGTATTTGTACCCATTGTCATAGGAATTGCGGCAGTGACCATTTTGGTATGGCTGCTGGCAGGAGAGGGAATCGGATTTGCCCTTGCCAGAGGAATTTCCGTATTGGTGATCAGCTGTCCCTGTGCCCTGGGTCTTGCCACGCCGGTTGCCATTATGGTCGGCAACGGCATGGGAGCAAAACACGGCATTTTATTTAAAACTGCAGTTTCTTTGGAGGAAGCGGGCAAAATAGAAGTGGCTGCATTGGATAAGACCGGCACCATCACCAGTGGTGAGCCAAAGGTAACGGATATACTTTCTGTCCATGGAGAAAATGCAGAAAGCGGATCAGAAATCAGCAAAAGCGAATTAATGGAAATTGCCTATGGTCTGGAAAGCAAAAGTGAGCATCCTCTTGCCAGAGCGATTATAAGTTTTGGGGATGAAAATGGAATCAGAGGAAGATCCGTAGACAATTTTGCTGCAGTTCCCGGCAATGGACTTACAGGAACTCTGGATGGAAAAGAGTTAGCCGGGGGTAATTTGAAATTTATAAAAACAAAAGCAGAGGTTTCTGCAGAAATGGAGAAGAAGGCGGAAGAATTGTCTTCTCAGGGGAAAACCCCTTTGTTTTTTGCCAGAGAAGGAAAGCTGTGCGGTGTGATCGCTGTAGCGGATACGATCAAGGATGACAGTAAGGGAGCAGTCAGCCAGCTTAAAAATATGGGAATCCATGTGGTGATGCTCACCGGAGACAATGAGCGGACTGCAAATGCCATCGGTGCCCAGGTAGGCGTGGATGAAGTCATAGCAGGGGTATTGCCCGACGGTAAAGAAGAAGTGATTCGAAGGCTGTCTGAAGCGCAAGGAGGTTCGGCAGACACTTCCGGAAAAGATCTTAAGAAAAAGAGAAGAAAAGTGGCTATGGTAGGAGACGGTATCAATGATGCACTTGCCCTGACCAGAGCAGATATGGGAATTGCCATTGGCGCAGGTACGGATGTGGCAATTGAAGCAGCGGATGTGGTTCTTATGAAAAGCAGCTTAATGGATGTTCCGGCAGCGATCCGGTTAAGCCGTGCTACCCTTCGTAATATTCACGAAAATCTGTTTTGGGCTTTTATTTATAATATTATCGGAATCCCTCTGGCAGCAGGTATCTGGTATCCGTTGTTGGGATTAAAATTAAATCCTATGTTCGGAGCGGCAGCTATGAGCTTATCCAGCTTTTGTGTGGTGACCAACGCATTACGTCTTAATTTATTTGATCTAAAAAGCACGAAGAGAGATAAGAAGAGGCGGAATGAGAGAAATAAGACAGAGGGCACATGGGAAAGCAACAGGATTGTGGACAATGCCGGAGAAAGTGTAAGGGGCAGCAATGAAAATATCATAGAAAAAGAAAATCAAAGAAAAGAGGTAGAAAACATGGAAAAAACCATGAAGATCAACGGAATGATGTGCGGGCACTGTGAGGCACGGGTGAAAAAATGTCTTGAGGCTCTGCCGGAGGTAAAGGAAGCTGCTGTCAGCCATGAGGCAGGAACAGCAGTCCTTACATTAAACGCTCCTATAGCAGATGATGTCTTAAAGAAAACAGTGGAAGATCAGGATTATGAAGTAGTTTCCATTGAATGATCTTCTTCTGCCTGGGGAACAGTCTGGGGAAAGTCCTTAAAATATTTCCGGTAGGTTATAATGAATAATATAACAGCCAGAGTCGTAGACAGATAATCCGTAACAGGCTGTGCCAGCGCCAGCTTCTGTGCTGTATTAAAAACAGTTTTGAATATCAGCAGAATAGGGATGTATAAAAGTCCCTGTCTGCTGATGGACAGTATCAAAGAGGGCAAGGCAGCGCCTGTTGACTGGATGGCATTGATCAATACGAACAGGATGCCCATGATAGGACCGGAATAAATGTAGATCCGGGCAAAGGACATACCGTATTCAAAGGCGTTCTGGTCTTCCAGAAATGCCTTTACCAGGGGGCTTGCTCCGCAGTAACAGATAACTGTCATAACAGCACTCAGACAGAAGGCAAGGCATAGGGAAAATTTCAATACGGCAAGATAACGCTTTTTATTTCTGGCACCGAAGCAATAGCCCAGTAAAGGCTGAACGCCGGTTCCCAGACCGATCAAAAGCATGACCACGATCATATTTACCTTCATGGCAACACCTAAGCCGGCAACAGCCATATCCCCATGTTCTTTCATCAGGTTATTGATGATGATGTTGGAAACACTCATTAAAATGCTGTTTAAAGAAGCAGGAATGCCGATGGCGAGTACACCTGAGGCAATTCTTTCTCCCGCTTTATAATCCTTTAAACGGATGGACAGCATGGACTTTTTGGAAACAAGATGGCTGATATAGTAAACTGCGGCAAATACGTTGCCGATCACAGTTGCAATGGCGGCACCTGCCACGTTCCAGTGGAAGCCCAGGATCATGATGGGGTCCAGAATGATATTGATCAGGTTACCGATGACCATACCGATCATTGCTTTTTTGGGATTTCCCTCTGCACGGATAATATTGCTGAAGCTGTTTCCCACAATTAAAAAAGGAATGCTGCTTGCCACGATCGCCAGATATTGTGAAGCATAACCGATGGTATCATTGCTTGCCCCTACCATACGGCAGATAGGCTGAACAAAAATCCAGATAAAGATCATGGAAATGATACCGATCGAAACACCGGTCCAGAAACAGAAGGAAGAGGTGTTTTTTGCTTTGTCCTCTTTTCCTTCTCCTAACATACGGGAAATCAGGGAAGTTCCACCGATACCAAAGAGCATTCCGATCGCCATGAAAATAAGAAAGGCAGGCGTTGCCACTGATACGGCGGCGACCATATAGGCATCCTTTGTCTGTCCGATAAAGAAGGTATCCGCAAGGTTATATATCAATACCATGATCATACTGATAATAGAGGGGATAACGTTGCTCAATACCGCCTTGGGAACGGGGGCATTCTTAAATATTTCTGTTGTTTTATCCTGCATAATCATTTCTCCTTTGTTGTGATTTTTATAAATTCAGATGAATTGTCTTTTGTTTCATATTTCAGACCTTCTGCATTAACATATACCTGCTGCAGTAAACGGAATAGTTCGTCCTGCTCTTTTGACGAAATACCATAAAGCATATGCTCATGAACGGAGGAAATATCCGTATTGATCCGCTTCATAATGGAAAGACTTTTGTCAGTAAGACAGATGTTTTTAAAACGGGGATTCCGTTTGGTAGGTTCTTTGGAAATATAACCCTTTTCTTCTAAGATCTTCAGTACGTGAATGACGCTTGTATGCTGAATATCAAAGAAGGCTGCAATATCTGAAAGGGTATTTTCCCTTTCCTGATGGGAATACAGATATAGCAGTAAATCCATTTGTGTGCCTGTCAGCCCCAATTCCTTCAAACAGCGGTTTCGCCTGCATTCCAGTTTATTGCTTATTTTTTTGATTAAAAGACCAATGTCGTTCATAATGAAAATACCCTTAACAGTCAAAAAAAGTTTGTAGCATGCTACATATTGCAAGTATACATGTTACAAAAGATTTATAAAAAATGCAACCCCCCTTTTACCATTTTTAAAAAAAGTGTTATGATATTTTAGTTATTTGATGGATTCAGAACAAAACAGGAGTTGAGAAAATGAGTGCTAATACAGACAGAAACGCCTTGGGCGAAGAAAAGATCAATAAGCTTCTCTTGCAGTTTGCGATCCCCAGCATTATTTCCATGCTGGTAGGTTCTCTTTATAATATTGTAGACCAGTTCTTTATCGGAAGAAGTGTAGGTGAGCTGGGAAATGCGGCAACCAATATTTCCTTTCCACTTTCCATATCCTGTATTGCCATAGGCTTGCTGTTCGGAATCGGAGGTGCTTCTGCCTTTAACCTTGCCATGGGAAAGGGAGACAGGGAAAGGGCAGTTTATTATATGGGAAATGCGGCAGTTATGCTCTTTTCCTGTGGGGTGGTATTGTGTCTGATCACACAGATATTCCTGCGTCAGCTTATGGAGTTTTTCGGTTCCCCTGAGGATGTACTTGATTATGCCATGACTTATACAAGGATCGTATCCTTTGGTTTTCCCTTTGTGATCTTTGCTACCGGCGGCGGTCATCTGATCCGTGCTGACGGCAGTCCCCGCATGGCTATGATATGCAATCTTTCAGGGGCAGTCATCAATACGGTTTTGGATGCGCTTTTTGTATTCGGCTTTCATATGGGAATGGCAGGAGCGGCATTTGCCACGGTTGTTGGTCAGATCCTTTCGGCTCTTCTGGCATTTTCCTATATGCTGCATTGCAAGTCGGTGGATATTGAAAAGAAACATCTGAAGGTGCAAAAAGAATATGTTACAAGAATCATGGCGTTGGGAGCAGCGCCCTGCAGCAACCAGCTTTCCATGATGATCGTGCAGATCGTCATGAACAAATCCTTAAAATATTATGGTTCCCTTTCATCCTATGGAGAAGCGGTCCCCATTGCCTGTGCAGGAATCATAACCAAAGTAAATCAGGTGTTTATGTCCTTTGTCATTGGAATTTCCCAGGGACTTCAGCCTTTGGTCAGCTTTAATTATGGCGCAGGAAAATATAAAAGGGTAAAAACTGCCTATAGGCGTGCAATTGCCGCAGGCTTTATATTATCCTTTGTGGCATTCTTAATGTTCCAGATTTTCCCCGGACAGATCATTTCCATATTTGGTGAAGGATCTGATGATTATTACAGGTTTGCCATTAACTATTTCCGGATTTATCTGTTTTTTACTTTTATCAACTTTTTGCAGCCTATTACCTCCAATTTCTTTACTGCAATCGGAAAGCCCAAAAGAGGTATGTTTCTGGCACTTACCAGACAGATTATTCTGTTGCTGCCGCTGATCGTGATCTTCCCATTATTTATGGGAATCGATGGTATCATGTATGCCGGTCCTGTGGCAGACGGAACTGCCGGAGCCATTGCAGCGGCTATGGTAACAGCCGAGCTTTGCAGACCGGAATATAAGGGAGAAGATGTAAAGGAAGAAGATGTAAAGGAAGAATAGAAATATTTGTTATAGATCTGTTTATGGTATAGAATAAGAATATATGGAAAATGGGAGGTGGCATATGAGTAAAAATAAAATGATTGCTGCAGGACATATCTGCATTGATATTACGCCGCTTTTCCAGGGGGAAAGATGTGAAAACATAAGTGAACTGCTGGTTCCGGGACGACTGATCCATGTGGGTGCGGCAGATATTCATACCGGCGGCAGTGTGGCTAATACGGGTCTTGCCATGAAGCTTTTGGGAGCGGATGTTTCCCTCATGGGCAAGGTGGGAGACGATGAATTCGGACGCATGATCTTAAATATTCTGGAGAAATACAACGGGGCTGAGGGAATGATCGTGGATCAGGAATCCTCTACCTCCTACTCGGCGGTATTGGCTGTTCCCGGTATTGACAGGATCTTTTTGCATAATCCGGGGGCAAATGATACATTTACAGGTCAAGATCTGGATATGACATTGATAAGAGAGGCAGCGCTGTTTCATTTTGGATATCCCCCTATTATGGCGAAAATGTATGAAGATACGGGAGCGGAACTGACCCGGATTTTCCGGATGGTAAAAGAGACGGGCTGCATGACATCTCTGGATCTGGCGGCTGTAGATGAGAAATCTGCAGCAGGCAAAGCGGATTGGGAAACCGTTTTTCAAAATACCCTGCCCTATGTGGATTTCTTTTTGCCAAGCATTGAGGAAATCTGTTATATGCTTGATAAGGATAAATACCGGGAACTGCAGGAGAGGGCGGCATGCAGGGATGTGACAGAAGTTCTCTCCATAAAAGATGATGTAATCCCTTTAGCAGACAGGATTTTATCCATGGGCTGTAAGCTCGTGATCATAAAGTGCGGTGCAGCAGGCTTTTATTATAAAACACAGGGAAAGGAAGCCTTTGAGCAGCTGGAAAAGGAAAGTGGTCTGGATTTCAGCTCTTTTGCAGATCAGGAAGGTTTTGAAAAAAGCTATGTTCCGGATACAGTCCTATCGGGAACAGGAGCGGGAGATACCATGATCGCGGCATTTTTAACAGCAATGATACAGGGGTATCCCTTTGAAAGGTGTATTCAGTTAGCAGCAGCTACCGGAGCGAGCTGTGTGGCAGCAGTTGATGCTTTAAGCGGATTGAAGCCTTTTAATGAATTGATTGACAGAATAGATGCCGGATGGGCGAAAAATCATATGAAAATTTAAAAAGAATGTCTTTGTACGCACGAGTGTATAAGGAAAGAAAACACTCGCAAAAAATATGTGGCGGTAAACAAGGAATATATTCAAAAAAATAAAGGAGAAATGAATATGCTGGCAAATTTGAATGATGTGTTGATACCTGCAAGGAAAGGTAAATATGCGGTAGGATTGTTTAATGCGGTCAATCTGGAAATGGCAAGGGGAATCATTGCCGCAGCAGAGGAAACCGGTTCGCCTGTTATTATGGGAACTGCGGAAATCCTGCTGCCTTATGGACCTTTGGAAGACTTATCCTATTTTCTGGTTCCTATGGCAAAAAGAGCAAAGGTGCCCGTTGTTATTCATTATGACCATGGGCTTACATATGAAAAATGCCTGGAAGCATTAAAATTGGGCTTTACTTCCGTTATGTATGATTGTTCCACGGACTCTTATGAGGACAATATCAGAAAGGTAAAGGAAATGGCAGATATTGCCCACTCTTACGGAGCAACTATTGAAGGAGAGCTGGGACATGTGGGAGATAATCCGGGAGACGGTGGAGAAGTATCGGGAGAGTCTGGTAAGGAAACTGCGCCCGATCCGACCCTTTACTATACACAGCCAAAGCAGGCAAAGGACTTTGTAGACCGCACGGGAGTAGATGCGCTTGCCATTGCGGTGGGAACTGCCCACGGTGCATATAAGCTTCCGCCTAAACTGGATTTTGACAGGATCGACACCATTGCAAATACCATTCCGACTTCTCTTGTCCTTCATGGAGGTTCGGGACTCAGTGACAGCGATTTTAAACAGGCGATAGAAAAAGGTATCAGCAAGGTCAACATCTTTACGGATATTAACGTGGCGGCAGTAAAGGCAGTGGTGGAACATTGCGAAAATACTGGAAAAGGAATGACGGAAATGATACCATATGAGGTAGAAGCCGTAAAGGCGGAGACCATAAAGAAAATGAAGCTTTTTGGTTCCGTAGGCAGATACTAAAACAAGGAAAGAAAAAGCCGTGGAAAGATTTGAGATGAAAGAAAAAAGAATAAAGACCAAAGAAGGGATAAAAGCAGTTTCAAAGAAAAGAAACGGAAATGGCACATCCGCCACATTGAATTGCAGGACGGCAAAGAAATGTGGTGGATGCAGATACAGAACAGAGACCTACAGGGAACAGCTGGCAGAAAAACAGAAGTTAGTATATGCTAATCTAAAACCCTTCTGTAAGGTTGAAGAAATCATAGGCATGGATAATCCCTATTACTATCGTAATAAGGTCCATGCCGTTTTTTCGTACGAAAAAGGACAAGTGATCTCAGGAACTTATAAAGAAGGTACCCATCAGGTAGTTCCTGTGGAAAAATGTATGATCGAGGATGAAAAGGCAGATGAGATCGTAGGAACTGTCAGAAAGCTGCTAAGATCTTTTAAGATCAAAACCTATGATGAGGATACAGGCTATGGGCTGTTCCGCCATGTGCTCATCCGTACCGGAAAAGCAACAGGTCAGATCATGGTAGTATTAGTGCTTAGTTCTCCTATTTTACCTTCCAAAAACAATTTTGTAAAAGCATTGAGAAAAGAACACCCGGAAATTACCACAATTGTTTTGAATGTAAATGATAAAAAAACAAGTATGGTATTGGGGGAAAAGGAGACCGTGCTTTTTGGAAAGGGATATATTGAAGATGTTCTCTGCGGTGTACGTTTCCGTATTTCATCCCAGTCATTTTATCAGATCAATCACACTCAGACGGAAATTCTTTATAGAAAGGCAATGGAGTATGCAGGGCTGACGGGAAAAGAGCGGGTAGTGGATGCTTACTGTGGCATCGGGACCATCGGATTGATTGCAGCTGAGAATGCAAAGGAAGTGATTTCCGTAGAATTAAATAAAGATGCAATAAAGGATGCCATTTATAATGCCAAAGCAAACGGCATAAAGAATGTTCGTTTCTATCAGAATGACGCAGGAAAATTTATGATGCAGATGGCGGAACAGGGGGTAAAGGCGGATGTGGTATTTATGGACCCGCCCAGGGCAGGAAGCGATGAGGCATTCTTATCCAGTGTGGTAAGACTTTCGCCTGAGAGGATTGTTTATGTTTCCTGTAATCCGGTTACTTTGGGAAGAGATCTGAAGTATCTGACGAAGAAAGGGTATCAGGTGAAAAAGGCGCAGCCGGTGGATATGTTTCCCTGGTCGGAGCATGTGGAGACCGTCGCATTGATATCAAAATGAAAACTCATTTTGACAGGGAAGAGTTTCCCCGTATTATCCTCCGGTATTCACTGGGTGAAACCCCCTTCTGTTTCTTAAAGATCCGGCTGAAATACAGCGGATTATCATAACCGATGATCTGGCTGATCTCCGTGATGTTATAATCTGTGGATTCCAGCAGGCTTTGGGCATTGGTGATCCTAAGAGAAAGGATATACTGCATGGGCGTAGTTCCCATAACCTGTTTGAAGTTCCGGATAAACCAGCATGTGCTCATGTTTTTGGAAGCAGCATATTCGGCTATGTTAATTTCTGTATTATAATTTTCGTCAAAAAATTTTGCCGAAAGTTCTATTTCTTTTTCCAGATAGTTGTGACTTGTATTGGTATCTGTCAATAACTGGCGATGGACATTGATCAATAGTTCTCTCAATATAAGTGCCAGAATTTCC
This sequence comes from Lachnospiraceae bacterium, assembly GCA_017936785.1. Lineage (GTDB taxonomy): Bacteria > Bacillota > Clostridia > Lachnospirales > Lachnospiraceae > UBA2882. Next base: position 35,272 of record JAGBEV010000018.1, on the reverse strand, counting down.
TCATAATCTTCTCTGCACATCTGCAGTTCCTGGATCATTTGTTTAAACAATCTCTGATATTCCAGTGAAGTTCCCACATAAAAGGTTCTCAGATCATCTTTTATCCCATATTTACGCAAAATATTTTTTACATCGCCTCCTGTAAAGTGTACCCAGTATACTTCTGTCTGATCCACGCCATAATATTCATATCTTTGACATTCTCTGGGGCGGTAAATGACCATCTGTCCTGCATGGATAACAGTTTCCTTCTGATCAAAGAAAAAATGCCCTTTTCCTGAAGCAATATACAGCAGCTGGTAATCCAGTCTGCCTTTTGGACGGTAGGTAGGAATTCTGGGACGGCTGTATAAGTGATAGGTTCCGCAGTTGCAAACGATCAGCGGTCTGCTCTTATCTTTAAAATCTATCCGGGAATGATTTAAATAGGCTTCATTAATGTACATGAACAATTCCTTTCTCTGTAAACTCTTTACATTTATGGAAATAATATCAAATTTAAATAGAAAATAAACTGAAATTTAAAATATAGTATCATTTTGTGCATGTTTTGTCAAAGTTATGCAATGGAAAAAGCACTGTTACAAATGGTATAGTTTAAAAAATGAAATAACAAGAGGGTATTTGGAAACAGTCGCAAGTTGATAAAGGAGGGTATGCAATGATCATACAAAAACATTATGAAGATCTTCATGTTTTACATGAAAATACCATGCCAAACCGGGCATATTACATTCCTGCGTCCGGGCAGATGGATTGTCTGGCAGAACACAGGGAAAAATCAGACCGTATGCAGCTTTTAAGCGGGAAATGGAAATTTAAATATTATGACAGCATCTATGATCTGGAAGAGGCTTTTTATGAAGAAGGGCAGAGTACAGCAGATTATGATGATATTACAGTGCCGGGAGTATGGCAGATGGAGGGATATGATTCCCACCAGTATACCAACATCAGGTATCCATTTCCTTTTGATCCCCCTTATGTACCCCAGGATAATCCATGCGGGACATATATTTATGAGTTTGATTATGAAACAGACAAAAATGCGCCAAGGGCATATTTGAACTTTGAAGGCGTGGATTCCTGCTTTTATGTGTGGCTAAACGGCATTTACGTAGGATATAGCCAGGTTTCCCATTCCACCAGCGAGTTTGATGTGACTTCCCATATAAGGGAAGGTAAAAACTGTCTGGCTGTATTGGTATTGAAATGGTGTGACGGAAGCTATATGGAAGATCAGGATAAGTTTCGAATGAGCGGAATTTTTCGGGATGTGTATTTGTTGAAGAGGGCAGAACAGGGAGTCTATGACTATTTTGTCCATACCTCCCTGGGAGAAAAGGGGGCTGATGTAAGCATTGAACTGGCATATTTAAAAGAGGCTGTCCCTACCAGAATCATACTACGGGACGCATCCGGCAATCAGGCAGCAGCAACAGACGCCGTAGTCAGGTTAAAAAGACCTGTACATGAGGAATATCCTTATTGGGCAAGGCTTCGTGTGGAAGAGCCCAGGCTTTGGAATCCGGAAGAGCCTTATTTATATACGCTGGTCATAGAAACGGATCAGGAAGTGATTACAGATCGTGTTGGTTTCAGAAAGATAGAGATCAAAAACAAAATTGTCTATTTTAATGGAGTTCCCATAAAATTTCACGGTGTCAACAGACATGATTCGGATCCGGATACGGGATTTGCCATCAGCATAGAACAGATGAAAAAAGATTTGGCATTGATGAAACAGCATAACTTCAATGCCATCCGTACAAGCCATTACCCCAATGCGCCTATGTTCTATCAGCTTTGCGATGAATATGGTTTCTGGGTAATAGATGAAGCAGATAATGAAAGCCACGGACCCTGCGAGCTATATTATGAAGAAAATACCGATGAAAATAAATGGCATCGCTGGAATGAGGCTATTTCCGATAATCCGGAATTTATAGAAGCTACTTTGGACCGGACCAGGCTGTGTGTCCACAGGGATAAGAACAGACCCTGTGTTGTGATCTGGTCCATGGGAAATGAGTGCGCTTACGGCTGTACCTTTGAAAGGGCGTTGAAATGGACCAAGGAATTTGATCCGGACCGCCTTACTCATTATGAAAGCGCAAGATACCATAACAGAGATAAAAAATATGATTTTACCAATATGGATCTGTTCAGCAGGATGTATCCGTTTTTTGAAGAAATCCGGGAATATCTGGAAAGCGGTCCGAAACGCCCCATGATTTTATGTGAATACTGCCACGCCATGGGAAACGGACCGGGTGATTTGGAGGATTATTACCAGCTGTTTTATAAACATGATCTCATGTGTGGCGGATTTGTCTGGGAGTGGTGCGACCATGGAATCCATCACGGAAAAGCAGAAAACGGAAAAGATATTTTTTATTACGGAGGGGACCATGGTGAGGATATACATGACTCAAATTTCTGTATGGACGGTCTGGTCTATCCGGACAGAAGACCTCATACCGGTCTGCTGGAATATAGAAATGTGTATCGTCCCGTAAGAGTTCTTGGATATGACTGCCGACAAAAAACAGTTACCATGAGAAACCAGCTGCAGTTTACGAATTTAAGGGATGCAGTTGAAATTCAATTTCAGGTTACCTGTGATGGGGATGTTGTGGAGAAAGGTATACTGGCAGTTCCTGATCTGGAACCATCAAAAACACAAGTGACTCCCATGCCCATAAGTATTCCGGAGGCAGGAAGAGTTTTTCTGAAATTAACTTATCTCTATTGCGGAAAAGACCGGCTGATTCCCAAAGGCTCCATACTGGGATTTGATGAGATTCTTTTGAAAAATGAAGATGGGAGAAATCAAAAAGCACGCAATATTCTTGAAAATGCAGACTCCATTGAACAGGAAGTGAAGGTAAGGGAAGATGACAGAAGGATCTATATGGACGGCAAAGGGTTTTCCTATATATTCAACAAGCAAAAGGCAGTATTTGAACAGATCAGCTATGAGGGAATGGATTATCTGACAAAGCCTATGGAAATCAATATCTGGAGGGCTCCTACAGATAATGACCGAAATATCAAAGGAGAATGGCTGAGAGCCCGTTACGACAAAGCAGGGTCCAGAGCATATGAGACAGCCTGTGTCATAACCCATAAGGAGGTGGAAATCCATACTGTCTTTTCCCTTTCGGCGCCTGCCATACAGAGGATGCTGGATGTTGATGCTGTCTGGAAGGTCAAAAATAACGGGAGGATCAGTGTGTCCATGACAGTAAAGAGAAATATGGAATTTCCCTGTCTTCCCAGATTTGGACTCCGGTTGTTTTTAAACAAGGATCTTAAAAAGGTTTCTTATTATGGAATGGGACCTTATGAAAGCTATATCGATAAGTGCCATGCTTCCAGCCATGAGTTGTTTCAGGCTGATATTGGGGAACTTCATGAGGATTATATCAGACCTCAGGAAAACGGCAGTCATTATGATTGTGATTTTGTGAGCATTTCAAATGGGACTTGCGGGATGCTGGCAGTGGAAGCAGACAAATCATTTTCTTTTAATGCATCTGTGTATTCCCAGGAGGAGCTGACAGAAAAGAACCATAATTATGAACTCGTTCCGGAAGGAAGCAGCATTTTATGCCTTGATTATGCCCAAAGCGGCATAGGCTCTAACAGCTGTGGACCCACATTACTGGAACAATACCAGTTAAATGATGAAGAGTTTGTTTTTGAAATCAATTTGATCCCATATAGGAACAGGAAATAGAAACAATATATTCAGGAAAAGGAGAGGGTTACAATGGAACAAAAGAAATATTTGAAATGGTATAACAAAGTTGGCTATGGGTCCGGAGATATTGCGGGAAATGTGGTCTACGCATTTTTATCTACATTTGTCATGATCTATCTGACAAATACAGTGGGGTTAAATGCAGGTATCGTGGGAACGCTGATCGCAGTTTCCAAGCTGTTTGACGGGATCACCGATATCTTTTTCGGTTCCATGATCGATAAGACAAAGACCAAAATGGGTAAGGCAAGACCATGGATGCTATGGGCATATATCGGCTGTGCCGTTACACTGGCAGCAATTTTCGCCATTCCGGTAAGTCTGGGAAGATTTGCCCAATATGCCTGGTTTTTCATTGCTTACACATTATTAAATGCAGTGTTTTATACAGCCAATAACATTGCATATTCCGCATTAACTGCGCTGGTCACAAAGAACAGCAGGGAAAGAGTGGAAATGGGCTCCTTCCGGTTTATCTTTGCATTTTCCACCAGCCTTTTGATCCAGTCTGTTACAGTGGGAGCCGTGGAAGTATTAGGCGGCGGCGCTGCCGGATGGAGGACCATCGCTGTTATTTATGCTGTGATCGGTCTGATCGTTAATACGATTTCTGTCTTTTCTGTAAAAGAGCTTTCGGAGGAAGATCTGGATGAAACAAATTCTGAAGAGGAAGAAAAAGAAATTGAAAAATATGGTCTCATAGAAGCGGTAAAATTACTGGCAGCCAATAAATATTATATGATGATCTGCGGTGTTTATATTTTACAGCAGATATATACTGCCATGATCAATATCGGCATTTATTATATGACCTATGTCTTAAGAAATGAAAATCTGTTTGGAGTTTTCTCCTGGGCGGTAAACATTCCTTTGATTCTTGCACTGATCTTTACTCCCACGCTGGTAGCAAGATGGAAGGGCATGTATAAACTGAACCTGACAGGCTATATGCTTGGAACGGTGGGAAGGGCGCTGGTGGTAGTTGCGGGCTATTTGGGAAGTGTCCCTCTGATGCTGTTGTTTACGGCTGTGGCTGCTCTTGGTATGGGACCATGGCAGGGAGATATGAATGCAGTGATCGCATCCTGTTCGGAATATACTTTTTTAACAAAGCATAAACGTGTGGACGGAACCATGTACTCCTGCACATCCCTTGGCGTAAAGCTTGGAGGAGGTCTGGGTACGGCAATAGCAGGCTGGCTTTTGGAATTTGGCGGATTTGACGGAACTGTCGCCGTACAGTCTGCATCCTGTATCAGCATGCTTCATTTTATGTATCTGTGGATTCCGGTGATCATCAATTTGTGCATAACATTCCTGTTATCCAGGATGAAGGTGGAAAAAGCAAATGAAGAAATCCGGGCACAGCAGAATTTGTAGTCAGTGCCTGCCTTTAGCACCTATATCACATATGACTGCATTTATAGTAATCCCTGTAAAAGAACATGATGTCATATAGGAATTTTATGAATTTTTTCATTGTATCAGCCTCCTTTCTTTATCTTACAGGCTTATTATAAAACGGATCAAAAATAATTACGTGCCAAATGAGAATAAAAACTGGTCAAATTTTGCATAAGGAGAGATGACTGTGATTTTATCATATGAGGAAATGAAAGAGGATTTTGGAAGTTTTCACAGAATTTCAAGACATATGCCGCCCCATCTGCACAATTCCATAGAATTTGTTTATGTAACAGAAGGTACTTTGGAATTGGGCACGGGGTATGAGCTGTATCATATGGAAAAAGGGGATCTTGCCATAGTTTTTCCCGAGGTCATTCATCATTATCAGGTTTTTTCCCAAAAGACCAGTACAGCTTACTATATTTATGCTTCACAGAATATGAGCGGTCCTTTTTTGGAACAAATGCAGAAATATTGTCTGCAGGTTCCTGTTATCAAAAAAGAAGAGCTTCACAGGGATGTGATCAATGCAATAGAATGTCTGGCAAAAGAAAAGGATCTGAGTTCCCTTATTATTCAGGCATATGTTCAGATCATATTATCCCGCTGTATTCCACATCTAAAACTGGTGGAAAAAAGCAGTATCGGAAGCAATGATATTGTATATTTGTCGGTTTCCTATATTCTGAACCATTTTCGGGAACAGATTACCCTTGGTAAAATGGCAGCAGATATAGGGGTCAGTAAATATGTTTTATCCAGAGTGTTTTCCGGAACATTTCACAGAAATTTCAATCAGTATCTAAATGAAGCACGGCTGGATTATGCCTGTTCCCTTTTGGAAAATACCAGCCGGGCTGTTACTGATATCTGCATGGACTCAGGTTTTGAGAGCCAGCGGACCTTTAACCGGGCATTCAGACAACGCTACCGGATGACTCCGAGAGATTACCGCAGCGCCTGCAAAAATATATTATACAACAGTCAGTTTATTCAGTAATTCCGATACATCAATGGGTTTTCCCAGAAAATCATTCATGCCGCTTTCCATTGCCCGGTCAATATCCTCCTGAAAGGTGTTGGCTGTACATGCAAAGATGGAAATAGTATTTGCATCAGGGCGTTCCGGGCTTCGGATAGCTTTGGCAGCTTCATAGCCGTTCATAACAGGCATTTGTACATCCATCAGAATAACATGATAAAATCCCGGCTGGAAAGCGGCAAATTTTTCAACGGCTTCCCGGGGTTATCAATGTTTTTAGAGTATTTTATGAAGAACTATGATAAAATAAAATATAAGAAAATGATCGGGAGATAAAAATGCAGTATTTCATATCTTTTTTGGAAGGGATCATAACCTTTATATCCCCTTGTCTGCTTCCCATGCTGCCGGTATACATTTCCTATTTTGCAGGGGGAGAAAATGACCGGGGAAAGACTCTGAAAACTTTAAAAAATGCAGCAGGATTTGTGCTGGGATTTACCATTGTTTTTGTAAGCCTTGGTGCCTTTGCAGGAAGTCTGGGAAGTTTTTTAAAAGAATACCGGACATCAGTAAATGTGGTGTGCGGCATGATAGTGATTCTATTTGGGCTGAACTTTATGGGGATATTAAAGATTCGGGCATTCAATGCTGTGAAAAAGCTGAATGTAACAATCGATGTCAACGGCTTTTTTCAATCAGTTCTATTTGGCATTGTATTTTCAGTGGGCTGGTCTCCCTGCGTGGGAACGTTTTTAGGTTCGGCACTTCTTCTTGCATCCCAAAAAGGGTCCATGATTCAGGGAATCGTGATGCTGGTTTTATATTCCGTGGGACTTGGGATTCCTTTTATGATCAGTGCTGTTTTGATCCATAAGCTGAAGGGGACTTTTCAATTCATTAAAGCCCACTATCATGTCATCAATACTTGTTCAGGCATATTTTTAATAGCCACGGGAATATTCATGATGACAGGAACACTGGGGAAATTATTGTCCCTGTTAAGTTCCTCATAAGGAGGGAATGATTTGAAAAACTATTGGAAGACTTTGGGAGGCTGCCTTGCTTTTGTCATATTGATGGCGGGCTGTGTGCTGTTGTACAAAAAGCTCAGTGCAGGTTATGGGACTGACAGCAATCTGGAAATAAAAGGTCAGGTTCAGGAAAGCCAAAAGGAGGATTCTTCCGAGGCACCCGATTTTACTGTGGAGAACTCTGAGGGAGAAATGATCTCTTTATCTTCCTTAGAAGGAAAGCCTGTTGTCTTGAATTTCTGGGCAAGCTGGTGTCCGCCCTGCAAGAGCGAAATGCCTGATTTTCAAAAGGCATATGAAACCTATGGGGAAGATATTCAGTTTGTCATGGTCAATCTCACTGACGGCAGCAGGGAGACAAAGGAAACGGCAAAAGAATATATTGATGAACAGGGCTATACCTTTCCTGTTTACTATGATGTGAATATGGAAGCGGCATATGCCTATTATGTCAGCGCCGTACCTGCCACCTATTTTATAAACGCAGAAGGAAAAATCGTGGCAGCAGGCAGGGGAATGCTGGATGGGGAGTCTTTGGAAGAGGGAATTTCCATTTTGAACACGCAGTAAGGTTTTAATAAAAGAGTTACGGAGAAACAGATATTATGAAAAGAAAATCCGGAGAAGTTTTATCAGAAGAAGCGGTTGATAATACAAAAAAACAAAAAGGGAAGAAATCCTACAGAGACTTGCGGTGGGAAAGACTGGATAACACTGCCCATTTGTTTCCTGTGATAGCAGGTGAAAGTATGAGCAATGTTTACCGCATCAGCGTGACCTTGCGGGAACTGGTACAGCCGGAGCTTTTGCAGAACGCCCTGGATATGATACTGCCTAAGTTTGATGGTTTTAACCTGCGGCTGAGGCAGGGTGTGTTTTGGTATTATCTTGAGGAAAACGGTAAGCCGGCGCCAAAGGTATGCGAAGAAAATACCTTCCCCTGCCGTTTTATCAGGCAGAACAAAAACCGCAGCTATCTTTTTCGGGTGACTTATTATAAATACAGGATCAATCTGGAAGTATTTCATGTGCTGGCTGATGGTATGGGAGGCATTAATTTCCTCAAAGAACTGACTTACCAGTATCTTCGTCTGGCACATCCTGATCTGCAGGAAAAACTGGGAGATTCTTTCAGCAGCGATACTTCTCTGAACAGAGAAGACAGCTTTTTGAAAAATTATAAGCGGAAAGCGGAAAAAGGATATAAATCCCAAAAGGCATATCTCATTAAAGGGGAAAAACTGGAGCCGGGAGAGTTCGGTGTCATGCATGGCTATATGCAGATTCCAAAGCTTAAGGAAGTATGCAGGGAATATGAGGTAAGCATCAATGAATATCTGGTAGCGGTTTATACATGGAGCGTATATACGGAATGTCTTCATGGGATGCCTTCTAAAAAGCCTATCCGCGTGGCGGTTCCGGTAAATTTAAGACCCTTTTTCCATTCCATTACCACCAAAAACTTTTTTACCATGGTATCGGCGGAATTCCATCCCATAAAGGAAAGCTACACCTTTGAGGAGGTCCTTTCGCTGATCTGTGAAAGTCTGCGGGAGCAGATCAACATAGAGCATTTAGAGGAATTGTTTTCCTATAATGTTTCCAATGAAAAAATATGGATAGCCCGTGCCACGCCTTTATTTATAAAAAATATTGCCATGCGGCAGATCTATACTACATCTGCACTGGCAAACACGGCTACGGTCACCAATATCGGCAATATTACCGTTTCCGAAGATTATGAACCTTTTATAGAAATGTTTCATGCTTTTCTCGCCATGTCCAAAGGGCAGCATTTAAAGGGAACTATATGTTCCTATAAAGACACGCTGGTGTTCAGCTTCAGCTATGATCTGGCAGATGTGTCCGTACAGCGGGGGTTTTTCCGAAAGCTGGCAGAGGATGGCATTGAGGTTGAAATAGAAAGCAATGGGGTAAATTATGAGTAAATGTATCAGATGTCATGTGGAAATACTGGATGAGACAGAGCGGTGTCCTTTATGCGATGCAGTTCTGGAAAAAACGGTGGAAGTGGAAAATATGTATCCCGATGTGAGGGTCAGGAACCGGAAGTTTGCCATGGTCAGCCGTATATACTTATTTTGTGCGATCCTTTTGGAAACGGTGTTAGTCTATATCAACATAAAAATGGATTCCCAGATCTGGTGGTGTATCATTACAGGGCTGTCCTTCCTCTATGTTTATCTGTTGTTCCGTTTTGCCATTTTAGGACAGGAAGGATATAAGGCAAAAGTAATCGTACTGATGCTCATTGCCATATCCATGATGGTGGTCATAGATTTTGTGTCCGGGTATCGGGGGTGGTCCGTAAATTATGTGATCCCTGCCGGCATTCTGGCGGTGGATGCGGGAATTATCATTTTGATGATCGTCAATCTGAAAGGCTGGCAAAGCTATATGGTGTGGCAGATTTTTATGATCATCTGCAGCCTTGTGCCGCTTATTTTATATTTTGTGGGGATCGTGACCCATCCTGCGCTGACCCTGATCGCTCTTGGCTGTTCGGTGTTTTTGTTTCTGGGAACTGTCATTATCGGAGACCGCAGGGCGCGGGTAGAATTGAAAAGAAGATTTCATGTGAGATAAAAGGGAGCAGTCCTTTATGGGAAGAAAAAAAGAAGTTGTGGAAAGCGAAGCAAGTATCAGAGGGAGGGTCATGAGAGACCTGATCGCTCATGCCACCCATGACCACCTGATAGGTAAAAAAGTCAGAAATGGGGAATTTCGGAAAAAGATCAGCCAGGTGGAGCCGGAATGGAAATGTCCGGACCGCTTTATGCTGGAAAAAATTGAATCAGAGAATTTTATGATGGAACTGCTGGAACTGAAGGAAAATGCCAATACTGACAAGATCATCCTGCAGCTTCATGGGGGCGGCTATGTGGGAGCCATGCGGAATGCCTACCGTATGTTTGCCGGGCTTTATAATGAAATAAGCGGCGGGATGAGTGTACTTACTATTGATTATCGGGTGGCTCCGGAGAATCCTTATCCGGCTGCATTGGAAGATGCCTTTTTTGCCTATAGCTGGCTTTTGGAACAGGGCTGGTCCTCAGAGCAGATCATTGTGGCAGGTGATTCTGCCGGCGGCGGACTTGCCATGGCATTGTGCCATTATCTAAAGGACAGGGGAATGCAGCTTCCCTGCGGGATCATTGCCATGTCCCCATGGACGGACCTGACTGCCAGCGGTGAAAGCTATGAGACCAATTATGACAAGGACCCGCTTTTTGGCGGCAGCAGGGACACACTGATCTATAACAAGGATTATGTGGGGGATAATGATCCCATGGATTGTTATATTTCTCCGCTTTTTGGAGATTTCAGAGGGTTTCCGCCCATGCTTCTCCAGGTGGGCAGTTATGAAATGCTCCTTTCCGATTCCGTAAGCGTGGCGGCAAAGGCAAGGCAGCAGGGCGTGAAAGTGCGCCTGAGTATTTATGAAGGGATGTTCCATATTTTTCAGATGGCGGCAAAGATGCTGCCGGAATCCAGAAAAGCATGGGTAGAGATCGGGAAATTTATTGAAATGATCGCTTAGTAAAGAAAATGCCAAATATGAAAAGGGGAAATGATGTTTAAAAGAAGAATCCGGTTTGACCGGGGAAAGCAGCAGTTGGTTTTCTTTAGAAAACCAACTGTACCAGCATCATATAGCAGATGGTTCCACCGGCAATGGATACCAGCATATTTTTTTTCCAGTAATGCAGAATAATAATGAATATAAAAGAAATCATTTCCGGCAGACCATGATTTCCTGTTACAAAGGATACATCCTTGAAGCTGTATACCGCCAGCATGCCCAAAGCGGCGGAAGGCAGGATTTTTCCCAGAGTCTGTATATATTTCGGCGTGGGCTTGTTCTGACGGAAAATCAGAAACGGCAGAAAACGGGTCATCATAGTGCCCATAATGACCATCAGTATGGTAATGATTCTCTGGGTTAAATTCATTGTGATTCACCTGCCCTTTCAATAGGATCGCGAAAAATAGTCAATACAGCCAGGATCAGAACCATGGCAGGTATCAAAAAATCGGAACTTCCAAACAACACCAGGCAGAGGATGGTGGCAGTCACACCTACCAGAGAACTGTAGTGCTGTTTTTCTTTCATCCATTGGTTTAAGAAAATGACAACCAACAGAGCTGTCATAACAAATTCCAGTCCTTCTGCATTAAATTCCAGCAGTCCTCCGAAAAGACCGCCCAAAGCGGCACCTGTAAACCAGTACAGATGGTTTAACAGGGTAACAAAAAACATAAACCATCCTTTATCAATGTCTTCAGGAATATCCGCAGTCAGATTGACGGAAAAGGATTCATCACACATGCCGAATATCAGATAAAATTTCTTCCACCCGGTATTCTTATATTTATCTAACATGGAAATACCATAAAATAAATGCCTTGCGTTGACCATCAGCGTCAGGATCAGCCCATTGAGCGGATCAAAAGCTCCCAATAAAAGATTTGCCGTCACAAATTCCATAGACCCCGCAAAGATCGTCAGACTCATGATAATAGGATAAACGGCAGGAAATCCCAACACATTCATATAAATCCCATATGCGGTTCCCAAAAACAAAAATCCTGTCATGATCGGTACAGTATACGGAAACGCCGCCTTCAATGCCCGTTTTTTTATATCTTTTTCTTTCATAATTCTCAATTTTCCCTGTTTTTTATAAACAAATTATTTTATAATAAGATTCCAAACTGTTATTATAACCTTTAATCGGTATCCAGGCAAATAGAACAAATACAGACGGAGAGTTAGCGTATGCAAACCGAAGAAAAAAACAGCAAACTTTCAGAATTTGAGATCCAACAATATAGTAACTGTCATTTATGCCCCAGAAACTGCGGCATCAACCGCCTGAAAGGTGAAAGAGGCTTCTGCCGCATGGGTCCTTTCCCCGTAGTGGCAAGAGCGGCCCTGCATTACTGGGAAGAACCCTGTATCAGCGGGGAAAAAGGCTCCGGTGCAGTATTTTTTTCGGGCTGCAATCTAAGATGTGTTTTCTGCCAGAACCAGGAGATCTCAAGAGGGCAGGCGGGAAAAGAAATTACTGTGGACAGGCTTTGTGAAATTTTTCTGGAGCTTCAGGAAAAAGGTGCAAATAATATCAATCTGGTAACGGGAGTACAGTTCATTCCGTCCATTGTGTCAGCGCTGAATATGGCAAAGGAAAAGGGCTTATCCATTCCGGCAGTATACAACTGCGGCGGTTATGAATCTGTAGGAGCACTGAAACTTCTGGAGGGATTGATAGATATCTATCTGCCTGATTTTAAATATTTTGACAAAGCTCTGGCAGCGCAGTATTCCCATGCAGGAGATTATCCTGAAAGGGCAAAGGAAGCCCTTGGGGAAATGTTCAGACAGACAGGCGCTCCCTTATTTAATTCCGAAGGGATCATGGAAAAGGGCGTGCTCGTGCGCCATCTGCTGCTTCCCGGGAAACGAAAGGAAGCTGAAAGGATTCTGGCATATTTATATGAAACCTATGGTGAGAGAATTTATTTCAGCATTATGAACCAGTACACACCTATGAAGCATTGTGTGGCAGAAAATCCCCAAAAAGAGCAGAATCAGGCAGAACAAAAGGAATATAAAAATCTCTATAGAAAAGTTACCACGTACGAATATGATAAGACCATAGAATATGCCTTGTCTATGGGCATCCGCAAAGGATATATGCAGGAAGGAAAGACAGCAGAGGAAAGCTTTATACCGCCCTTTGACCTGGAGGGCGTGGAGAAAACAGAAACAGATCATTGAACAGCAAAAAACGGAAATAAAAAATAAAGAAACGAACAGGTGAAGGAACAAATGGAAGAAAAGACCCGGAACAATAAAAACAAATTACATATTACAAGGGAACAGGTAAAGGAATTTACCCATAAGGCATGTGTCAATAATGGACTGACAGAACAGTTTTTTGAGGATTTCTGGGAAAGAATATTAAAACGGGATGACATATATAAAGAATATGTTTATTATCTGGTCAGACAGGAATTTGTAAGCGGTGTCAGCGTGGAAGGTTATCATGTGATCGATGTGCTGATCTGGCAGATGGATCATTTTAAAGCAAAGCTGGATGTGGATACTTATGATATGAAGCATAATGAGGCAAAAATGATCTTATCAGCTTTTGACACTTTTCTTAAAATGGCGGAGGAGCCTCAGGAATACATACAGCGGATGCAGGTTGATACGGGAACGGATTACCCCGATAAATATTTCGGACTGCACAAATGAAATAAGGGATGGGTAACGGGATGGAACAAAAAAAGGCATCTTTTGTCTATATGGTAAAATGCCTGGATGATTCCCTTTATACGGGAATCACCAAAGATGTGAGACAGAGGATGTATGATCATTATTTTAAGACGGAAAAAGGCGCAAAGTACACCAGAAGCCGTCAGATCGTCAGGATCATGATGGTATGGGAAGCAGTATCTTACTCCTCGGCGGCAAGGCTGGAATATGCAATCAAGCATATTCAAAGAAAAGACAAGCTGAAAATAATAAAGGAACCGGAAGCAGAAGTGAAAAAACTTCTTCCTCATCTGGCAGAAGAAAGTTATGTCCCCAGGCGGGAATATATTATGGATATTACAGATTTATTGGGTATCAACGATCATGCAGATGGTCAAAAAGTACTAAAAAACATTGATAAAGATGGGGGCATTTGCTAAAATAAGTCCATAAAGGACAAAAGGGGAAATTTATGAAAAAGAAGAAACAGGGACATTTATTTTTTTCTCTTGCAGCAGTAATGGCGGTGCCTATTTTTGTGTTAGGCATTATTCTGATCATTATGGGAAAGCAGAGTGTTTCTGAAGGAATGTCATTGGAAATATGCAAGTCACTGGCAGGTACGGCAAGGAACACGGCGGATATGTACAATATAGCTTACCCGGGAGAAATCAGAATGGAGAACGGTCGTTTTTATATGGGAGATGTGGACCTGACCGACAATTATGCGCTGGTGGACCGGATCAAAGAAAATACCGGTGCAGATATTACCATATTCTGGAAGGATACCCGTGTGCTCACTACCATCAAGGATGAAAAGGGAGATCGGATAGTGGGATCTGTTCTGGAAAATCAGCAGATTGCGGATCTGGTATTCGGAGGAAATGAATATTATTCCAGTAAGGTAAAAATATGGGATGACAGTTATTTTGGATATTACGTTCCCTTATATAACGGAGATGAAATATGCGGCATGGTATTTGCAGGAATGACCAATGAAAGTATTGCCGCCAATGTCCGGACCATTGTGGCAAAGATCGTCATTGTATTTTTACTGGCGTTGTTGATCATATTTGCAATTGCCTCCGTTTTTGCCAGAAATATCGTGGACCGTCTGGATAAGATCAGAAGCTATATCGGCGGTCTGGCAGAAAATAATTTCAGCGGTCAGATGCCGGAGATGGTACTAAGGAGAAATGATGAAATCGGCGAAATGGGACGTCACGCGGTAGAAGTGGGGAAGACCATTAAAGATCTGATCTACAACGATCCTCTGACGGGACTGCTCAACAGAAGGGCAGGACGTATTGAACTGGACAAATATATGGACCGTGCAGACCGGAATAAAAAGAATAAGGTCACGGTTGTTCTGGGAGATATTGACTTTTTTAAGAACGTAAATGACCAGTACGGACATGAATGTGGGGATATGGTACTGGTAACAATATCTGAATTGTTAAAAAAATATATGAAGGATATTGGTGCTGCCGTAAGATGGGGTGGAGAAGAGTTCCTTCTCGTCTACGGTGAAGACAGGGAGCAGACACTGGCAGATCTGGATAAACTGATGGAAGAGCTGCGTCATATTACATTTACATATGAAGAATACAGCTTTTCCGTTACCATGACCTTTGGTCTGGCAGAGTATTGTTCCGGTCAGACCTTGGATGGTCTGATCAAGGAAGCGGACGATCTTTTGTACAGAGGGAAAGCAGAAGGAAGAGACAGGATCGTAACCGGAGTTTAAAGTCAATTTATATGAAAAAAATGGTTTAATTTATATATAGATACTACTTTCAAAAAATAGTATTTCGTGGTAATATGGTTTCATAGGGGTATTTTGTCAGGGAATAGAATCAGGTAATGATAAAATATGCAATTAGAGAGAGGGCTGCATGATGAAAGGAAAGAAAATCAGAAATACAAATTCCATATTTACAATGAAGACAAAATTAATGTTCTGTACACTGGCACCGCTTTTGATAGCGTGTGTTGAAATGTGTATTGCGGCGTTGATCGTATTAGAAAAGTCAGAAGCACTTTCCATTATGAAACATATCGTGCTGATCTCTATTATTACAGCAATCGTTGTAGCGATCATTATGAGAATATTCGTATGGAGTGTTGTTAATTCCATTAACCGCATTATCAAGTCATTGGATTACGCAGCAGAAGGTAATCTGACTCAGGGAATGGAAAAGAAGGATATGAACAGAAAGGACGAGATGGGTACCCTTGCCAGACATGCGGACAATGTTATTGAGTCCTTAAAGAATGTAATCGGTCAGGTGGGAAATACCTCTGATGTGATCGTAGATGCTTCCGGCAAGCTGGATAAGATGGCAGAGCAGACCAGCAACGCATCTGATGATGTGGCAAGATCCATGACTGATATGGCAAACGGCGCAACTACACAGGCTTCGGAAACCCAGTCCGTAACAGATGCAGTTATCAGGATCGGAGAAGAAATTCATCAGACCTCCAAGGCTGTTGATTATCTGTTAAACAATGCGGATCAGATGAAAACTGCAGGGCAGGAAGGTGTGGAAACCGTTAATGAACTTGAAGCGATTTCCCAAAAGGTTAAGAGCCAGATCGCTGTTATTTACGAACAGACCAATACTACCAATGAATCCGCACAGGAAATACATAAAGCTACTGAGCTGATCGCATCTATTGCAAACGAGACCAACCTTTTGGCACTGAATGCTTCTATCGAGGCTGCAAGGGCAGGAGAAAGCGGCAGAGGTTTTGCTGTAGTTGCCGAACAGATCAAGAATCTGGCAGAACAGTCCAACCAGTCTGCAAAGACTATTGAAGGTATCATCAATAATCTGTTGGAAGAATCCCAGCAGGCAGTTAAGACTATGAACACTGTAGATGCTATTATCGGTTTACAGGCTGACAAGGTTGAAATGACCAAACGGGTATTTGATAAGGTAAATGACGGTCTTCAGGTAACAGTAGACGGAATTGAATCCATTGCGGAAAATACCAAACTTCTGGATGAGGCAAGAGGACAGGTAATGTCATCTGTAGAAAGCCTTTCTGCAATTGCTGAAGAGAATGCCGCAGCAACACAGGAGACGGCAGCTTCTGCAGAAGAGCTTGCAGCGACTATCGGTGAGATCAAATCTGCTACAGAAAGCCTGAATCAGGTAGCTGATAATCTGACAACTCAGACCAATATGTTCCAGATTTATGAATAAATCGGTCAGGTATTTTTAAAAATAAAAATATGAAATGAAAAATCCGTGGTATAGGAAGGAAAATCTGTTTGATCCCAAACATTATTCCTGTAAGATACCACGGATTTTATATTCCCGATTGCCGGTTTCCCTATTAAGGCTGCTTATTCCATTCTGAACGTTTTTGCCTTGGCGTCATCCCATAAACATCTTTAAACATTTTGGAAAAGACTTTATAGTTATGAAAACCATGCTTATCTAAAAGTTCCATCAGCGTCAGGTCTGTGCGCATCATATCATCATAAATATGTCTCAAACGGACAGAATTGACATATTCCAAAAAGGTCTGTCCCATATATTTTTTAAAAAATCTGCAAAAATATGCTTCTTCTAAATGCAGCAGTCCGGCGGCATCTCCGATGCTCAGGGCTTCTGTATAATGATGCTCTACATAGTCCATCAGAGAGGAAAGACGGTTAAAGTTTTTATCGGATTTTACTTTGTCGTTTTTGGACAGGCGGATCATATAGCCGGAAACCAGTTCTGCCAATAATCCATAGAGAAGCGAAGTCAGCCGCAAACGGCCTTCTGTCCCTGTATCTGCAAACAGACCGGACATTTGGTCAAATATAGGCTTCAGGCTGTTTTCTCCGGGGAAACTGAACTGACCGCTGAAATCCTGAAAACGAATGAAATCATATTCGGGGATATGCTTCTTGAGAAAATGATAAGGAAATTGAAGCAGAAAGACTTTTGTAGAGTTTCCGCAATGTGTTCCGTGTATTTCCCTGGAATTGATGATCATAAAATCCTCTGCCCAAAGCTTGGTAATATGATCTTTTACAGTAACATCCATGCTGCCTTCCAGAATGTAAATGATCTCCAGGCTGTTGTGCCAGTGCATGGGAACCAATTCTCCCTGGGTAGTATAAATGTCAAAGCGCATGGGTAGCGCAGCATCGGTTTTTACCTGTTCATGAATGATATGCATAATTCTGCCTCCTATATTGGCTTTTTTTGCACATTATGGGGAACCCAAGTCCTTATAGGAAAAGTAACATTAGAAAATAGAAAAGTCAATATTGACCTAAAAAATAGTCAAAAAACAGGATAGTGTATTAAAAAATAATCTGTTAGCATAAGGTCAGAAGGAAATGACAGGAGCTGCTGTCAGAAAGGGGTATCATAATGACAAGAAAAGAAATAGAAGCAATTGTTGCACAGATGACCGTGGAAGAAAAAGCCTCTCTGTGTTCGGGAGGAGATTTCTGGCATACCAAGGCTGTAGAGAGATTAGGCGTACCGGCTATGATGGTATCCGA
This sequence comes from Lachnospiraceae bacterium, assembly GCA_017936785.1. Lineage (GTDB taxonomy): Bacteria > Bacillota > Clostridia > Lachnospirales > Lachnospiraceae > UBA2882. The sequence goes on along the minus strand of JAGBEV010000018.1, from coordinate 17,290 downwards.
TGGACCTCACGGACTGCGCAAACAAAAGGATGAAGGAGACCATTTAGGAGTCAATGACAGCATTGTGGCTGTCTGCTATCCTGCAGGCTGTGCCTCTGCATCATCCTTTGACAGGAATTTATTAAATGAAATGGGGCAGGCGATCGGTGAGGCATGTCAGGCAGAAGGTGTTGGAGTTATTTTGGGACCGGCTGTAAATATCAAGCGTTCTCCTTTATGCGGACGTAATTTTGAATATTATTCGGAAGACCCTTATGTGGCAGGAGAAATTGCAGCCAGCTATATTAAAGGTGTCCAGAGCAAAAATGTAGGTACCAGTATCAAGCATTTTATGGCAAACAGCCAGGAAACAAGAAGAATGTCTTCCGATTCCAGAGTAGATGAAAGAACAATGCGGGAAATCTATATGCCTGCATTTGAAACAGCAGTAAAGGAATCAAAGCCCTGGACTGTTATGTGCTCTTATAACAGAATAAACGGAACTTATGCGGCAGAAAACAAAACCCTTCTTACAGATGTACTTCGTGATGAATGGGGATTTGACGGTTTTGTTGTCAGCGACTGGGGAGCAGTCAATGACCGTGTGGCAGGGGTAAAGGCAGGCCTGGATCTGGAAATGCCGCCATCCTGCGGTGTTAATGACAAATTGATCGAAAAGGCAGTAAAAGACGGCAGCCTGGATGAATCGATCCTGGATCAGACCGTAATCCGCATTTTGGAAATTGTTTACAAATATATGGATAACAGGGATAAGGAAGCTGTATTTGACAGACAGGCGCAGCATGAATTCAGCAGGAAAGTGGCAGAGGAGTCCCTTGTTTTATTAAAGAATGAAGGAATTCTTCCTCTGAAGAAAGAGCAGAAAATCGCATTTATCGGTCAGTATGCAGAAAAACCCAGATATCAGGGCGGCGGCAGCTCCCATATCAACAGTTTTAAGGTAACAGGTGCATTGGAAATGGTCAGGGATATGCCCAATGTGATCTACGCAAGAGGCTATGATGATGCAGAAGATCGGACAGATGAGAAGCTGGTGGCAGAGGCAGTAGAAGCGGCTAAAGCAGCAGAAGTGGCAGTGATTTTTGCAGGACTGCCTGACGCTTTTGAATCCGAAGGCTATGACAGGACCCACATGCAGATGCCTGAAAGCCAGAATTATCTCATTGAAGAGATTGCAAAGGTACAGCCCAATGTAGTAGTAGTCCTTCACAACGGCTCTCCGGTGGAAATGCCCTGGCTGCCAAAGGTCAAAGGCGTTCTGGAAGCATATTTAGGCGGAGAAGCTGTAGGAGAAGCAGAATACCGCATTCTTTTCGGAGAAGTAAATCCCAGCGGCAAACTGGCTGAAACTTTCCCTCTCCATTTAGAAGATAATCCTTCCTACTTGTATTATATTGGGGAAGAGGATGTAGTGGAATACAGGGAAGGTGTATTTGTAGGCTACCGCTACTATGACAAGAAAAAAATGAATGTGCTGTTCCCCTTCGGATACGGATTAAGCTACACCACTTTTGATTATTCCAACATTACACTGGACAAAGAATCCATAAAAGATACAGAAACCCTGACTGTTTCCGTAGACATTACCAATACAGGCAAGGTGGCGGGAAAAGAAATCGTCCAGCTCTATGTATCGGATAAAGAGAGCACTCCGATCCGCCCCGTAAAAGAATTAAAGGGCTTTGAAAAAATAGAACTGGCTCCGGGGGAGACCAAAACAGTAACCTTCCGTTTAAATGACAGAGCTTTTGCTTACTACAATACCCAGATACAGGATTTCCATATAGAAACGGGTGATTTTAAAATTTCCGTAGGAAGCTCTTCCAGAGATATCCGTTTGGAAGCTGAAGTATATGTGGAATCCACCCGCTCCATACCTAAAAAGTATCACTTAAATACCACCTTTGGAGACATCTCCAAAGACCCTGAGGCGGAAAAATTTCTTGCTCCTTTATACGCAGCATGTACCATGATCGATGCCTGCGACACCAATTCTGCTGAAGGGCTGGGAACCTCCTCCAAAGCCATGCAGGATGCCATGATGCAATATATGCCTCTCCGTGCTCTTGTAAGTTTCCAGGACGGTACCATTGACTTTACCAGACTTCAGGAAGTCCTGGATCAATTGAACCAATAACTTAAAGCTAAATACAACCTGACTAAGCCGCCATGTTTTGAAACAATAGAAAAGACTGCGTACAGGCATAAAAAATATAGAGTTCTCAGAGACCGTATAAAAACGTGAATCTGAGAACTCTGTATTTTTTTATGCCGTTCTTTTGGCATTGTTTCTGCTATTATTTCTGACTTTCTGCTAATGCTGCCTCTACAAATCCCTTAAATAACGGATGGGGTCTGTTGGGTCTGCTCTTAAATTCCGGATGTGCCTGTGTGGCAACGAAAAATGGATGGTCAGGCAGCTCGCACATTTCCACGATCCGTCCGTCCGGGGAAATACCTGACAGCTTCATTCCCTTATCTGTTAAAGCTGTACGGAAATCATTATTGACTTCATAACGATGACGATGCCTTTCATGAATGGTTTCTTCCCCATACAGTTCATAAGCCTTGGAATTCTTGTCCAATACACAGGGATAGGAGCCAAGTCTCAAAGTGCCGCCGATATCTTCCACACCATTCTGATCGGGCATTAAAGCAATAACAGGATGTGTGGTGTTAGGATCTAATTCTTCACTGTGAGCATCATTGAAGCCTGCCACATTTCTTGCAAATTCCACAATGGATAACTGCATACCGAGGCACAGACCTAAAAATGGAATTTTATTTTCCCTTGCATAAGTAATTGCCTTGATCTTACCTTCGATGCCGCGGTTTCCAAATCCTCCGGGAACCAGAATGCCGTTAACGCCGTCAAGGATTTCACCTACATTTTCATCGGTAACGGTTTCTGAATCCACCCATTTGATATTGACGGTGGTGTTGATGAAAATACCGCCATGCTTTAAGGCTTCCACAACGCTTAAATATGCGTCATGAAGCTGAATATATTTTCCGACAAGGGCGATGGTGACTTCATGTTTGGGATTGCGAAGCTGGTCTACCATTTCTTTCCAGTCTGATAAATCAGGATCAGGGCAATCTAAATGGAGACATTCACATGCCACGTCGGCAATTTTTTCTTTTTCCAATGCCAGAGGAGCCTCATATAAATGTTCCACGTCAAGGTTTTGCAATACGTGATTGTTGGGAACGTTACAGAATAAAGCGATTTTATCCTTTAACTGCTGATCCAGGGGATGCTCGCTCCTGCATACGATAATATCCGGCTGAATACCCATTCCCTGTAATTCCTTAACGGATGCCTGGGTAGGTTTGGTCTTCATCTCCTGAGATGCACTTAAATAAGGAATCAATGTAACATGGATCAGGATCGCATTATCATGTCCTACTTCATGCTGGAACTGACGAATGGATTCCAGGAACGGCTGGCTTTCGATATCACCTACGGTTCCTCCTACCTCAATAATGGCAATGCGCATATCATCATCGCTGAAATTGCGGTAAAAACGGCTTTTGATCTCATTGGTAATATGAGGAATAACCTGTACGGTTCCTCCGCCGTAATCTCCACGGCGCTCCTTTTGAAGTACGGACCAGTACACTTTGCCTGTAGTAACATTGGAGTTCTTGTCCAGACTTTCGTCAATAAAACGTTCATAATGTCCAAGGTCTAAATCTGTTTCAACACCATCATCCGTGACGAAAACCTCTCCATGCTGGATCGGGTTCATGGTTCCGGGATCGATGTTGATATATGGATCGAATTTCTGCATGGTAACTTTATAACCACGCGCTTTTAATAATCTTCCCAAAGATGCGGCTGTGATTCCTTTTCCGAGACCGGAAACCACACCGCCGGTTACAAATACGTATTTTACTGCCATGAAATAGTCCTCCTAATATACTCATGTATTATACAATGAAGATTGTCTAAAATCTAGGATTTGTATCAAAAAAGTTAAAAAAGTTTATAAAAGTTTAAGAAGAACCCGGGAAATTTCACAATGTTTGTATTGATTTATAGAAATTCAAAATTTATAATAGTAGCAGACTGTTTGGAGGAACTATATGGAGAATAATAATCAACCTAATAATAATCAAAATAACAATCAAAACGGGAACCAAAATCAGGGCGGCGGAAACGGTCCTCAGAAGAGACAGAGCCTGTTCATGCTGCTGCTTGCAGTCCTGTTGACACTTATGGGAATGAGCCTGTTCATGAATCTGATGTCCGGCTCAAATGAAGAAATATCTTATACGGCTTTTAAAGAGATGGTAGAAGCCGATCAGGTAGAAAGCGTTGTGATCACCGATTCGGAAATTCAGATCACACCTAAGAAAAAGCAGGAAGAGGTCAGCAATAATGCTGTATTTGGAGGAAGCGCTCCTCTGGAAACCTTTTATACCGGTAATCTGGAGGACGATAATCTTTATGAGCTTTTAGATGCCCATCATGTAGAATACAAGAAGGAAATCCCCAGCAATTCGGGATTTATCATCAGCATTCTCAGTTGGATTCTCCCGGTAGTACTGCTTTATGCAGTACTGATGTTTGCTTTCCGCAAGATGAGCGGAAGCGGCGGGCCTATGGGAGTAGGAAAAAGCAATGCCAAAGTTTATGTACAAAAAGAAACAGGGGTAACCTTTAAGGATGTTGCCGGTCAGGAAGAAGCAAAGGAGTCGCTGCAGGAGGTTGTGGATTTCCTGCATAATCCGGGCAAATACACTAAGATCGGTGCAAAACTGCCGAAAGGCGCATTGTTGGTGGGACCTCCCGGAACAGGTAAGACCCTGCTTGCAAAAGCAGTGGCAGGAGAGGCACATGTGCCCTTCTTCTCCCTTGCAGGTTCGGATTTTGTGGAATTGTATGTAGGTGTAGGTGCTTCCCGTGTAAGGGATCTGTTTAAGGAAGCACAAAAGAATGCACCGTGTATTATCTTTATTGATGAGATCGATGCCATCGGACGAAGCCGTGATTCCAAATACGGCGGCGGAAACGAAGAAAGAGAACAGACCTTAAACCAGCTTCTTTCTGAAATGGATGGTTTTGATTCATCCAAGGGTATTCTGCTTTTGGCAGCTACCAACAGACCGGAGATCCTGGATAAGGCATTGTTGAGACCGGGACGTTTTGACAGGCGTATTATCGTTGATAAGCCGGATTTAAAAGGGCGTGTGGATATTTTAAAAGTTCACTCCAAGAATGTGCTTTTGGATGAAAGCGTAGATCTGGATGCTATTGCACTGGCTACCAGCGGAGCAGTAGGTTCTGATCTTGCCAATATGATCAATGAAGCAGCGATCAACGCAGTAAAAGAAGGAAGAAAAGCAGTCTGTCAGAAGGATTTATTTGATGCTGTGGAAGTTGTTCTGGTAGGTAAGGAAAAGAAAGACCGCATCATGAGCGAACAGGAAAGAAAGATCGTTTCCTATCATGAGGTAGGTCATGCGCTGATTTCCGCATTGCAGAAAAATTCCGAGCCGGTACAGAAGATTACCATTGTACCCCGTACTATGGGAGCTTTAGGCTATGTTATGCATGTGCCGGAAGAAGAAAAATATCTCAACACCCAGGCAGAGCTTCACGATATGATGGTAGGTCTTTTAGGCGGACGTGCGGCAGAAGAACTGGTTTTTGATACAGTTACCACAGGAGCTTCCAATGATATTGAAAAGGCAACCAATATTGCCCGCAGCATGGTAACCCAATACGGAATGAGCAAGCGCTTTGGCTTAATGGGCTTAGAGACAGTAGAAAGCCGTTATCTGGATGGACGTTCCGCACTGAATTGTTCTGATGTAACGGCAGCAGCTATTGATGATGAGGTCATGAAGATCTTGAAATCATGCTACAAAGAAGCCAAGGTTCTGCTGAAAGAAAACCGTGCAGTCATGGATAAGATCGCTGCACACCTGATCGAAAAGGAAACCATTACCGGTAAAGAATTTATGAAAATCTACCGCCAGGAAAAAGGAATCCCGGAACCGGTAGAAGATGAAACCCCGGGTGAGGACAAAAAAGATAAAGAATTACAAAACAAAGAAGAGCAAGTGACCACAGAAGCCAAAAAAGAGGATGTAAAAGAAGAATCCGAAGGAGCTTCAAAGGACGCTAACCCCTTCGCTGAATTTGAAGTTCCTCTATCCTACACACCCGACTCTCCGGTCAATGAAGATGAATCCGCCCCTGCCCCCGGGCAGCATGATTCATCAGAAGAAGAAAATATATAAACCAAAGTGAAACCAATGCCGGAATCAAAGGGCGAACTCACCGGCGAAGCCGGGGGTAAGCCCGAAACCGGACATAAAATTAAAGGAAGAGCCAAAACCTAAGAATTCGTTCATGTATTTTAAAAGAACCATATAAAAACGTTGGCACTTAGATTGCGTTCTTTGCAATCTTATGTGCCACTACGTTTTTATCTGAGCGAAAGCGTGTTCTTTTAAAATATATGAACGAATTCGCATATTGCCAAAACCCTTTTAATCCCCCCAGGAGACCCCATATGTTCAACATTGAAGAAGAACTGAAGAAGCTCCCACCCAATCCGGGAGTCTACATCATGCACGATAAATATGATGCCATCATCTACGTGGGCAAAGCGGTCAACTTAAACCGCCGTGTGCATTCTTATTTTCGTGCCAGTACCAAAAAGACAGTTAAGATTCAGAGAATGGTCTCCCAGATCGACCATTTCGAATACATTGTGACAGATTCCGAACTGGAAGCCCTGGTGCTGGAAAACAATCTGATCAAAGAGCATCGTCCTAAATACAATACCATGTTAAAGGATGATAAGACCTATCCATACATTAAGGTGACCATGGGAGAAGCTTTTCCCAGACTGGTATTTTCCAGGACTATGAAAAAAGACAGATCTAAATATTTTGGACCCTATACCAGTGCCACCAGTGTTAAAGATACCATCGAGCTTCTCAATAAACTATTTTGTCTGCGGACCTGCCGCAAAGTGCTGCCCAGGGATGTGGGTAAAGACCGCCCCTGCTTAAATTATCATATGAAGCAATGCAGTGCGCCCTGTAGCGGGAAAATTACAGAAGAAGAATACCGGGAGCGGGTAGAAGGAGCATTGGAGTTTTTGAATGGACATTATGCCCCAATTTTACGAAGTCTGGAAGAAAAAATGAATGCCGCATCGGAGGAAATGGACTTTGAAGAGGCAATCCGCTATCGTGATTTACTTAACAGTGTGAAATCCGTAGCCCAGAAACAAAAGATCACGGAAAGCGATCAGGAGGATAAAGATGTTATTGCCATGGCTTCTGATGAAAGAGATGCCGTTATGCAGGTCTTCTTTGTCCGGGGAGGAAAGCTGATCGGAAGGGATCATTTCTATATGACAAACGTGTCGGAAATATCCAAAAGCGAAGTGATGGAGAACTTTATCAAACAGTTCTATGCGGGAACGCCTTATGTGCCCAGGACCATTATGCTTCAGGAAGAAATAGAAGATATGGCATTGATCGAACAATGGCTTTCCGGACGAAAAGGTTCCAGAGTACATCTGGTAGTGCCTAAGATCGGAACAAAAGAAAAACTGGTGCTTCTGGCAGCGAAAAATGCGGAAATGGTCTTAAGCAAGGATAAGGAACGGATCAAGCGAGAAGAAGGAAGAACTATCGGGGCAGCTAAGGAAATCGCTTCTGCCATCGGCATTGAAAGGGCGGACCGTATCGAGGCGTTTGATATCAGTAATATCAGTGGCTTTCAGAACGTAGGTTCCATGGTGGTCTTTGAGAAAGGAAAGTCCAGACGAAGCGATTACCGGAAATTCCGCATCAAATCCGTGGATGGACCTGATGATTATGCCTGCATGAGGGAAGTGCTGACCAGAAGATTTCTTCATGGACTGGAAGAAAAAAGACAATATAAGGAAAGGCAGATGGATGAGACCTTCGGCAGCTTTACAAAGTTTCCGGATCTGCTTTTAATGGATGGCGGCAGAGGTCAGGTAAATATTGCGAAAGAGGTGTTGGAAAGCCTCCACATTGATATACCCGTATGCGGTATGGTAAAGGATGACCATCACAGAACCAGAGGATTATATTTTAATAATGAAGAAATACCCATTGAGAGGGATTCTGAGGGATTCAAGCTGATCACCAGAATTCAGGATGAGGCACACAGATTTGCCATTGAGTATCACCGGTCCCTGCGCCGCAGCGAAGGAGTGCACTCCGTTCTGGATGATATCAAGGGGGTCGGACCTTCCAGAAGAAAAGCATTGATGCGTTATTTCAGATCCATAGAAGAAATTAAAGGGGCAGAAACAGAAGAGCTGGAGAAAGTGCCGGAAATTTCCCGCAGCCAGGCAGAAGAAATTTACCGCTTCTTTCATCCCGATACTCCGTTGCGGGAGTAAAAAAACTATGCTATGATGAAACTAATGGGGTACGCCCGGAATTCGGCATACAGCATAAAACGATAAGTAAAGAGAGGGAAACATATGGCAAGTGTAAGCATTGAAAAGATCATTGAGAGATTTAAGTTGGAAAATCTGACCCCGGAGCTGGATATCAGCCAGGTAAAGATTACACAGCCCGATATTAACAGACCGGCGCTGCAGTTAGCAGGATATTTTGAACATTATGAAGCAACACGTCTGCAGATCATCGGATTTGTGGAATATACTTATATGGACAGCATGGAAGATGAGAGGAAGGAAGAGATTTATAACAAGCTCTTATCCTGTCCTATTCCGGTTATTGTATTCTGTCGTGAATTACAGCCGGACCCGCTGTTTTTAAAGATCGCTTTAGAGAAGAAGATTCCTCTCCTTATGACAAAGAAAGCGACTTCAGCATTTACTGCTGAAATTATCAGATGGCTGAATGTACAGCTTGCGCCCTGTATTTCCGTTCACGGCGTATTGGTGGATGTATACGGCGAAGGCGTATTGATCACAGGTGAAAGTGGTATCGGTAAATCCGAGGCGGCGCTGGAGCTGATCAAGAGGGGACACCGTCTGGTAACTGATGATGTGGTTGAAATCCGCAAAGTCAGTGATGATACATTAGTTGGTTCCGCACCGGAGATCACCAAGTACTTTATTGAGCTGAGAGGTATCGGCATTGTGGATGTAAAGACCCTGTTTGGTGTGGCAAGCGTTAAGGAGACAAGCCAGATCGATCTGGTGATCAAGCTTGAGGACTGGGATAAGGATAAAGAATATGACCGTTTAGGACTGGAAGAGGAATATACAGAGTATCTGGGCAATAAACTTGTTTGCCATAATATTCCCATCAGACCCGGACGTAATCTGGCGATCATCTGTGAATCCGCAGCAATTAACCACCGTCAGAAAAAGATGGGATATAATGCGGCACAGGAATTATATGCGAGAGTACAGAGCAATCTTGCAAAAAAACGGGAAGATTAAAGCCTGTCCAAAATAGTAATAAATTGACTGCAAAAGTGAAATGATAAAGGAGAGTTGTGGAAAATGGCAAAATATAGTTTTGGTGTGGATGTAGGCGGTACTACTATCAAAATGGGGTTGTTTGATATGGAAGGAAATGTTCTTGATAAATGGGAAATCAAGACCCGTACGGAAAACGGCGGTGTCAATGTCCTTCCGGATATCGCACATGCCGTAAAAGACAAAATGGCTGAGAGATCCATTGAAAAGGCAGATGTAGCAGGTGTTGGCATCGGTGTTCCCGGTCCTGTTGACGCAAAAGGCGTTGTTCATAAATGTGTTAATTTAGGCTGGGGGGTCTTGAATATCAATGAAGAATTAGGAAAGCTTTTGGATATTCCCGTAAAGGGAGGCAATGATGCCAATGTTGCTGCCCTTGGAGAAATGTGGAAAGGCGGCGGACAGGGATTTGACAGCATTGTTGTGGTTACCCTGGGAACCGGCGTCGGCGGCGGTATCATCATGGACGGAGAAATTCTCACCGGAGCAAAAGGCGCTGCCGGAGAAATCGGTCATATTCATGTTGAGGATGCAGAAACGGAAGTCTGCGGATGCGGTAATACGGGCTGTCTGGAACAATATGCTTCGGCTACCGGCGTTGTAAGACTGGCAAACCGCACTTTGGCTAAGAATACAAAGCCTACCTGTCTGAAAGCAGGAGAAGTTTCCGCTAAGGATGTGTGGGATGCCGTAAAAGCAGGAGACGAAGTGGCAATTGAAATTGCAGAACAGTTTGGCGAATATCTGGGTAAAGGACTTGCCGGTGTGGCATGTGTTGTGAATCCCGAAGCCTTTGTTATCGGCGGCGGTGTATCCAAAGCAGGAGAAGTCCTTTTAGATTATATCCGTAAAAATTATACGCCATATGTATTCCATGCAAGCCGTGATGTCCAGTTTACCCTGGCAACTCTGGGAAATGATGCGGGAATTTACGGTGCCGCAAAATTAGTACTTGATTAGTCCACAGCATAATTAACGAAAAGCAACATACCATATATAAAAAGAATAGCAGGTGGACAGTTGAATACAGCGTTATATGAATTTTTGAGATCACAGGTTCCTGAAGAGTGTATAAAAAAAGACGAGCCTATGGGAAAGCATACTACTTTCCGTGTTGGCGGAAATGCGGATTTCTTTGTGGAGATTGGCTCCTCTGAGGAACTTGTGAATATTATAAAATATTTAAAAGAGACAGATCATTCTTATTTTATACTGGGAAACGGAAGCAACCTTTTGGTTGGAGATAAAGGCTACGAAGGAGTGATTCTTCATTTGGGGGATCGCTTTGCCCGAATCCGGATAGAGGATGATGTTGTTACGGCTCAGGCAGGAGCGCTTCTTTCCACAGTGGCAAAGGCGGCAGCAAAAAACGGACTGACCGGTCTGGAATTTGCATCAGGAATACCGGGCACCATAGGCGGTGCAATGGTAATGAACGCAGGTGCCTATGACGGAGAGATGAAACAAGTTGTAACACAGGTAACTGTTATGACAGAGCAGGGAGAAATACTGGAGCTGGATAATGAAACCATGGAATTTGGCTATCGTACCAGTATTGTTAAGAACAGACCTTTGATCGTATTATGGGCTCAAATGACTCTTGCAAAAGGGGATATGAGGGAAATACAGGAAAAGATGGATGATTTCGGAAACAGGCGAAGAAGCAAACAGCCTCTGGAATACCCCAGTGCAGGAAGCACCTTTAAAAGACCTGAAGGATATTTTGCCGGAAAGCTGATCATGGATGCGGGACTCAGAGGATACCGCATAGGCGGCGCCCAGGTTTCCGAAAAACATTGTGGATTTATAATCAATGTGGGAAATGCTTCGGCTGCAGATATTTCCGAGTTAATGGACGAAGTGGTGGAAAAGGTAAAGGACCAGTTTGCAGTTACTTTAGAGCCGGAGGTCATCAGAATCGGCGGTTTCTGACGGATGGCAGAAGTGAAAGGGAGATAAAATGAAGTTTGTAGTGGTAACGGGAATGAGCGGAGCGGGAAAGCGGACTGCCATGAAAATGTTGGAGGATACAGGGTTTTACTGTGTAGATAATCTTCCGGCGGCGCTTATCAGTACATTTGTTGAGCTGATCACACTTCCCAAAAGTGATATCAATAAGGTGGCTTTGGGACTGGATGTTCGCTCAGATAAATCCTTCAGGGAAATCAATCAGACTCTGGCTTCCATGAAATCAAGCGGTCTGGAGTATGAAATCCTCTTTATGGATGCTTCTGATGAAGTATTGATCAAAAGGTATAAGGAAAGCCGGAGGGTGCATCCTATAGAAGGCAGCAGCACGGAGGAAAGCATCGAAAAGGAAAGACAGATCCTGCAGGAAATCCGCAGGCAGGCGGATTATATCATTGATACGTCCAATCTGCTTACCAGAGAGTTGAAAGAAGAATTGGACAGGATCTTTGTCAAAAATGAAGCATACAATTCCCTGATGATACAGATTTTATCTTTTGGATTTAAGCATGGCATACCTTTGGATGCGGATCTCGTTTTTGATGTACGTTTTCTGCCAAACCCCTTTTATATTGAAGATTTAAAATATAAAACGGGCAATGATAAGGAAGTCAGTGATTATGTTATGAGTTTTCCTGAAGCAGAAGGCTTTTTGGATAAGCTGACAGATATGATACAGTTTTTGATTCCTAACTATATAAAGGAAGGAAAGTACCGGCTGGTAGTCTGTATTGGGTGTACGGGAGGAAGGCATCGCAGTGTGACTTTGGCAAATGCCCTTTTTGACCGGATGAAAAATATGGGGGATTATGGATTGACCCTGATGCATCGGGATATGGACAGAAGCAATTAACGAAGGTGAGAATATGTCTTTTTCCAAACAAGTAAAGGAAGAACTGCTGCTGGCAACAGGAAGCGCCAGACACTGTCAGCTGGCAGAACTGGCTGCAATTTTTGAATTTTGCGGTTATATTGAGGAAAGGGATCATTGTCGCCCTGCCATAGGAATTTCTACGGAAAATAAAACTATTTCAATAAAATGCTTTACATTGTTGAAAAAAACATTTAATATATATGCTAGTGTTTCCGTCAGAAAGCACAGCCGCCAATCTAAAAATCTGGTTTATGAAGTCAGGATAGAGGACTGGAAGAAGGCAAATGAGATTCTCATGGCGTTTAAGCTTTATGATGATGTGTCGGGAAATTATGGCAGTGCCCATTGTGTGACAAATTCTATTCTGCTTAAGAAGGATTGCTGCAGACGTGCTTATTTAAGAGGTGTATATCTTGCCGCAGGCTCTATGAGTAATCCGGAAAAAGGATATCATCTGGAGTTTGTCTGTGACAGGGAAGAGCATGCCTCAAACCTGATCAGGATTCTGCAGGATTTTGGAATAGAAGCCAAGGAGGTTCTCCGCAAAAAATACCATGTGGTATATTTGAAAGACGGGGAAGCCATTGTGGACCTGCTGAATGTCATGGGAGCGCATGTGGCATTGATGGAATTGGAGAATACACGTATTTATAAGGAAATGCGTAATTCTATAAATCGCAGAGTAAACTGCGAGGCAGCGAATATCACTAAAACGGTAAATGCAGCCGCAAGACAGGTAGAAGACATTTTGTATATCCGAGATCATATGGGATTTCAGAAGCTTCCCGGCAATCTAAAAGAAATGGCGCAGCTGCGTCTGGATCATCCGGAGGCTACACTCAAAGAATTATCGGAATTACTGGACCCCCCTGTCGGGAAATCGGGAGTTAATCACAGATTACGAAAGTTAAGTGAGCTTGCAGAGAGATTAAGAGTGAATTAGGAGGAGTAAAAATGATTCAGAAATCCATGCAAATTCAGTTGGCAAACGGTCTGGAGGCAAGACCAGTCGCAGTTCTTGTTCAAAAAGCCAGTATGTTTGACAGCGAAATCTACATTGAAGCAGAAGGCAAGAAGGTAAATGCAAAAAGTATTATGGGAATGATGAGTCTCGGACTTAATATGGGGGAAGAGGTTACCGTTATTGCTAATGGCAAAGATGAAGAAGATGCGGTTGCAAATTTGGAGAACTACATTAGCGGAAACGAAAAAGAGTAGGGCTTATAAGAATGTGATATGGGGGCTGGCGCTTTAGCGGCAGCCCTATTCAGTTACTGATTACAGGAGGTATATTTATGGAAAAGAAATTGCTTTTTGTATACAACCCTCATGCGGGGAAAGCACAAATTCGAAGTAACTTATTAGATATTATCGATATTTTTACCAAAGCAGGATACACTGTTACTGCAAGACCCACCCAGAAACCGGGAGACGCCAAAGATGCAGTAATGAACAGAAGCGGAGACTACGAACTGGTTGTCTGCAGCGGCGGAGACGGTACTCTGGATGAAGTGGTAACGGGAATGATGATGCGTCAGGACCGCATTCCCATTGGATATGTACCGGCAGGAACTACCAATGATTTTGCCCGCAGCCTGAAAATATCCGGAAATATGCTCAAGGCAGCAACGGATATTGTGGACGGAAGAAATTATGCCTGTGATGTGGGCGTGTTTAATGATGACATTTTTGTATATATTGCTGCATTCGGTCTGTTTACGGATGTATCTTATGAGACAAAGCAGCAGGTAAAGAATGTATTGGGACATCTGGCTTATGTACTGGAAGGAGCTAAAAGGATCAATTCCATTCCTTGCTATCATCTGAAGGTAACCTGTGACGGCAAGACTGTAGAAGGGGATTATATGTACGGTATGGTCACCAATTCTCGTTCTGTAGGCGGTTTTTCCAAGATTACCGGCAAAAATGTGGATCTCAATGACGGCCTTTTTGAAGTGACACTCATTAAGATGCCTTATAATATGATAGAACTGAATTTGATCCTGACCTCCATACTGGGACATAAAATCCATAGTGACTATATGCAGTGTTTTAAGGCGGGTTCCCTGACCATTGAGGCGGATGAAGAAATTCCATGGACTTTGGACGGTGAATTTGGCGGAAGGCATAAAGACGTTTTCATCAAAAATGAGTTTCAGGGGCTGCATCTGATCATTCCACATGATAAAAAGGATTGATCTACAGGAAGAACTTATGAAAAAGTAAGAAATTTACATCTTCTTATTCCATTTTAAAAGAAGATAAGGTATAATAAACACGATAAAAATGTTATTATTTTTAATAAATTTATAAAACGGAGGTAAACGAAATGTTAGTTTCAGCAACAGAAATGCTTAAAAAAGCAAAAGCAGGCCACTATGCTGTTGGTCAGTTCAACATCAACAACTTAGAGTGGACAAAAGCAATCTTATTAACAGCTCAGGAATGCAATTCTCCTGTTATCCTTGGTGTTTCCGAAGGTGCAGGTAAATACATGGGCGGTTATGATGTAGTTATGGGTATGGTTAACGGTTTGATCAAAGATCAGAACATTACAGTACCTGTAGCAGTACATCTTGACCATGGTTCTTATGATCACTGTTATAAATGTATCGAAGCCGGTTTCCCTTCCATCATGTTTGATGGTTCCCATTATTCTATCGAAGAGAACATTGAGAAAACAACTGAATTGGTTGCAGCAGCTCATGCAAAAGGAATCTCTATCGAAGCTGAAGTTGGTTCCATCGGCGGTGAAGAAGACGGCGTTATCGGTATGGGTGAATGTGCAGATCCTGATGAATGTAAGAGAATCGCTGATCTTGGCGTTGACTTCTTAGCAGCAGGTATCGGTAACATCCATGGTAAATATCCTGAAAACTGGGCTGGTTTACAGTTTGACGTTCTGGATGCCATCCAGCAGAAGACAGGAGACCTTCCTTTAGTTCTTCATGGTGGTACAGGTATTCCGGATGACATGATCAAAAAAGCAATCTCCTTAGGTGTTGCTAAGATCAACGTTAATACAGAATGCCAGTTAGTATTTGCAGAAGCTACACGTAAATATATCGAAGCAGGCAAAGATCTGGAAGGTAAAGGATTCGATCCTCGTAAATTATTAGCTCCCGGATTTGATGCTATCAAAGCTAAAGTGAAAGAAAAAATGGAATTATTCGGATCTGTTGGTCAGGCTTAATTTCAGACAAGTATTTCAAAAAGATAAAGAGCTGTGTGTCAATGACGCACAGCTCTTATTTATATACAGAAAATAAAAAGATAAGCCCTGCAGGGAACAGCCGGGCTTATTGAACATAAAAAGGGAGGATGCCGGACGGTTGGAAGTCCGGCATTTATTATGAAAAAGTTTCTATAACTAAAACACTTATTTTATAGTTTTAGTATATGGGGGAGAAATGGATAAAAGATGTTATGTAAATTAAAAAACTTTAAATGATTTATGAACAAACTTTGAACGAAAGTATTCAGATGTTTTTAACAGATAAGTGATATCAAATGCTTCAAATGTATTAAACGAAAATATCAAAAATTGCCTCTATAACAGCAATTTTTGCCATTTTTGAGATTTTAGAGGTAAGAGAAGTTATAATGAAAATACTAATGGCTGGCATAAGTGAAAGGAACATAAATATATGAATACGATTTTGAAAAGTGATAATTTTACCGCTGTGGCAAAAAGTATAGAGATAAAGATTGCTACAAAACAGTTGAGGGATCTGCCGGCAGTGAGTGCCGGGGAAACAAATCATGATATCAACACAAAATGCTGTAATATTTATAACAATATTGCTTCTATGCTGGATTCTTACTGCAATGCAGGAGAACGGGACGGGGAAAGAGTGAGAAAAATAGCAGACGGTCTAGACATGGCTGATCGGGAAATGGGAAATGATATAGCTTCTCCATACTTGAATGTTAGAGGGTGTATAAGTGAGTAAAGATGAATATGGTTCCGAGGAAGAGTTGTACACAGCATATTTTCGGAAAATGAATGAAATTGAAGAAAAGAGGGAATATGCTGAAAGTCAATTGAGAAAGCTTGATGAGGAACAGGAAATTTATAATGACATCTACAGGGAACTGCATTATTTTTTCAGGGAAACAGCAGAGCATTGCCAGGAGGATGCTTTTATTTCTTATTTGGAAGAACATGAAGATGAGTTTCATGACTGCCGGACAAAAGTTGATCATGAGCTGGAAGAAAAATGTGAGTCATTGGAAAGGGAACTGCGTGATACATATGAAAAAGAAGAACAGTTAAGAGCATTTATGAGAAATGAGAAGTACAAGCTTGAAAATAAATGATGATACAGGCAGGGAGAAAATGAAATGGGATTAGTCATGAGCCCCGGTGCAGTGATAGTGCAGCTGGATGAAATGAATGATAAACTGAATCGTTCGCTGGAAAATGCGGAAAAGGTCCTTTCAACCATTACAGGACTGGAGGAGACAGGGGATGTTCTGAAGGGAGATGCCTATGACAGCCTCAGGGAATATTACCGGACCATGCATCTGCCGATCCTCCATGGTTTTATCATGTATATGGAGGACACCATACAGGAGAATTATCAATATCAGATGTGTATAGGAAGCCATCTGTCTGGGATCGCCTACGTGGATGAAGACGCATTAAAGGAGGACCTGGAAAACTTAAGGCGCCAGATGGACCATGTCAGGGGGCTTCTGGGACAGAAAAACCCTCCTGTACATACATACGGGATGCTGGAGGTCTTAGTGAGGACAGAACGTCTCATAGAAAAGAAGCTGGAGCAGATCAGAGATTTCACCGGGGCATCAACAGGTATATATGCAGGGCTGGAAAGTCTGGAATCCTCCCTTATGAGGGGAATAGAATGGCTCCATGGTTCTGTATTTGACGGAAAGACCATCCGCTATGAAGTGGACAGCATTCATCCGGCATGGATGTCAGAACTGGAAAATATGTGGATCGAAAAGGAAATCCGTGAGAAAG
>JAGBEV010000017.1 GCA_017936785.1 Lachnospiraceae bacterium | reverse complement strand
CAATAGACAGAGAACGGATGAACCAGCATGATTGAAGAAGAATCTTCGGAAAGGATGTTTAGAATTATCCTTCTGTCTAATCAAAAAAAGAATAAGTCTGTAAGCTGTTTTATGCTTACAAACTTATTATACGAGGAGTGAACAAAAATGGCAGAAAACAGACAATATGACCACGAATACAAAGTACAGGCAGTGAAGCTCGCAAAAGAAATCGGACAAGCGAAGGCTGCCAAAGAACTGGGGATTCCCAAGAACACCATGTATGGCTGGGTGAGGGCCAACCGTCTTGGCAATCTTGACCTTGGGGCTGGTTCACAGACCCCGCAAAGCGCCATGACTCTTAATGAGGAACTCATCCAACTTCGCCGACAGGTTAAGGAACAGGAAAAGGAAATCCGCCGTTCAAAAAAAGAAAATGATTTTCTGGAGGAAGCCAGTGCTTTTTTGCCGCGAGCCGTCTGAAGCCAGCAAAAACGAAAGAATGAAGTTTATTGCTTTAAAAACGAATGACGGCGAATTAAAAGGAGACATCGCCTTTTACTGTAGGTGCCCTCATGTCAGCAGGCAGGGATTTTACCAGTATATAGCAAGGAAAGACCGTCCACGGAAATACCAGCCCCTAGCGGATGCCATGCTGGAGATACTCTCGGAAGATGAATGCAATGACACCTATGGGTGAATCCACATGTACCAGGCATTGAACCAGAAACAGCCGGAATATGTGTCTATTCCCAGTGAACGCACTGTTTACCGGATCATGGAAGAGGTCGGGATCATTCATCATCTTCGGCGTAAGCCGAACGGGATTACGAAAGCGGACAGGGAAGCCAGAAAATCAGATGACCTCTTATAAAAATGTTGGCTTCGAGATTGTTGATGAAAATGACGAAGAATATATTATGATGTGCATATTTTGGTGATACAGAAGGAGAAAACATGAAAGGTTGAGGTGATTTATTTTATGATAATGAATGCTAAAGATATGACTGTAACTGGTATTATTAAAACTGATAAAGGGAATGTTACTTTTTATGGTGAAAATTTTAAATTTACTTTTATGAATGCAGATACAAAGGAAGAAATTGTTCTTGATGCTGATGAAAATGGGTATATTTGGGGAAGAACATATGAAGGTAAAATGATTGCAATATACGCTAAGGAAAGCATAAGAATTAAAGAGACAAAGGTCTTAAATACATGGAATTATATAATCTCTAGATTTGCGGGGATATCTAAAGAGAGCATAATTTCATTTAAGGGGATTAGATTTATAAATGGTGTTATTCGAACTATATACCCGTGTAATGCGTTACATGAAGATTATGAGAAATCTAAGGAAGGAATATTGGCATATCGTGTAGACAATGATAGAAAGAGTTATTCAATTAATGTAAGAAGTGAAACAATAAGTTGGAATTTTGGTTCTGAAATAAATCAAAGAATGTCTATAGAGGAAGGCAACTCTTTATCCAATGGGAATGCGATATTAGATATATTGTTTGATATTCAGCAGGGCTATAAAACTTTCTATGATTGGTATGGATATGTGTGCGATTTTTGCTCGTTCTTAACATTTAGGAATAACATATTTTTTGAGAAGATTTTTTTATTAAGGGAAACTCCGTACAATGTAAATGAAGAATTTGCTGAATGTTATGTGAAAAGCGAAAGTGAGGTGTCTTTGAGGAAGTTTGTTAATATTATTCCAATTTCATATATTAATGATAATACATTTATTGATATTATTATGAATATTCTTAAACAAGACAAAAAGCATAAAGGATTACCTATATTTATTACACCGAAGGATGATAGAGATGCTAAAATTATGGATGTGGGTAAGATAAGAAATATATGTTCAGCTTTAGAAATGGAGTTAGATTTAGGTGGGGTGCGATTAGAATCAAGCGCTAATATGAAGGTACTCATAGAAACAGTGAAAAAAGATGTAAAGGAACATCGTGATGGGAAGGAACCACTGTCTTCAAAAGCATATGACTATATTTTTGGAAATATTTCCCATTGGGACCAGCCATTGGCAGAAAGGGTATATAATGCGTGGAAACAGCATGAAGATAAGATGCAACCTTTATTAAATTTGTATAGTATTGATATTGATCAAGAAAAAATAGAGATGTTTGTTAAAGCAAGAAATAACATTACTCATAACGGATTCACTGGGATAGATGAAGATGTGGCGAATACAGCGTTTGTGTTGATGGGATTAGTTTATTGTTGTACATTAACAAGAATTAAAGTATCAACGGAATTAATTAAGGATATTATGGGAAGAAGATTTTTTTAAAGAGGAAGGAGGATAACAGTGGCAGTATCAACAATTAAAGCGGAATTTCAGTGTGAAATAGAAAAAGTATGGGAATTAGTTACGTCATTGGATAACTATTCTTGGAGAAGTGACTTAGATAAAATTGTGGTGACTGTGCCTGAAAAAGAGTTTGAGGAACATACGAAGGATGGTTATGTTACAAAGTTTAAAATTACTGCTTTTGATGAATATAAGAACTATGAATTCGATATGGAAAATGACAATATGCAGGGGCATTGGATAGGTAAATTTTCATATAAAGACGGCATTACATTTATTGAGTTTACAGAAGATGTAAATGCTAAAAAATTGGTTATGAAACCTTTTGTGGGAATGTATTTAAAGAAACAGCAGGCTAAATATATTCAGGATTTAAAGGAAGCATTGGAGGCAAAAAGATGACTTGTGATGAAATTATTGAAGAGTTAAAAGCAAATGCTTCTGAAAAATACAAAGCAAATGTCGTGAAAATGGGTATTCCAGAAGAATATAGTATAGGTGTTTCGACAGCCGTTGTTCGTGCAATAGCAAAGAAAGTAGGAAAGTCAAATGAACTGGCAAGAGAGCTGTGGAATTCCGGTTATCATGAAGCAAAACTATTGGCGGTATTGGTTTTTGACAAAAAGACGATATCACATGACGAGATAGAAAAACTTATATGTGATGTACAGTCGTGGGATTTGTGTGATCACTTGTGTAAAAATCTGATTATTAAGCTGAGGAGTTATGATAAGTTTATTTCTAATTGGATTACAAGTACACATACTTACAAGAAGAGAGCAGCATTTACGCTAATAGCTTCTTCTGTGGTACATAGTAAAGCAATTACAAATGATGCGCTTGATGATTATTTGCGCATTATACAAGAGTATTCTGATAGTGAACATGAACATGTTAGGAAGGCAATCTCATGGGCATTGCGAGAGATAGGAAAGAAGGATTTTACTTACAATGAAAAAGCAATCCTTTTAGCCTATGAATTGAAAGAAAGTGGCAACAAGAATAAGATGTGGATTGCAAAGGATGCATTAAAAGAGTTGGAAACGCTTGTTAAGGTGGAAGGAAGAGGCAGGCTTATTTCTTCCAATAGCAAGATGGGGAGAGAATAACCGATGAAAGAAGTGAGAATGTGAATGAGATACAATGTTATTTATCGTCCATTAACGGCAACTCCATTCAAAAGAAATAGCCTTTATACGGAATTTCCCCCTTCTAAAGAATTGCAATCCTACATCAGGTGCTATTGGGGAACAGAAAATCCGCTTATACAAATCGAAAATGATGACGCACCGGAATTAGTAATCCCAGACACCTGTGTAGATATTATATACCACATAGATTACACCGACAATACCATAACCGGGGGATTCTGTGGGGTAAATGATTGCAGTTTCCATGCACATAGCAGTGGAACTATAGGACATATGGTATCAACATTTGCTATTCGTTTTTATGCGTGGAGTGCATATGCATTTGCCGATGATTCTTTGCAATCTACCATGAATGGATACTTCGATGTGGGTTCAAGGTTTGAATGGCTGGATAAGATTATTCGTCCTAAATTGTTAAAACTGAGAACTTTACAGGAAAAAGCTTCTTTTACAGAACAAGTATTACTTAAAAGATTATCAAATGTGCGTGAAAATGCAGTTGTTAATGATACGATACAGAATGTTTTGATATATAAGGGGTCTTTGGACATAACAACTTTAGCAAAGGAGTCTTTTGTAAGTACCAGACAGTTAGAGCGATTGTTTCATGAGTACGTTGGCATTACGCCTAAAAAGTTAAGCAATTTGATAAGGTATCAATTCTTGTGGAGAGATATTTTGTGTGAGCCGGATTTTGACGTATTAAGTATGGTTCACCAATTTGGATATACAGACCAATCTCATTTATTACGGGAATTCAAGAGATATCATTCTATGGATATACATAAGGCGAGAACCACTGCTTTCAAGGATGTCGGAAATATACAAGATGTATTCGTATAAATTTAGTATAATAGTTTTGAAATTCTGACAAGCAGGAAAGGACGAAGAACTATGAAATACTGTACCACCGTAATAGCAGTGAGAGATATGGAAAAATCCTTGCAATTTTATAAGGATTTATTTAATCAGGATGTACTTGTGGATTTAGGTAAAAATAAGACTTTGACATGTGGATTGGCATTGCAGCAGGGATTGGAACATATAGCCGGTTTTGATGCAGCTACAATGAAATTTCAATCCAATACCATGGAGTTGTATTTTGAAACGGAAGACTTTGACGCTTTTATGCAATTGTTGGATTCTTATCCACAAGTGGAAAGGCTTCATGAACCGAGAACATTTTCTTGGCTCCAGAGAGGAATTCACATCTTTGATCCGGACGGACACTTGATTGAGGTTTCGGAGAGTATGTATTCTGTTGCCTGTAGGCAGTTTAAAGCAGGGAAAACCATAGAGGAAACAGTGAAATTAGTCCAACACCCGATTGAGGTAGTCAGGGGTTGGTATGAAGAGTATCAAAAAGAGTTAATAAGTGTCTGCGGTACGGATTGTAGTGCGTGTTATTGCTTTGGCAAAATGTGTAATGGTTGCAATTCGTGTGAGGGAAAAGTGTTTCATGCACCAGAAGGAAAAGCTTGTCCGATTTATGACTGTGTTAGAAACAGTAAATGTATGCAAAACTGTGGAGAATGTGGAGATGTGCCTTGTGAGATATGGTTTGATACCAGAGATCCGAAGTTTTCAGATGAAGAATTTAATGAAAATGTAACTATGAGAGTACAGGCATTGAAAAAGGAATAGAGGTAGTTATGTCAAAGAATAAAGAACTTGCAGATTACATAATGGACCAACTATCTGATTTGGGGGATATACGAAATATTTCTATGATGGGTGGATATATTTTTTATTATAAAGAACGGATATTTGGTGGGATTTATGGTAAGGGTTTTCTTGTAAAAATTACAGAGGCAAGTAAGAAATATATGCCGGACAGTGAGCCGGAACCACCATATGAAGGTGCAAAACCTATGTTGCCAGTAACCATTTTGGATGATAGAGTTTCGTTGCAGGCAATGGTGGAAGAGATGTATCCGGAATTACCGGAGAGAAAACCCAAAAAGAAAAAACCTCAACTTTTGCTTAATTTCTATGATAAAGTGGAGTTCACGCATGAAGCTCCACCGGCCATGCGCCTCGCAAGCAACACAGCACAACCACATATACTATAAATGTTAATTTGGATCTGTTAAAATCTTAGTCTGTTACTATCCATTATAGGATGATATTAAAATCTTTCAAAAGTCTTAAAAACAAAGGATTTATCGTAGTTTGCTCACCTTGTCCTTTTATATGGTTTCACACAACTTTACCATTGTCCTCACACTTCATAAGGGCAGAGACAAGGGAAACAAAATTCAATGATAACTTTCACAAAGGAGGTGTAAGATGATTTACCGACTTGATACATTGTCTGAAAATAGCATAAATCCTATTACAAGACAGGCATATGACAATTCGTGGATAATCTTAATGCTTATTGACAGTCCTGATTATCAGCAAATGTGCGGGAACAGCGATGGTGGTGCTTATACGATAAAGATGAGCCGCAGTCAATACAACAATTGGAAAATGGCAGTTGGTGATTTCATAGACTTTTCCGAAGTAAATGAGAAAAATGCCCTTTTAGTAATGTCCGAAGCAGATTTCAAAGCTGCAGAAAGTCATTATAAGGGGCATAGATATAATGAGCCTCTTCTTCGTGATAATGAACCCTCTGTTTTAATCCATAGCACACCGATGAACAATTGGGAACAGATTAAACGTGACGGAATGTTAAAGAGTTGGAATATGCTCAAATCTGAAAAAGCCATTGCCGAAGAACAGCCTATTGGAACATGGCTTGGTGATCCAATGGACTTTAGTGATTACATAATGTTTGGTGGCGGTGTCACTGGAGAAATTGTTGTGAATTCAAAACAACAAGGAAGCATTGTAATGGATCAAGACGCAAAATATCTTACTGGAGCAAGATTATATTTTGACGCAAAAAGAATGGCCCAAGATGGATTGCTTATTCGGGACGGTTGCCATTTAAAAGTAAAAGATATGTTACCGCTTAAACCATATCTGATTTGGGTTGCGACTTGGGAAACAATCGGACTTGCAAGCCAAATATCCACTCCGAAAATCTTTTCCGAGCGAGCTGACAAGCAATTTCAATCCATTTCACAACTTCAATGAACTTGCAGGATAGGAGTCAGTGGTACAGGCCGTAGGTATGTGCAAGGGTGTATTTCGCTCTCAAATGCTGAGAATTTGTTATCTGCCGAAAAAACAGTTTGGCATTCGGGAAAATGAAAATCCTTTGTTTCGGCTTATAAGGGCAAAAACAAGGGAAAACACATAAGGTTTGAATAAATAAATCCCAAGTTGCAGAGGAAATACAGACATTAGAGCCAGCGAAGAAACCAGAAGATGTTATCTGTGACCCGCATGTATTGGAATTTCTTGGGCTGACACCTAATGATGATGGACTGTAGTCAAGAGAGTGGACACATTTTTGTACAAATATTTTATGAGAGCAGAAATTGTAAGAACTTCGCCATCATCAGTCTGGACAGTGGAATACTGTTTTATCCACTTGGAGAGGGCGGATTTGGATATGCCGTATTCCTTACAGAGCTGTGACTGGGATTTACCATTTTGGTAGAGTGAGACAAGAGATTTTAGCTACTGAACAGTGTGATAAAATAAAGAAGATTGCAAGTAAAGTTAAGCAGATAATGTGGAAATCTTTTAAAATAGTCTATGCGAGGAGTGAAATTATGTCTGTAAGAACGATTGAAGATATGCTTGATTGGGTTGAAGAAAATATTGAAGAGGATCCTACTCTTACTAAAATGGCAGACTATGTTGGGTATTCAGAGTTTTACTGTTCTGCAAAATTTCACGAATATGTTGGGATTTCATTTAAAGAGTACATTGCCAGACGCAAGTTAAGTTTGGCTGCAGAAGCTCTTACGAAAACAGATATGCGTATCATTGAGATTGCTTTGCAGTATGGATTTTCATCACATGGGGCCTTCACGAGAGCTTTCAAAAAGGTATATGGATGTTCGCCGAATAAATATAGACTTAAACCCGATATCCCATCTTTGGAAAGGGGACGGATTGAATGAAGTACACGGAACTTAAAAAGAAGTTAGGCAGAAATGAATTGTGTTGGTGCGGAAGTGGCAAGAAGTATAAAAAATGCCATAATAGTTTTGATGATAAACTGGGAAGTTTTAAGTGCCAGGGAGCAACTATACCTCCCAGAGAAATTATAAAAAATCAGGAGCAGATTCAGGGAATTCGGGAAAGTGGAAAAATTAATATTGCCATATTGGATTATATTAGTCAAAACATTCGAGCCGGTATTACAACGGAACAAATTGATAGATGGGTATATGAGCAAACTTTGCGATATAATGCAATTCCGGCCACATTGAATTATGAGGGATTTCCTAAAAGTGTATGTACATCAATTAATGAACAAGTATGTCATGGTATTCCATCTCCCAATGTAGTGCTTTGCGAAGGGGATATTATTAATTTAGATGTATCTACTATCTACAAAGGATACTTTTCCGATTCATCTCGTATGTTCTGCATAGGGGAAGTTTCACCGGAAAAAAGGAGACTTGTTCAAGTAACAAAAGAGAGCCTTAACATTGGATTGGAGCAAGTAAGACCATGGGGGTTTTTAGGAGATATGGGACAGGCAATCCACGATTTTGCTAAGCAAAATGGATATAGTGTGGTTAGGGAAATTGGTGGACATGGAGTTGGATTACAGTTTCATGAAGAACCGTGGGTGAGCTATGTTTCTAAGAAAGGAACAGAAATGTTAATGGTTCCGGGAATGGTATTTACCATTGAGCCAATGATAAATATGGGGACGGATGAAATTTATATTAATGAATGTGATGGTTGGACTGTTTATACAGAGGATGGTCAACCATCTGCTCAATGGGAAATTCAAGTATTAGTTACAGAACAGGAATATGAAATATTAGCGTACTGAATTCAAATAATCTTTTTCTTTGATGAATGATTCATACTCATGGAAAAATAGTATGGCGGGGTAAAACAGAATAATGGTTTGTAGTGGTCATGCATTTTTGTAACACTTTGATCGAAAACTTCTTATGCATACCGTGCTTCAAATGGCGTTTTCCTACCATTATAGGAATGAGGGCAGATGTGGTTGTACCACACATATACATATCTGTTGACTGCCTCATCCAGACTTTCTGCGGAAGAAAAGTGATTGGGATAAATCAGTCCTTTTCCTGGCTTTTCTGTCTCCAAAGCCTTCTCCAACGTTGCTATTGCCAGATCAGTATTTATGTAGTCAGAATTTAAGGCCGCAATCATACTGCGGTCATATAAATCGATAATGGAGCAGTTATAACGCATTTTCCCATTGACCAGCCGTATATAAGTAAAGTCTGTAAACCATACCAGGTTTGGGGCTGTCACCTGGAATTTTTGCTTTAGGAGATTGGGAAATAATTTATTTTTTACTTCTCGTACATAAGAAGGTTTCTTTCTCATAACGATTGCATGCAGATTCATTTCTTTATTCATGTATTTATGGATGGTTGTTTTGCTTAAAGAAATCCCTCCTCTTTCCAGAAAAATCTTCATCGGTCTGTGTCCGGGAATCCGGTTATTGTTATAATAAATGCTTTTGATTTGTTCTAAAATATCTTGTTTTTGCTTCTGGCAGGAAGCTTTTCGATTCTTTCGGTAATTGTAGTAAGCATTTTCACCAACTTTCATGATACCGAAAACATACTTGCCAGTTCTTGCTTCGTTTGGGACCTCATCATCACTCAATACAATTGAATCTAAAGAAACTTCATATAATTCAGTTAATGCTTTAGCATTTAAAATGTCTGGTAAAGTTTCATCGTTTTCCCGCTTGGCAACAGTTTGACGAGAAACATTTAATTTTTCTGCCACATATTCCATTAAAAAAACTTTTTGATTTCTTAACTGTTTCAATTTCATTCCAATCATACTTTTCAAACCTTCATTTAGATATTATAATGCGTAAAATTAGTGAAATTTGTCGATCAGATAGCGGTGGAAGCGCAATATGATCGATATCATCTCACAGTAGATTAAATTGTTTCTGATATTTTAGGCGGACTCTAACATGGAATTGTTATTTTCTGATTTGATAATAGTGCCACGATAAAATATCAGATATCAGTATCGTGTAATGAGATGATTTGACGGTATGATATGAGGTATGATACTCTTGAATCGATGTTATTTGTACTAAGAGAAAGTGAGGTCAGACAATGAAACGGTCAGAAATAAACAAAATCATTCAATCTATGGAAAAACTGGCACAGAAAAATGGTTTTTCACTTCCTCCTTTTTGTCACTGGACACCGGAGGAATGGAAAACAAAAGGACACGAATATGATGAAATCCGTGATAATATGCTGGGCTGGGATGTGACAGATTATGGACAGGGTGATTGGGAAAAGATAGGATTTGCCCTGATAACCTTGCGAAACGGAAATCAGAACAATCCAAAATACAAAAAGGTATATGCAGAAAAGCTGTTGATGCTCAAAGAGGGACAACATTCTCCGATGCATTTTCATTGGAACAAGTCAGAAGATATCATCAATCGCGGAGGAGGAAATTTGATCATCCATCTGTATAATGCAACACAGGAAGAGGAACTGGACACGTCAGATGTGCTGGTGAATTCAGATGGAAGGTCCTATTATGTACCGGCTGGAACAGGAATTGTTCTCAGGCCGGGAGAGAGTGTGACCCTCTGGCCAAGGCAGTATCACGATTTTGATGTAATGCCGGAAAGTGGAGATGTTTTGATTGGAGAAGTTTCTATGTGCAACGATGACAATCTGGACAACCGGTTTTACGAAAATGTAGGAAGATTTCCTGAGATTGAAGAAGATGAGCCGCCATACCGGCTGTTATGTTTTGAATATCCTGCTGCAGATTAGATGAAATTTCAAATGTGAATAGATCATTGCGAAACTTATTTGCCAAATGTGTTATGTGAAAGGAGATTTACCGTGACAAAAGAGGAGTTAACGATAGAGATCATGGACCGGTTAGAAAAAGAATATCCGGTTGCAGGATGCACGCTGGACTACAATCAGGCGTGGAAGTTACTGGTGAGTGTCCGCCTGGCGGCACAGTGCACCGATGCCAGGGTAAATATAGTAGTACAAGGCTTGTATGAAAAATATCCGGATATCAATTCACTGGCGGAGGCGGATGTCGATGAGATAGAGGAGATTGTCAGACCTTGTGGACTGGGCAGAAGCAAAGCAAGGGATATCAGTGCCTGTATGAAGATGTTGCGGGATGAATATGATGGCAGGATACCAGATGACTTTGATGCACTGTTGAAGCTGCCTGGTGTAGGAAGAAAGAGTGCCAATTTAATTATGGGGGATGTGTTTGGAAAACCAGCCATTGTCACAGATACCCATTGTATCCGCTTAGTCAATCGTATGGGGCTGGTAGATGGAATCAAGGAACCCAAAAAAGTGGAGATGGCCTTGTGGAAACTGGTTCCTCCGGAAAAGGGAAGCGATTTCTGCCATCGTCTGGTATACCATGGAAGGGATATCTGTACTGCAAGGACAAAACCACATTGTGACAAATGCTGTTTACAAGATATCTGTGCCAAAAACATATTGTAAGGAACGGTTTCCATGAATTTGATCGTGAACCGTATGAGGTAAGTCTGGCGACATAAATCTGTACAGAGCGATACCCGGCAGAACAGAATAGTCTGTCGGGTATTGCTTTTTCACTTTGTCCTAATTGAGAAAATATATCGATAAAGTGAAAACAGTAGAAATCCTGGCATGCGATAGTATAATGTAAATTATGTAAAGGAGGACAACAGATGAAAAATCACAGGTTTTGGGCGTGGGGAATGGTAGTGTGCCTGGTCATGGCATTTTATACCGGTTATAAACACAAATAAAAGTACAGGAGGAAATTAGAAATGTTAGATATTTTAAAAAAAGTTGATGTAAAGAAGACAGGTATTTTTGCAGCAGGTGTTTTATTTGGAACAGCAGGAATCAAGGTACTTGCCAGCAAAGATGCCAAAAAGGTATATACCAGCTGCACGGCAGCTGTGTTGCGGGCAAAGGACTGTGTGATGAAGACGGCAACAACGGTTCAGGAAAATGCAGAGGATATTTATGCAGAAGCTCAGCAAATGAATGAAGAGAGGGCACAGAGGGAAGAGGAACTTAGCATAAAGGAAGAGAGTGTCGGTTCTGAGAATGAGATAGAGGAATAGGGAAACGAAGGAAGGGCTGATCATGAATTTTATCATAAAGCATGAAATCAAAGGACGTCTCCGTATTCATATCCGGCAGAATAAAATGACTTGCCGGGAAGCAGATATTTTACAATATTATTTAAGCAGCCAGAAAGAGATTGTTTCTGTAAAGGTATATGAAAAGACACAGGATGCAGCTATCTGTTATGTGGGAAAACGGAAGGAACTCTTAAAGGTTTTGATGCAGTTTCAGTGGGAAGAGGCAAAGAGGCAGGTGCCGGAAAGCTTTTTGCAGAATTCAGGAAGAGAGTTAAACAGTCAGTACTGGGAAAAGCTGGTGGGAAAGATTGTGCTCCATGTTGGAAATAAACTGATCGTACCATTTCCGGTGAAGGCCGGCATTGCATATATAAAGGCAGTCAAATATATATGGTATGGCTTAAAAACCTTGTTTAGAGGGAAAATTGAAGTGCCGGTATTGGATGGAGTGGCCATTGGTGTTTCCCTTTTGCGTGGGGATATTAATACGGCAGGTTCCGTTATGTTTCTTCTGGGGATTGGCGAGGTGCTGGAGGAATGGACTCATAAAAAGTCTGTCGGTGATCTGGCAAGAAGTATGTCCCTGAATATTGAAAAGGTATGGCTGGTCCGGGACGATCAGGAGGTGCTTGTAGCCGCATCTGGGATTCAGACAGGAGATTCTGTTCTTGTACATATGGGAAATATGATTCCTTTTGACGGAAAGGTCATTGGAGGAGATGCTATGGTAAACCAGGCATCTCTGACAGGAGAATCTGTTCCTGTGCATAAAACGGTGGATGGCTATGTATATGCAGGCACTGTTCTGGAAGAGGGTGAACTGACCATCCAGGTTATGGAAACAGGAGGCAGCAGCAAATTTGAAAAGATTGTAACAATGATAGAGGAATCAGAGAAACTGAAATCTTCTGTAGAAGGACGGGCCTCGCATCTGGCAGATAAGCTGGTACCATACACTCTGGCTGGTTCTGGCCTGGCCTATCTCTTTACGCGGAATGTTACAAAAGCATTATCGGTATTGATGGTAGATTTTTCCTGTGCATTAAAGCTTGCCATGCCAATTGCTGTATTATCGGCGATTCGCGAAGCAAGTCTTTATCAGGTGACTGTAAAAGGCGGAAAATATCTGGAAGCCATGGCAGAAGCAGATACGATTGTATTTGACAAAACGGGTACTCTGACGAAGGCGCAGCCTGCTGTGGTAGATGTGATTTCTTTTAATGGAGAGGAACCGGATGAATTACTGCGGATCGCAGCATGTCTGGAAGAGCATTTTCCACATTCCATGGCAAAGGCAGTGGTAGATGCCGCAAAAGAAAAAAATCTGGCCCATGAAGAAAAGCATTCCAGGGTAGAGTATCTTGTTGCGCATGGAATCTCTACAAAGATAGAAGATAAGAAAGCGGTTATCGGCAGCTATCATTTTGTGTTTGAAGATGAAAAATGTGTTCTGCCGCCAGGGACAGAGGAAAAATTTCATGCAGTGCCTTCAGAGTATTCCTGTCTGTATCTTGCGATTGAAAATGTTCTGGCAGCAGTTATCTGCATTGAAGATCCGTTGCGTGAGGAAGCAGCAGCTGTTGTAAATTCTTTGAAAAAAGCAGGCATGAAAAAGGTCGTGATGATGACTGGGGACAGTGAGAGGACTGCGCACTCTATTGCGAAAAAAGTAGGAGTGGATGAGTACTATTCAGAGGTTCTTCCAGCGGATAAAGCAGAATTTATTGAGAAGGAAAAATCCAAGGGAAGGAAAGTAGTAATGATCGGCGATGGAATCAATGATTCTCCGGCACTTTCGGCAGCAGATGTGGGGATTGCCATCAGTGACGGTGCGGAAATTGCCAGAGAAATTGCTGATGTGACTATTGGTGCAGATAATCTATACGAAATTGTTACTCTGAAAGCGATCAGCAATGGTCTGATGAAACGGATTCATAAAAATTACCGCGTAATCGTGGGTTTTAATACAGGGTTGATCCTGTTAGGTGTTGGCGGGCTGATTCAGCCTGCAGCCTCTGCTTTGCTGCATAACACTTCCACATTGATGATCAGTTTAAAAAGCATGCAGAATCTGTTAGATTGATGATTGGATTTTATCCTGATAAAAAAAGAAGCAAAAAATGTAATATTTTCATTTTTTGCTTCTTTTTTGTTTCCGGTTTTAATAGGAAAAAACGGTAAAAAGAGACAGTTTGTAAATTACGGGATATAAACAGAAAAAAGCACAAATGATAAAAACAGATCAATAAATCTATTGACGGAAAGATAGGGATTAGATATTATTAACACAAGTTAGATATAACTAACTCGAAAGGAGAAGCTATGAGTCAGGATGTGCTTGAACTTGTCCAAGGGATGGATTTACAAGATATTGAAATGCAGATTGCATTTCAATGTGCTCCCCTTATTGCCGGTTTAAAGTTATCCAATTTATTGATGGTTCAGAATACGGATACTGGCAAGGTGAAACAGATATTAAGAAGAACAGGGATTTCCTATTATATTGTAGCAGTTACCGGCAAAAAAACAGCAGTCTTGCTGTACAACCGCCAGCAGCTGGAGGATTATCTGGCAGAAAAAAAAGTACAGCAGCTGTTGCTGGAAATGGGATATCAGGAGCTTACCTTATCAGAGGTGCTTTCGTATTTTCGTGTACGTTATCAGGGATATATGGAAGATGGCAAGGAATTCCCTCATGAAATGGGGCTGCTTTTGGGATATCCCATAGAGGATGTAAGGGGATTTATACAGAATGAGGGAGAGAATTGTCTGTATACGGGTTATTGGAAAGTATATGAGAATCTTTCCGAAAAAGTAGTTTTGTTCCGGAAATTTGAAAATGCGCGGGAAACGCTGATACAGATGCTTTCCAGCGGAATGGGATTGGTAGAGATTATTCAGAATTATTCTCTGATACAAAACGGCTGCATTTCTTGATGCGGCAGAATATCAGATTAAGAATAAGTAATAAAAGATGTCAAGTCAAAAAGGTGACTGAGAAAGGAGAGTTTCATGGATAAGATTTACGTTGTTTACTGGTCACAGTCAGGAAACACCCAGGCAATGGCAGAGGCCATTGGACAGGGGATTACAGAAGCTGGAAAAGAGGCGGAAGTTGTGTATGTAGGAAATGCGTCTATGGATGAGCTGAAGGAGGCAAATGCGTTTGCTTTGGGTTGTCCCGCTATGGGAGCAGAAGTGTTGGAGGAAACAGAGATGGAGCCTTTCGTTACGGAAGTAGAAGGCTTTGCAGGTGGGAAAACCATTGCATTATTTGGCTCTTACGGCTGGGGTGATGGACAATGGATGCGTGACTGGGAAGACAGAATGAGCGCTGCAGGAGCGGTCGTGCTGAATGGACAAGGATTGATCTGCAATGAAACACCGGATGATACTGCATTGGCGGAATGCAATGGTTTAGGCAAACAGCTGGCAGCTATCTAACATAGGCGAATAAAACCGGGCAGTCTTGCAAAAAAAGACACAGGGGTTCGCATAGTTCTGGGTAACGGTACAAGTGCATGACTGGAAACGTCACAGGATTGTGCCGTTACAGTTCAGAGCTGTTTTATAAAACTGGGAAAAGGGAATAGAAAAGGACAGGAGGAATATTGTGAGTGTAGTGATTGTAGGAGGACATGACCGGATGGTCTGTCAATATAAGAAAATATGTAAGGAATACCGTTGTAAGGCGAAGATTTTTACCCAGATGTCAGCAAATCTGAAAAGCAAAATCGGTTCTCCGGATCTGCTGATTTTATTTACCAATACGGTATCCCACAAGATGGTACGCTGTGCTGTTGCGGAGGCGGAAAAGTGTAATGCGGATATCGTACGGTGCCATACCAGCAGTGGGAATGCGTTATACGAGATTCTGGAGAAGGCCTGCAGCTAATGTTTCGCTCTTGACATTGCAGACGGAGTGCTTAAAATAGAGAAAGACATTAAATAGAAAGCTGTGATAAAATATGAAACATTCCAAACAGATGTCGGAGTCTATTGAACTGGGAATTGTACTTGCCCTGGCAGGTGGGTTTATGGATGCCTATTCCTACCTGTGCCGTGACCATGTATTTGCTAATGCGCAGACAGGAAATATGCTGTTGTTTGGTATCCATCTGTCTGAGGGGAAATTTCATCAGGCAGGTCATTATTTTTTTCCAGTGCTTGCATTTGCTCTGGGAATCGCTCTGGCTGATATGGTAAGGATACGTGGAAAGGAAAAAAACTGGTTTCACTGGAGACAGACAGCAGTGCTGCTGGAGGCGTTCATTTTGGCAGGAGTGAGCTTTTTCCCGCAGGATAGGAATCTTCTTGCTAATAGTCTTACCTCTCTTGCCTGCGGAATACAGGTGGAGAGTTTTCGTAAAATACGCGGAAATGGTATTGCAACAACCATGTGTATCGGCAACCTTCGGAGTGCTACGCGGAATTTATGTGATTTCATAAATACCGGGGAGAAAGATTATGCTGGCAGGAGCCTGTTGTATTATGGTGTCATTTTGTGTTTTGTGCTGGGAGCGGTGATAGGGAATATTTCTATAAAGTGGCTGGGAGAACAGGCAATTTTAATTTGTTCTGTGTTTTTAATGATAACTTTTCTCATGATGTTTATCGACAGGGAAAAGTCTTGAAAAATGTTAAATTTATGGTATGATTACAACCAGAGTTAGATGTTGCTAACTCTGGTTGTTCTGCTATTTATGTAAATCAGGAATCTCATGGTTATAAAAGGAAGGAGCGGTATAAATGGGAACTTATATTGTACTGGGAATTTTAATTATCATTATCATACTGGCAATCTCACCGACGATAAAGCATGTCCGTGGACAGGGAAGCTGTTGTGGAGGTGGTGGAGATATTGTGAAGGAAACCAAACAACTGGATGCACCCAAAATCGGAGAGATAGAGGTCATGATAGAAGGAATGCATTGTGATAACTGTAAAAACAGTATTGAACGGCGTATCAATAAATATGAAGGAGTGGTCTGCAAAGTCAACCTGCGAAAGAACAGAGCAGTGATAGAGTATAGCCGGCCTGTGGACCAGGAGGAGATAAAGCGAGCGATAGAGTCTCTGGATTTTCGGGTGTCAGACATCATAACGAAATAAGTTAAAAACATTTTGATAATAGAAAACCATTCAGAAGTAGACTTTTTTTCCATAGCGGTTATAATGGTAAAAACAGAGACTGCTTATGCGGGACAAGATGCCTGTGATGTGAAAGAAAGGATGGTTAGGGAAATGGCTAGACGAGATAAGATCAATTATTATTTAGATCTGGCAGATGTGGTATCTAAGCGGGGGACCTGTCTGCGCCGGCATTACGGTGCTGTTATTGTAAAAAATGACGAGGTGATTTCTACTGGTTATGTAGGTGCTCCACGGGGAAGGAAAAACTGCAGTGATTTAGGACATTGTATCCGGGAAAAAATGGAGATTCCCAGAGGAGAGCGTTATGAACTGTGCCGCAGTGTTCATGCGGAGGCAAATGCCATTATCAGTGCCGAGAGGGAAAAGATGATCGGCAGTACCTTATATCTTTCCGGACGGGAGGTGGCTACTGGGGAATACGTGAAAAATTCCAATAGCTGCTCTATGTGCAAAAAGATGATCATTAATGCGGGAATTGAAAAGGTCATTATCCGTGATACGGAGAATGAGTACAGGGAGATATTCGTACAGGAGTGGATTGAACAGGACGATTCTTTAGATGGGACCTTTGGATATTAAATAGGGAGGAAACAGATGTATAAAATGGATGGATATGGTGAAATTACTAAGTCAATTATTCAGAGTGTAGATTGTCCGTATCAGGTATTTACCAGAGAAAATACGGCGCAGGAAGTAAATGACGCCTATCTGGCAGCTCTGGAACGGGGAAAGAGAGAAGGCTTTGTTCCTCTTCTGGTGGTATCAGATGATACCCTTGCCGAGTGGTTGGAATATGGAAAAAAGGATGGATATACAAAAGAAAGTATTTTGCAGAAAAAATGCCGGACAGGAAAGGATATTCTGGATGAGAGATTTGAGGAATATATTGAGGAATATATCGATGACAGTTCTGGTGCTGTAGAAGCAGGAACAGATGATTTACTGCTCAGTGAACTGATCGGTGAAGAAACGGAGGGGGAAGAACTGGCTGTTTTGAGTTCCTTTCTATCTTTTGAATATGAGGGGATTAAAGAGGTTATCCTGTTTGAGGTTCCAACAGAAGCGCCTTGGGAAGTGATTGCCTGGGTGCCGATGGGCGGGTGGAATGAATGTCCGGAGGCAGCAGAGATGATGGAAGTTGCAAAATACTGGTATGAAAAATATGGTGCAGTTCCTGCAGCGGTATCCCATGATACTCTGGAATTTTATGCAGGGAAACCGTTGAACGATCTGGAAGAGGCTATGGAGCTTGCCAGAGAGCACTATGCATTTTGTCCGGACAGGGTAGACCAGGGAACTGCTACAGGAACGATTGCCGAGGTGGCGGATTGTCTTAATCGTTCTAAGGTTTGGTATTTCTGGTGGGATTAATACATCTATAATGTAAAAAATCTTAGGAATCCTGCCGGAAAAGATAGCATTAACCAGAAAGGTATGTTATAATCGGGCTTAGCAAGAAAGCAATATGAGACAGGAGGATAAATTCATGAAAAGCAATGTGACGAATGATGTTTTCTATGTAGGTGCAGATGACAGGGATTTGGATTTGTTTGAAGGACAATACATAATACCAAATGGTGTTTCTTATAATTCCTATGTCATTATGGATGAAAAAATTGCTATTATGGATATGGTAGACAGGAGAGCAGCAAAAGACTGGTTTGCCAATCTGGAGGAAGTATTGGGAGATAAGAAACCGGATTATCTGATCATTTCCCATCTGGAGCCGGATCATTCTGCAAATCTTGCAGAAGTGTTGGAGCGTTATCCGGAGATTCAGATTGTATCGAATGCAAAGCTGTTCGGAATGCTTCCTAATTTCTTTGATGTAAATATTGAGGAAAAGAAGGTTACTGTGGCAGAGGGAGATACCCTATCTCTTGGAAAGCACACTCTGCACTTTGTGATGGCACCGATGGTACACTGGCCGGAGGTTATGGTAACCTATGAAGAGACCGATAAGATTCTTTTCTCGGCAGATGGTTTCGGTAAATTTGGTGCATTGGATACCGAGGAGGATTGGGCCTGTGAAGCAAGAAGATACTATTTTAATATAGTAGGTAAATATGGTGCGCCAGTACAGGCACTATTGAAAAAGGCGGCAGCACTGGACATTCAGATCATCTGTCCGCTGCATGGACCGGTTCTTTCCGAAAATCTGGAATATTATATAGGAAAATATCAGACCTGGAGCAGTTATGAGCCAGAGGATAAGGGTGTGTTTATTGCGTACTCTTCCCTTCATGGAAATACAAAGCAGGCAGCAGAAAAGCTGGCAGAAATTCTGGAAGCAGACGGAGTAGAAAAGGTTGCCATTGCTGACCTGGCAAGAGAGGATATGGCAGAGTGCATTGAAGATGCTTTCCGTTATGACCGTCTGGTAGTAGCAGCACCGACCTATGATGCCGGCGTGATGCCGGTGATGGTTGATTTCATCCATCATCTGAAGGCAAAAGCTTATCAGAAGCGCAGGGTAGGAATTATTGAAAATGGTTCTTGGGCACCGATTGCCGGCAAGCTGATGAAGGAGCAGTTTGAGTCCATGAAGGACGTGACAGTTCTGGAAAATATTGTTACCATCCGTTCTACGGTGAAAGAAGCAGATATTGACAATCTGAAAGCTCTCGCAAAAGAATTGGAGAAAACTGTATAAAGCAGTACCAATACGAGTCAGAAAAAGCTATGGCAGAAAGAGAATAAGAAAATGATAATATAGTGAAATGTATTCACTTTTAACGTGAATATATTTACACATTTTCTCTTTACAATTTTTATTTAGAAGATATAATAGGTATTGTTGAACAAAACGAAACCGACAGGTGAATAAAGTTCAGCAGTACCTATTTTAGTGTTGTGCAAAAATCATGTACAGGAATGGAGAGTATTATGAAAAACGGAATTGAAATCAGATGGCATGGCCGTGGTGGCCAGGGTGCAAAGACAGCAGCATTATTACTTGCAGATGTAGCATTCAAAACAGGACAGAATGTACAGGGATTCCCGGAGTATGGTCCAGAGCGTATGGGTGCGCCGATTACTGCATATAACCGCATCAGCTCCGATAAGATTCGTGTTCATTCCAATATATATCATCCGGATTATGTTGTGGTTGTTGATGAGACATTGCTCGGTTCTGTTGATGTCACTGCAGGTTTAAAGAAGACGGGTGCTATCATTGTCAATACATCCAAGTCGAAAGAAGAAATCGAGGAGCATCTGGGAGGCTATGAGGGACGTGTCTATACAGTAGATGGAAGAAAGATTTCTGTAGAGACACTGGGCAAGAATTTCCCGAATTCCCCTATGCTTGCTGCTGCTGTTGCAGTCAGCGGTATCATGCCAAGAGAGAAATTTATCCATGAAATGAGAGCTTCCTATGAGCATAAGTTTGCCAAGAAACCGGAGGTTATTGATGGCAACATGCAGGCTCTGGAGCGTGCTTTTGATGTGGCAGAGGAAGCATTGGAAGAGGATAAAATGGGACTTTCTG
Source organism: Lachnospiraceae bacterium (assembly GCA_017936785.1). Lineage (GTDB taxonomy): Bacteria > Bacillota > Clostridia > Lachnospirales > Lachnospiraceae > UBA2882. The sequence goes on along the minus strand of JAGBEV010000017.1, from coordinate 17,478 downwards.
CTTAGAAAATATAGTTTGAAATAAAAGATTAACTGGAGATTACATATCATGAGAACAGATATAACAAAAATAAACGAAAAGACACCTCATCAGAATCTGACTGAGGGATTGATGGTATTTGCCGGCGGAACCTCCAAGCTGTTTAACACAGGAGAATGGAGAACGAATACACCGGTGTTTCATGAAGATTTATGCAAGCAATGCCTTCTTTGTGCTCCGGTCTGTCCGGATGGAAGTATCCCGGTAGCGGATGGAAAGCGGAGTGATTTTGACTTTGACCATTGTAAGGGCTGTGGCATCTGTGCGAATGTATGTCCTTTTGGAGCAATTGAGATGAAGGAGGGAAATGTATAATGGCAATTAAAGAACGTATGTCAGGAAATGAGGCTGTTGCTTATGCGATCCGTCAGGTAAATCCCGATGTTATGCCTGCATTTCCGATTACCCCTTCTACAGAGATTCCACAGATGGTTTCTAATTATATTGCAAATGGAGAAATCGACACCGAGTTTATCCCGGTAGAAAGTGAGCATTCTTCTATGAGTGCTGCCATTGGTTCACAAGCAGCAGGTGCCAGAAGTCTGACAGCGACTTCTTCGGCCGGACTGGCCTTGATGTGGGAAGAACTCCTGCTGGCTGCTTCCAATCGTCTTCCGCTTGCATTGACCTTGGTCAACCGTACTCTTTCCGGTCCCATTAATATTAACTGTGACCATTCTGATGGTATGGGAGCAAGAGATACTGGCTGGATTCAGATTTATGCTGAGAATAATCAGGAGGCATATGACAATTTTATCCAGGCATATCCAATTGCAGAGGATGCCCGTGTTCATCTGCCGATCATGATCTGTCAGGATGGCTTCATCACCAGCCATGCAGTGGAGAATATCGAACTGCTGGAGGATGAACTGGTTAAAGATTTTGTCGGTGAATATGAGCCGGAGGAGTATCTGTTAAATCCAGGCAAACCTATTGCGGTTGGTCCATATTCTGTTTCCAATTATGCGATGGAGGCAAAAAAGAACCAGGAAATTGCCTTGGAAAATTCCAAGGAAGTCATTCTTGAGGTGGCACAGAAATTTAAAGAGCTGTCCGGAAGAGGATTCGGTCTTTTTGAGGAATATAAAACCCAGGATGCAGATTATATCATTCTGATCATGGGTTCTGCAGCAGGAACTGCCAAGCAGGCGGTAGATGATCTGCGGGAGCAGGGAAAGAAAGTTGGTGTGTTAAAGCTTCGTGTCTTCCGCCCATTCCCGGCAGAAGAAATTGCAAATGCTTTGAAAAACTGTAAAGCGGTAGCTATTCTGGACCGCTGTGAGAGCTATAACGGAAATGGTGGACCGCTGGGCAGTGAAGTGACTGCCGGTCTTTTCCGCCATAAGGTGATGATAGAGGCTGTCAATTATATCTATGGCCTGGCAGGGCGTGATTTTACAGTAGGAGATGCTGTAGATGTCTTTACTGAGCTGGAGGATATGATAGAAAACGGAAAAGAAGTAGAGCAGTATCAGTATATTCGGTTACGCGGATAAATTACGATTAATGGAGAGAATAAAAATGAGTGATTATAGTTTAAAGACCATGATGAATAAGCCGGAGCGTCTTGCTCCTGGTCATCGTATGTGTGCCGGCTGCGGTGCTACCATTGCAGTTCGTGCGGTGCTTCGTGCCCTTCATGAGGGAGACCAGGCAGTCATCGGAAATGCTACCGGTTGTCTGGAGGTATCTTCCTTTATGTATCCTTATACCGCGTGGGAGGACAGCTATATCCACAACGCCTTTGAGAATGCAGGAGCTACTTTGAGTGGAGTGGAGACAGCGTACAAGGCATTAAAAAAGCGCGGCAAATTACCGGAGGATGTGACTTATAAATTTATTACCTTTGGCGGGGACGGTGGTACCTATGATATCGGTTTTCAATCTCTGTCTGGTGCCATGGAGCGTGGTCATGATATGGTATATGTCTGTTATGACAATGGTGCCTATATGAATACAGGTATCCAGCGTTCTTCTGCGACACCAATGTATGCAGATACCACTACAACACCAGTTGGTAAGCAGTCTGCCGGTAAAATGCAGAACAGAAAGGATTTGGCAAGTATTATTGCTGACCACGATGTTCCTTATGTGGCACAGACGACCTTTACCAATGATTTCAAAGACCTGCACAGAAAGGCAGAGAAGGCTATCTATACAGAGGGAGCCTGCTTCCTCAATGTGATGACCCCATGTCCGCGTGGCTGGAGATATGATACAGCGGAGATTATGAAAATCTGTAAACTGGCAGTGGAAACCTGCTATTGGCCATTGTTTGAGGTTGAGAATGGAAAATGGAGCTTATCCTATGAGCCAAAGAAAAAGCTTCCGATTGAAGATTTCCTGAAAGAACAGGGACGTTTCAAGCATCTATTTAAGAAGGGAAATGAAGAGCTGATTGCTCAGTTCCAGGCTGAGGTAGACAGACGCTGGGAAGATTTGCAGTATAAATGTGCAAGATAAGATAAAAAGTGAGCCGCAGGGATATACTATCTTTGCGGCTCTTGTATTCACAGAGGGAGGGTGCGATGACTTTACTTACATATCAGGTATTTAAAACAGTGGCAGATCAGGGGAGCTTCCGCAAGGCGGCAGATATTCTGGGGCTGACCCCGTCCGCCATCAGCCATGCGATTTCTTCTATGGAAGGGGAACTTGGTTTTTCTGTATTGAACCGCAGTAAAAATGGTGTAACACTGACTAATTACGGAGAGCATCTTTTGCCCTATGTCAATGCAGTATTAAACAGTGATGAAAGCCTGCAGCAGGCAATTGCAGAGTTTAATGGATTAAAGCAGGGAAAGGTGAAGATTGGCTGCTTTTCCAGCGTATGTACCAACTGGCTTCCGGATATCATGCATTCCTTTCAGAAAGAATATCCGGGGATTCGTATTGAGGTATTCCAGGGAACCTATGATGATGTGGCATACTGGATAAAAAATGGTGTAGTAGATCTGGGATTTCTTTCGGTATCCAGTGCGGCAGATATCCCGATTGAGCCTTTGTACAAAGACCCGCTTTTATGCGTGGTGCCAAAAGGAACCGTGAAGCAAAAGGACTCTGCTTATATGGAAATAGACGAGATGAGAAATCATCAGTTTGTGACACAGAGGGAGTGTACCGATGCAGATATTCAGAATTTTTTGAAAGAAAATTCATTAAATGTCCAGTCAAACTATCATGTGGTAGATGATCTGTCCACGATCGCCATGGTGGCAAACGGATTTGGAATCTGCCTCATGCCGGAAATGGTCATGAATGATATTCCTTATGAGGTAGACTGCTATCCCGTAAAGCCGGATGCCTACCGGATTATTGGCATTGCCACCTTAAATCCAGAGTTTATGGCTCCCGCAGTACGGACGCTGTATAACCATGTTCTGGAGCATTACTGCCAGATTGTCAGGAAATGAATGGAAATGTATGGTAAAGTATCGTCTTTTTCGCAGAAAACATGTATGATATATATGATTAAACATTAAAAGAAAGGAAAAGACTGGAAATGAAATTGGTATCATGGAATGTGAATGGGCTTCGTGCCTGTGTAAATAAGGGGTTTTTAGATTATTTTAAAGAAGTGGATGCGGATATTTTCTGCATTCAGGAGAGTAAACTGCAGGATGGGCAGATCGAACTGGATTTGCCTGGGTATTTTCAGTACTGGAATTATGCAGTCAAAAAGGGATATTCCGGAACTGCTGTATTTACAAAAAAAGAACCGTTACAGGTTTTGTATGGAATGGGAATCGAGGAGCATGACCAGGAGGGAAGAGTCATAACACTGGAATATGAAGAATTTTATATGGTAACGGTGTATACTCCAAATTCACAGAACGAACTGGCGCGGCTGCCATACCGGATGGAGTGGGAAGATGCTTTCCGGAACTATTTGAAGAAATTGGAGGAGACAAAGCCGGTAATCGTCTGCGGGGATATGAATGTGGCACATCAGGAAATTGATTTAAAAAATCCTAAAACAAATCATAAGAGTGCAGGATTTTCTGACCAGGAGAGAGAAAAATTTACCCAGCTTCTGGAATCAGGTTTTATTGATACTTTTCGGTATTTTTATCCAGAACAGACAGGAATCTATTCCTGGTGGTCCTACCGCTTTTCTGCCAGGGCAAAAAATGCAGGCTGGCGTATTGATTATTTCCTGACTTCTGCATCGCTGATAGATAAACTGCAAGGGGCGGCAATTCACACGGAGGTGATGGGCTCCGACCATTGTCCTGTGGAACTTGACATTAATTGGCAGTAAATGCAGCCCCTCACAAACAAAAGCTATCGTTCGGATGACTTTCCTGATATGGTAGGAAGATGACTGAGATTGTTGTCTTCCGTGCCATCAGGAAGAGATTTTAGATATTCTGTTCCCTTGCGGTGGGCAATGCCTACTCCGGCGATTTCTCCATTTCGGGCAAGGGCGACTCCCTCTTCTTTGGATACAGTCCGGCCATCTGAGAGCTGATAACCGGAGACTGTTCCATGTTCTTTTAATAATGCTACAATATTTTTGGCATTGGAGGAAGGCGTAGGAATGTCATCCAGCGCGCTCATTGCCAATGCTGCTGCAAATCGGCTTTCTTTTTGATTCATATAAAACTCCTTTCTAACTGGGCTATAGAAATAGTATCTCATGTTAGAAAGGAATTATTCTTTTTGACAGAGCTTTACCATTTTTGTATCAGCTATCAGAAACTTGACAAAAACATGGCTTGTCAGTAAAATGAAAAAAGTTTTCAAATTGGTCTGAGGAGGTCTCAAGTGAATAAAGAATGGTTAATTTCCTGTCAGGACGCAGGTCTTGGCTATGAAAACAAAGCGATAATCGAACATTTTAACTTTCAGGCTGTGCAGGGAGAGTATATCTGTGTAGTGGGGGAGAATGGTTCTGGAAAAAGTACCCTGATCAAATCCTTGCTGGGACTGATCAAACCGGTCAGTGGGAAGATTGAAGTGAATCCGGTACTGAATAAGGGGGCAATCGGTTACCTCCCTCAGCAGTCCCAGATACAGCGGCATTTCCCGGTCAGTGTGATGGAGGTGGTGTTGTCCGGATTTTTAAGTGATATGCATTTCAGACCTTTTTATACAGCAAAGGAGAAGAAAGAGGCAAAAAATAATCTGAAAAAGCTGGGAATTCTTGAGTTACAGAAAAGATGTTATGGAGAGCTTTCCGGTGGTCAGCAGCAAAGAGTTCTTCTGGCAAGGGCATTGTGTGCGGCGGACAGGATACTGGTGCTGGATGAGCCGGTAACCGGATTGGACCCTGTGGCAGCGCAGACATTGTATAAAAATCTGGAAATGCTGAATCAGGAGGGGATGACAATCGTTATGGTCACCCATGACCTGCAAAATGCCGTAAAGTACGCAGACAAACTGCTTCATATCAATGACAGAGGTTATTTTTTTGGAACAGTAGAGGAATATATGGATTCTGATTATGCAGCTATTTTTAAAAAATAGAGATGGAGGCGAAAGATGGATATATTATTACAAATGTTATCTTATCCGTTTATGATAAGAGCATTTATTGTAGGGATTCTTGTATCGCTGTGTGCAGCGTTGCTTGGTGTGAGCCTGGTTCTGAAACAGTATTCCATGATCGGAGATGGTCTGTCTCATGTATCCTATGGTGCATTGTCCATTGCTGTGGCATGCGGTGTGGCTCCATTAAAGCTGTCTATTCCAGTGGTAGTTCTGGCAGCGTTCTTTTTGCTCCGGATGACAGAGAATGGTGTGATGAAGAGTGATGCAGCGATAGCGGCTATGTCTGCATCTGCTTTGGCGATTGGTGTATCGGTAACTGCACTGACAACAGGAATGACCACAGATGTGTGTAGTTATATGTTTGGGAGTATTCTGGCAATGACGCAGGAAGACGTGATTCTGAGTGTGATTCTATCTGTCGCTGTACTGCTTTTATTTATATTTTGTTATCACAATATTTTTGCAGTTACATTTGATGAAAGTTTTTCCAGGGCAACCGGAGTCAGAGTAACTTTTTTCAACACGATGATTGCCATTCTGACAGCCGTTACTATTGTATTGGGAATGCAGATGATGGGGGCTATGCTGATTTCCAGTCTGGTGATTTTTCCGGCATTGACTTCCATGCGGCTGTTTAAGAGCTTTCGTGCCGTAGTGATTTCTTCTGGAATATTAGCCGTTGTCTGTTTTTGTATCGGAATGGTGGCATCCTACTTGTTTTCAACCCCGGCAGGTGCCAGTGTAGTGCTTGTGAATCTGGCAGCCTTTTTTATCTTCTTTCTTATACAGAAGGCAAAGGAACTGGTAAAATAAAAAAATTGTAATACGGGAGAACGGAGAGTAAATACATGAAAATACAGGATTTTTTGAAAAAAAAGCCGTTGTTATTTGATGGAGCGATGGGTACCTATGTCAGTAAAAGATATCCGGATTCTATAGATCATTGTTGTGAAATTCTGAATCTTACACATCCGGACTGGATCAAAAAGATTCACCGGGAGTATCTGGAGGCTGGAGCAACAGCTATTAAGACAAATACGTTTGGGGCAAATGAAGCTGGTCTCGGGCTGCCGAAAGAAACCATTTATGAAATCATTATTCAGGGATGGAAGCTGGCGTATCAGGAAACACTGGCATTTGAAAATAGATCAAAGGAGGCATCCGGTCAGAAGGATATTCTGGAGGAGCATTATGTATTTGCTGATATCGGACCGATCAGCATTTCGGAAGATTCAGAAGGTTTTGAGGAATATCGGGAGCTGGTGGATGTTTTTCTGGAATGTGGAGCAAGACATTTTATTTTTGAGACCTTTGACAGTCCTGACAATCTGGAACAGATTACTTCATACATAAAAGAAAAGGCGGAGGATGCTTTCGTGCTGATATCCTTTGGGGTATCTCCTGAGGGCTTTACCAGAGGAGGGTGCTATGGCAGAAGTCTGTTTTATCAGCTGCAGCAGATGAGATCCGTTGACGCCATTGGCTTTAATTGTATATCAGGTCCTAAGCATTTATTGGAGCTGATTCAAAAACTGGATTTGGAACACTGTTATAAATATGTATCTGTAATGCCGAATGCCGGATATCCTACTATGGTATCTAACCGTACCCTTTATGCTGACAATCCCATTTACTTTGCAGAAACGATTCATGAAATTGCCAGGGAGGGTGTTGCGATTGTGGGGGGCTGCTGTGGTACAGAGCCATCTTATATCAGAAAGATTGCACAGCTTTTGGAGCAGGAGCCCGTTTCAGGAGTCGTTCCATGGGAGGAAGCAGCACTGGAAAAAGCAGATTTTGATGTGGAACAAAGTGGTGCCAGAATGGCGCAGGGCAATCCGAAAAATGATTTTGCTGCCAAGTTAAACCAAGGAGAGAAAGTTATTGTAGTAGAGCTGGATCCTCCAGTTACACCGGATATAGAAAATTTTATGGAGGGAGCGGCACGTTACAAACAGGCTGGTGTGGACGCCATTGATATTGCAGACTGTCCCATTGCCCGGGCGCGTATTGACAGCAGTATTCTGGCATGTAAAGTCAGCCGCGAATTAAAATTGACGGCAATTCCGCATATGACCTGCCGTGACAGGAACATTAATGCTACAAAGGCACTTTTATTAGGTCTAAATGTGGAGGGAGTCAATAATGTGCTGGCGGTAACTGGTGATCCTGTGCCGGTTGCACAGCGTCAGGAGGTAAAAACATTATTTAGTTATAATTCTGCTGTTTTGGCAAGACATATCAATACATTAAATGAGACTACCTTTACCAGAAATCCTTTTCAGGTCTGTGGGGCGTTAAATGTCAATGCAGTAAATTTTGACAGTCAGATCAATCATGCGAAGAAAAAAATAGAAAATGGAGTCAATGTACTGTTTACCCAGCCGGTTATGTCAAGGGAAGGACTGGACAACCTGAAACGTGCCAGGGAAGAACTTCCTGTCAAGCTGCTGGGGGGACTGATGCCGGTAGTCAGCCATAAGAATGCCTGTTTCATGGAGCATGAAATTGCAGGTATCCATGTAGACCAGCAGATAATTCAGCTTTATGAAGGAAAAAACAGGGAAGAGGGAGAGGCTTTGGCTGTAAAAATCGTTACAGCCATTGCAAAAGAAATCGGACCATATGTAGACGGATTCTATCTGATCACTCCATTCCAACGGATTGCATTGATTGAAAAGATAGTAAAGCAGTTAAAGCTCCTGTAAAACGGCAGAAAAACAGGAGCTTTTCCTTCAGGGATGAAAAAAATGAAAAAATTTTAAAAAAGTACTTGCAAAATGAAAAAAAGTATTATATACTAAGCAAGGCTTGTGAGGGAAAACAACACAGGTGCATGATACTGGGCTATCGCCAAACGGTAAGGCACTGGACTCTGACTCCAGCATTTCAAGGTTCGAATCCTTGTAGCCCAGCTAAAGAAAGTCGTAAAACAGAGTGATCTGTCTTACGGCTTTTTCTTTTTCCAGTACATTCCAGATATGGGTAAAGTAAAATTTTAACAAAACTATTTTCAAATGAAAAAAAATCTGATAATATAGTTTTAATGTAGCTGGATTATAACAGCTTCAATTGAAACGCATGAATATGCAGAAGGAGGATATGAATGAATAAGTTAAAAAAAACAGTAGTGTCTGTAGTTACGGTATGTGCTATGGCAGTCAGTGTACTGGCAGGAGCATCTGTAAAGGCAGCAACAACAGAAGGAGTATTGGTTCCTACCCGTGTTACAGATTACGCAACAGTGCCTACAGCAGCTACGGTATCTGTTAACCTTCCAGGAAAGGGAGACAATGCTTCCGCAACCGTTGAATCAACAGCAAAGCTTATCCCAATCCAGATGGATTATAAGGGTGTATTGACTTTAGCAGCTGCAGCTACAGGATTGTCTGACAGTGTGGATGTGGCTTTGTACAGTGACCAGGCATGTACCATGAAGGTAGGAAGTTCAGATTTTCTGAGTTCTTCTTATCTGACGCTTTCTAAGTCATATACCATTACTGCAGCCGGAACCTATTATCTGAAATTTAACTGGAGATGGAGCGTGCCGGATAACGGTTCTGTTATCGCAGTTGGAGCATATGCTTACTCAGGTGCAGAGGTAACGATCAATGATACGTATCAGGCAATTTATACTGGAGACAGCACAGTGACAAATTATCACAAGTTAGTGCTGGAGTCTGACAGCTTAGTTACCTTGTTTGGTAATTCCTATTCTACATATGATGGTACAGCAAGTAACCTTTCACTGAATCTTTGTGACAGCAATAAGATCACACTGGATGACCCATATATGTATTCCGGTAATCAGTACTTTGAAATTTATGCACTGAAAAAGGGAACTTATTATGTTGCAACTAGCAGCAGTTCTCCATATCAGTTAAAGGCTACTGTAACAAAGGTAAAGGATCAGAGTGGTGCTTCCAAAGCCAAGGCAAAGACTCTCAAGAAAAAGAAGACAGTGAAGGGTATGGTTGCATTATCTGAGGGTACTGCAAAGGCTGACTGGTTTAAGATCAAACTGACCAAAAAAGCAAAATTAAAGTTAAGCTATACTGCTAAATGTACTGGTACTTCTTCTTTGAGATTACAGGTAATTCCTGCCAACAAGAATTATACTCTGATCGGAGATACCATTTATATGAAGACTGGTACCGGTGGAATCAGTTCTAAAAAGAAACTGAAAAAGGGAACTTATTATATCAAGATCAATAAGAGTTATGCAGATTATAGCGGTTCTTATTCCATTAAGTATGTTAAATAATTGCAATTTGTGATACAATATCTATGCCTGTGCGTTGTTTCGTACAGGCATGTTTTATGAAAGAATGGAGGATAGTTTGAAATGACAAAGATTGATTTTATTCGTGGTGAAATGGTTAAGGCAATGAAAGCGCATGATAAACAGCGGAAGGATGTTTTGTCCATGCTTTTGACAGGATTAAAGAATGTACAGATTGATAAACGGGCAGACTTAACAGAGGAGGAGGAAAACCAGGTTATCTTAAAGCAGATCAAGCAGGCAAAAGAAACTCTGGAAATGACTCCCGCTGACCGTACAGACATCATTGAGGAGTGTAAATTTACCATTAAGGTATTGGAGGAATATGCGCCGAAGATGATGGAAGAAGCAGAGATTAAGACAGTGATTGAAGAGGTTCTGGCTGAGTTGGAGATTGTTGAGCCAACACCGCAGGAGAAGGGAAAGATTATGAAAATTTTGATGCCGAAAGTAAAGGGAAAGGCAGATGGTAAGCTGGTCAATTCCGTTTTGGGCAGTATGATGAAATAAATGCTGGTTACAGGAGAGGTATAAGAATATGAAGACAATTTGGCTGGTAATTCCCTGTTATAATGAACAGGAAGTGTTGCCGGAAACATCAAAACGGCTAAAAAGCATTATGGAGGCTCTGATGAAAAAGGGAAAAATTTCCGGAGCCAGCCGGATTGCTTTTGTTAACGATGGTTCCAAGGATACTACATGGAATATTATTTCCCAGCTTCATGAAGAAAATCCCATTTTTGTAGGGATTAATCTGGCACATAACAGAGGACATCAGAATGCTCTGCTTGCCGGACTCATGACGGCAAAGGACTATGCGGATGCTGCTATTTCTCTGGATGCTGACCTGCAGGACGACGTGGGAGCAATTGAACAATTTATTGATAAGTTTGCAGAGGGAAAGGAAATTGTCTATGGGGTCCGTTCAACCAGAGCCACAGATACCATATTCAAAAGGGGAACTGCCCATGCATTTTATAAGCTGATGAAAGTGATGGGTGCAGATACATTGGAGGACCATGCCGATTACCGCTTGATGAGTAAGAGAGCACTGGAAGGGTTGGCACAGTTTAAAGAAGTCAATCTGTTTCTCAGGGGTCTGGTACCGATGATAGGATATGAGACCGATGTTGTTTATTATGAGAGACAGGAACGTTTTGCCGGAGAGTCCAAATATCCATTAAAAAAGATGCTTGCTTTTGCCATTGATGGAATCACCTCCTGCAGTGTAAAACCAATCCGTATGATCACCTTTCTTGGAATGTTATTGTTCTCTATCAGTGTGCTGATGCTTATCTATTTTTTTGCAGTATGGATATACGGAAAGACCGTGGCTGGGTGGACAACCATTGTTGTTTCTGTCTGGGGGATTGGAGGACTTCAGCTGCTGGCACTGGGTGTGATCGGGGAGTATGTAGGAAAAATTTATATGGAAGTGAAGCAGCGTCCAAGATATATTATTGAGAGTATATTATATACAAAGGAAACAGTATGACAAAAAAGAGGATGGCAGATTTTAACAGAACAATAAAAAAAGTCAGACAATTATATTATCTGACTTTTTTTTGCGCCATAGAGCTAAAGCTGGAAATGATAATTATGGGAAACGGAATTTATAAATCGCAGTTTCCAACGGTACGTGGGAATGGAAGGACATCGCGGATGTTTGCCATTCCTGTCAGATACATGACACAACGTTCAAAGCCAAGACCAAAGCCGGCATGACGTGCTGTACCATATTTGCGCAGATCCAGATAAAAATCATAACTGTCTGTGTTCATTCCAAGCTCCTTCATACGGCTGACAAGGACATCATAGTTTTCTTCACGCTGGCTTCCGCCGATGATCTCTCCAATTCCAGGAACCAGGCAGTCCATAGCGGCAACTGTTTTTCCGTCCTCATTCAGTTTCATATAGAAAGCTTTGATTTCCTTTGGATAGTCTGTCACAAAGACTGGACGCTTGAAGATTTCTTCTGTCAGGTAGCGTTCGTGCTCTGTCTGAAGGTCACATCCCCATTCCACCTTGTAGGTGAATTTATCATTGTGTTTTTTCAAAAGATCTATGGCCTCAGTATAGGTGATATGAGCGAAGTCGGAATCCACCACATTGTGGAGACGGTCCAGTAATCCTTTATCCACAAAGCTGTTGAAGAAATTCATTTCTTCTGGTGCATGTTCCAGTACAAAATGGATGATATATTTCATCATGCTTTCTGCCAGCATCATATCATCTTCCAGATCAGCAAAAGCAATTTCCGGCTCGATCATCCAGAATTCCGCTGCATGACGGGTGGTGTTGGAATTTTCTGCACGGAAGGTAGGACCGAAGGTATAGATATTACGAAATGCCATAGCATAGGTCTCTCCGTTTAACTGGCCACTTACAGTAAGACTTGTCTCTTTATTAAAGAAATCCTTGGTATAGTCAATGGAACCATCTGGATTTTTAGGAGGATTTTCCATATCCAGAGTAGTTACACGGAACATCTCACCAGCACCTTCACAGTCATTGGCAGTGATGAGCGGAGTATGCACATAGACGAAATCACGCTCCTGGAAAAACTGATGAATGGCGTATGCAATCAGGGAGCGGACACGGAAAACAGCCTGAAAGGTATTGGTACGTGGTCTCAGGTGAGAAATAGTACGAAGATATTCGAAGCTGTGCCGTTTCTTTTGAAGTGGATAATCTGGTGTAGAAGCCCCTTCAATTTCAATTTGAGATGCCTGGATTTCAAAGGGTTGTTTTGCCTGAGGAGTCGCGACTAATTTGCCGGTAACGATCAGAGCAGCCCCTACATTGAGTTTTCGGATATCTGATATATTTTCCAAGGTGTCATTATATACTATCTGCAGCGGTTCAAAGAAAGTACCATCGTTTATCACGATAAATCCAAATGCTTTGGAATCACGGATGCTGCGAATCCAGCCACAGACTGTCAAGTCTTTTTCAAGATACTCCTGGGGATTTTTAAAGATTTGTTTTAAATGAATCAGTTCCATAAGAAATAATATCCTTTCTGTAATTTTATATCATATATAGTATTTCCTATTTTTGGGAGATAGTCAAGTAAAGGTTGAAAAGAAAAAGAATTTCGGTCGAAGAGTGTCTAATAGTGTCGAATAGGCAAAAATCATGCAAAACATTGGTTGACAAGCCAAACAGCAGGCGATAAGATTGTTAAAACAGGGTTACTAGGAGGAGGTTTTTTGAATTTAACAAGTCTAAAATACGCACTGGAAGTAGAAAAATGTGGCTCGGTAACGAACGCTGCAAAAAGACTCTCAGTCAGCCAGCCTAATCTAAGTAAGATGATTAAGGATTTAGAGCAGAAAATAGGATTTAAATTGTTTTTACGAAAAAACAAAGGAATGGTTCCAACGAAAAAGGGAAAAGAATTTCTAAATGAGGCTCACCAGGTGATGAAGCAGCTGGAAAGTCTGGAGAGGTTCAGTCAGATGCCGGTGGAAAACAGAGTGGAATTAAGTGTGGCAGCTCCAAGAGCCAGCTATATCACACATGGTTTTACCAGATTTATGCACCGGATCGATGATGGCAGGAAAATGGAAATTTACTTTAATGAGACAAATTCCCTTGATACGATCAACGATATTGTGGAACAGAAATATACCAGTGGGATTATCCGCTATGATGTACGATATGAGAAATATTTTCTATCTATGCTACAATTAGAGGGACTGACTTATGAGCCGTTGTTGGAATTTGAGTATGTATTTATTATGTCGAAGGACAATCCACTGTCAGAAAAGGAGACGGTATTGTATGAAGATTTGGAAAAGTGCATCGAGATTTTACATGGGGATACCGTAATTCCTTCTCTGGTACATAATGACATTACCCCAAGCCTGGATAGGAATGTGGAACGATGCATTTATGTATATGAAAGAGGGAGCCAATTTGATCTGCTTGCAGATGAAAAAAATACTTTTATGTGGGTGTCTCCGATTCCTCAAAAAATTCTGGAAAGGTATCATTTGTTTCAGAAACCCTGTGCTGATTACCGCAGAGTGATGAAGGACTTATATATTTATCCGAAGGGGTACCAGTTGAGCCAGTATGAAAATATGTTTCTGGAGGAAGTAAGAAAAGTTGTTGAGGAGCTGTAAATGAAGTTTATATTGGAAGACCAAATGGATGGAGTGGAGGAGTTTCAGGGAGAACGGATATTGTTTGCCGATGATGACAGATTATGCCGTGAGGCGATAAAGATCTTGCTGTCAGAAAAGGGGCTGGCAGTAGATACTGTGGAAAGTGGCGAAGAAGCCGTCACGAGATACCTGCAATCTGAAGAAGAGGAGTATACGGCAATCTTTCTGGATGTCCATATGATGGAACTGGACGGGTATCATGCAGCGCATCAAATCCGTCAGTCTGGAAGGAGAGATAGTAGGGAGGTCGGTATTTATGCTGTTTCTGCTGATTTAATGCCCCGGAGAATGGAGCAGGTACGGAGAGCGGGTATGAATGGATATATTATGAAGCCGATTAACTACAGAGAATTGTTTCAGGTTATTCATCAGGAAATCAATAAATAAGACACTAGTAGGATGTTAAATTATGAGAATGGAGAGAAACTATGGGATACCAGGAAAAAGATTTACAGGAGTTAAAAAGTATGCAGGAAGAATTGCAGGCAGGTCAATTAAACCAACATTTTATTTTTAATGCTCTAAATACGATAAAATGTGCTACCATCATAGACCGTCGTCAGGCATGTCATCTGATTGATGAGTTTTCAAAGTATCTTCGTTATAATCTCAATGCCATGGAAAACGGAGAGGCTGTTCCTTTCCGCAATGAAATGGAGCAGGTAAAGGCATATGGCAGCATTGAAATGGCAAGATTTGCTAAGGTACAGGTCGAGTATGATCTGCAGGAGGAAGACTTTTTTATTCCACCGTTGAGTGTGCAGCCATTGGTAGAAAACGTCATTCAGAATGGGCTGTGCAAGGCCGAAGAAGGTGGAAAGGTGATTATCAGAAGCTTTTGTGAGGAAGAAAAGTATGTAATAGAGATTGTTCTTAGCAGTACCATTTCGGAGGAGGAAGAGGAAATGAAGTACCATCCGGATCAGGAACTGATTGATCATATCAGGATTCGTCTGGAAAAGCTGATGAATGGAACCTTGAAGCTGGAAAATGAGCCAGAGAAGGAGATTAAGTTCCAAATTGCGATTCCTGTGGAGAATGCCAGAAACCGTGAATATGGTAAGGTTGCCGGAGGAGGAAGAACGGACTGATGAAAACAATTATCGTTGATGATGAAATTGTGGCAATAAAGGTGTTTATGTATGAAGCAGAGAATATCAAGGAATTAGAGATAGAAGGGATGTTCCAGAGTGCTACAGAGGCACTGCGTTATGCAGACAAGCATACAGTAGATTTGGCTATCCTGGACATCCAGATGACGGAGATGGATGGAATCCTTCTGGGGCATGAATTGCGCAAGAAGAATCCGGATATCATGCTTATTTATATTACAGGCTATGAAAAATATGCGATGGATGCGTTGAAACTTCATGCAGCAGCTTATCTGACAAAACCATATTCTGAGGAAGAATTGAGGTATGCGGTAGAAACCGCCCGTTTGTTGTCGAGACGAAAAAAGAAGAGGATTTATGCAAGAACTTTTGGATATTTCGATGTGTTTGTAGATGAAAAGCCAATTATGTTTAAAAGTGCAAAAGCAAAGGAACTTTTGGCACTTCTGATTGACCGCCGTGGCGGAATTGTCACAACAGAACAGATCATCAATGTATTGTGGGAGGACAGATTAAATGATGAGTCCACGCAGAATCTTTGCAGTAAGATAGTTAAGACATTACAGGCAGAACTCCGGTCTTATGGAGCAGAGGAAATGCTGGTTGTCTCACGAGGAAGCAGAAGAGTCGACACAGAGACGTTTGACTGTGACCTGTATGAAATGCTGGAGGGAAATCAGAGTGTAAAAGAACAGTACATTGGAGAATACCTATTAGATTACAGCTGGTCCGAAAACAGGACAGCACTTTTAGACAGATATATACAATAAAAACAAGATTTTTCGCAAATTCCATTTTAATTCCCTTTTAAATACAGATGAATTCATAAAATTTTCCATAACAATGTGACAGACATGTGTATATTAAGTTTGTCAAAGAAAATTGAATGTTGCAATTTGGTGTGGCAGAATGGAGGATTTTTTATGGAGGAGTCGCAATTACGGGTTATTATCGCAGACAATAATGTACAGGATAGGGAGAGCAAAGCGAAAGCCATGGAAGATATGGGTATTGATGTGATTCTTGCTACTGGGGATGGAAGAAAAGCGTTAGATGCGATTCAGAAGAAAAAGCCTGATATTGTTGTTTTGGATATGATATTGCCAGGAATTGACGGTATTGGTATCTTAGAAGAAATCAGCTGTCGAAATACAAAAGCAAAACCTGTAATTATTATAGAAACGGCACTTCGTATGTCAAATCTGGTGGAGGAGGCATTACGATATGGTGCAGATTATTATATGATGAAGCCGATTTCTAACCGTATGTTGATCAAGCGTATGAAACAGATGGCAGAGCGACGTGAGATAATGCAGAAAGCAGAAGAACAAAATGCAGCGATGGACAAGTCCAGAGAAGTACTCCGATTAAATAAGCAGCAAATGCAAAAAGACGAGTTGTTAACGGTAAACGCAACAGGAATGAGAAATGGATACAGTTACTCCGGAGATCTGGAAATGGATGTAACGAATATACTACTTGAAATAGGAATACCAGCTCATATCAAGGGCTATCAATACATAAGGGAAGGGATTATCATGTCATTCTATGACAGAAATATGTTGCATTATATTACAAAATATTTATATCCCGCCATTGCAAAGAAATACAAGACGACATCCAGTAGTGTGGAACGTACAATAAGACATGCCATAGAGGTGGCATGGCGCAGAGGAAATTTGGAAACATTAGAGGAAGTGTTTGGAAATACCATATGTGCAGGAAAAGGAAAGCCAACTAATTCTGAATTTATGGCATTACTGACAGACAAGCTTCGTTTAGAATACAGGACAAAAGTAGTTTCTTGATTTTTCAGACTTTTTCATAGTTTTTTTATACACTTTTTGTCCTATCTTAGCTACAATAGAGAGGTCAAAGGAATATCTGTTATTTCTTTGACCTCTTTTAGTATGATTAAGTGAGGAACATAGATATGAGTAAAGTGATTGGAATTGATTTGGGGACCACCAATAGCTGTGTGGCAGTGATGGAGGGAGGAGAGCCGGTAGTGATTGCCAATGCAGAAGGCATCCGGACAACTCCCTCTGTGGTGGCATTTACAGAGCAGGGAGAGCGGTTAGTAGGAGAAGCCGCTAAAAGACAGGCCGCTGTAAATACAGAACGAACAATTTTCTCTGTAAAGAGAAAGATGGGACAGGATGTCCGGATTCCTATAGACAGAAAGAAATATTCTCCACAGGAAATTTCGGCAATGATTTTGAGGAAATTAAAAAGAGATGCGGCAAATTATCTGGGAGAGGATGTGAAAGATGCAGTTATTACAGTTCCGGCGTATTTCAATGATGCACAGAGGCAGGCGACCAGAGATGCCGGGCGGATTGCAGGGCTAAATGTGCGACGGATCATCAATGAGCCCACT
>JAGBEV010000016.1 GCA_017936785.1 Lachnospiraceae bacterium | reverse complement strand
GGTTTTGATCGCACTGGCAATTGGGCTTGCGTTTGGTCTCGTTCAGGGATTTTTGGTTGCATACCTTGATATTCAGCCGTTTATTGTTACTCTGGCAGGTATGTTTTTTGCCCGCGGTATGACAACTATTGTAAATACGAACCCTTTTAATGTACAGAATGAAGCCTTTGTTGCTTTAAAAGAGACGCGTGTCATTGTGCCGGGATTCGGTTCCGTCAATAAACTTGGTAAATATGTTCCTGCTTATATTGAAATCGGCGTAGTCGTTGCCATTTTGATCGTTATCGTACTTTTCTGTGTACTCAGATGGACGAAGCTGGGACGTTCCTTCTATGCCGTAGGAGGAAACAGCCAGAGTGCATTGATGCTTGGTATCAATGTAAAGAGAACCAAATTTCTGTCCCATTTAATCTGCGGTCTGCTGGCAGGTGTCGGTGGATTTGTGTATTTTATGCATGTCGGCTCCGGGTCGGCATCCCATGCAAGTGGCATGGAAATGAACGCCATAGCATCTTCCATCATAGGAGGTACCATGTTAACGGGAGGCGTTGGAAATATCATAGGAACCTTTTTCGGTGTACTTTCACTTAGTACAATTCAGAATATTGTTTCTTCCGCCGGACTTGACCAGGCATGGTGGACGGGAATTACCATTGCGGCAATGCTTTGTCTCTTCCTCGTGATACAAAGTATTGTAATGGCCAGAAAAAAAAGAGCGTTGAGAAAAAATTAAAAAATGTATTAAAACATAAATAGCGGATGGGTCGGCGTAAAGGAAATGCGGCGGCCCTTTTCGTCCTATAAGAAAATTTGCAAAGCATATCGGCGTGTGGCTCAGGTTAGTGAGAATATAGTTGTGTGGGAGGAAATGGTAAAATGAAGAAGAAAATCAGTTTGCTGGGAATGCTGATAATACTTTCCGTAATACCTTTAATATTGGCTGTTTCCATTATCAGCGTAATATCCATGAATATTACGAAAAGTAATCTGGAAAAAGAATCCAAAAATAAGTTATATATTGTTGCCAACAGTCTTGCAAGTTATTGCCGTGAAAATGAGATTAATGCAATCAATGCATCAAATTATTATGAATATCTTGACAGCTTAAAGACACAGGGCATAGAGATGGCGATTATTATTCAGGGAGCGCCTTGTGCCACATCAATAAAAAATGAAAATGATTACAGGATCAGAGAGATAGAACTGAAAAAGGATATCCATACAGGTGGAGCGGAGGCAGAGGAAGGGTATTTTGACAATTCTGTAGTGATTGAAAATAAAACTTATTATGCATATTATATGCCCATAAAAGCAAACGGAGAGACAATTGGAATGGCATTTGCCGGGGAACTGCAAAGTAATGTTACCGGAGCGATAAAAAATATTGTGATCAGTTTTTTAACAGCTGCATTTTTGCTGATGATTATTTTTTCAGGTATTACTTTACTGTTCAGCAGAGGTCTTTTGAAATCCTTTAAAGCAGTGAGTGTCAATGTAAACGCATTGTCAAGAGGAAATCTGGCAAAGCAGGAGGAACAGGAAAGTTTTGTGAAAGAGATGAGTGCGCTGCTTAAGGAAACGGATAGCATGCAGAGAAACCTTTCAGAAACGATAGGAAAAGTAAAGGATGTCTCACAAGATTTGACAGAGAATGTATCTGAAGTCACAAAAATGAGTGAGAGCAGTGCGGGACGAGCAATGCAGATCTCCACTGCTATGGAGGAACTGTCCCGAGCAACGGTGGGAATGGCTGAAAATGTACAGGATATCAATGAACAGATGCTGGAGATCGGAAATTGTGTCAATGACATTTCTGAGAGAATAGAATGCCTCAGTCAAAGTGCGGAGAATATATTACAGACGAATAATACTGCAAAAGTCAGTATGGATCTTATTATGAATAACAGTGAGGAATCCGTAGATGCTGTGGCGGATATTGAAAAACAGATCAATGAGACAAACAATTCCATCGCCCAGGTGGACCAGGCAGTGGAGTTGATTCTGTCAATATCCCAGCAGACAAATCTATTAAGTCTGAATGCTTCTATTGAAGCAGCAAGGGCAGGAGCCTTTGGAAAAGGCTTTGCAGTGGTAGCCGAGGAAATCAGACGTCTGTCGGAGCAAAGTGCCGAAGGTGCTGAAATGATTAAGAATCTTGCGGGAACAATTACGGAAAAATCGGGAAGATCCGTTCAGCTGGCACAGAAGGTACATGCCTTAATTTCTCTGGAACAAAAAAATATTGCAGAGACACAGAAAAAGTATGAGGAGCTCAGCGATGAAATCAACCGATCAGTGAGTGATATCAGATTGATAGCGGACAAGACAGAGCATTTGAATCTTTACAAAGAAAATGTAATTGATAATGTTCAAAATCTCAGTGCTATCAGCGAAGAAAACACTGCAAGTAATGAAGAGGTAAATGCTAATGTCAGTGAGATCATGTCAAAAGTTCAGACAGTAAATGAAAACTGTGAAAAGATGAATGAGATGGCGCATGAGTTGGAAAGATCGGTATCCTATTTTCAAAATTGACAGAGTGGGATATGATAGAGATATAGGAGAAGATAAGGAGTATAGCGGTGAAAAAATCTTTGGCGATCATAACAATTTTAATTCTGTGTATTCTGGCAATCAGTTGTGGAGGTAGTTTTTCTTCTAAGGAAGAAGCAGCCAATGTGGAGGAAACGGTTTCAAATGAATATATTGTAGTGGGTTTTTCACAGCTGGGTGCGGAATCAGACTGGAGAAGTGCAAATACGGAATCCATGAAAGCCGCCTTTACAACAGAAAACGGATATAAACTGATCTTTGAAGATGGTCAGCAGAAACAGACAAATCAGATTACGGCAATTCGTACTTTTATCCAGCAGGAAGTAGATTACATTGTGCTTGCTCCTGTAACGGAAACCGGTTGGGATACTGTTTTGCAGGAGGCAAAGGATGCGGGCATTCCCGTTATTATTGTAGATCGAATGGTGGATGTGTCTGATGACAGCCTGTTTACCTGTTGGGTTGGTTCTGATTTTGAACTGGAAGGGAAAAAGATGGCAGAATGGCTGAAGCAGTATACCCTGAAAGAAAAAATTGAGCCATCCGATATCCATATCGTGAATATTCAGGGCACTATTGGTGCATCTGCCCAGATCGGGCGCACCAAGGGACTTGCAGATGCAGCCACAGAAAACGGATGGGACTTAATGGCAGAGGTCACAGGTGATTTTACGCAGGCAAAGGGCAAGGAGGTAATGGAATCACTGCTGAAGCGGTATGATAATATCAATGTTGTATATTGCGAGAATGACAATGAAGCCTTTGGCGCCATAGAAGCTATAGAGGAGGCAGGAAAAAAGACAGGTTCCGATATCGCAAACGGAGAGATCATGGTGCTTTCTTTTGATGGCGTAAAGGAAGATGCCATGAATTATGTACTGCAGGATAAGATTACCTGTATTGCAGAGTGTAATCCGCTCCATGGTCCCAGGGTAAAGGCAATTATTGAAGCGCTGGAGGCCGGCTCCACACCCGAAAAGTATTCTTATGTTGATGAAGAAATCTATAGCGCAAGTGAAGTAGTTAAGAATCTTTCGCTTGATGGGACTCATTATGATGTAACCATATTGACACAGGATATTATCGATCAAAGAAGTTATTAATTATAAACTTTAGGTCAGTTTACAAGGAACTACACGCAGACCGTGAAACGGGCTGCTGACAACAAACGGCGCTATGCTCCCGGCTGGGTGCATAGCACCTGTTTGTTGCGGGGGTTTCCAAAGGGGGCAGCGCCCCATTTGGCACACG
>JAGBEV010000015.1 GCA_017936785.1 Lachnospiraceae bacterium | reverse complement strand
GTTCCGCCGCGAAAAGGATGTTATCTTTATCCAAAAACCGGATTTCGGATATGATAACGAAAAAATTCTTGCATATATGAAAAACGATATTTTCGCTGAAAGAAAAAATTGAAATTTAAGAAAATTTTTTGAGGAAAAAATGAAGCTTAAGAAAATAAATGAGGTTTTGAAAAATGAATAAGTTGAAAGAAACTATATACGGTCAGATGGGAATCGACCGGGATGTATATGAATTGGGAGAAGCGTGGTGCTGTAAGCTGAAGGAACGCTTTGAGGCTATTGACCAGGTGGCAGAATATAATCAGTTGAAGGTGGTAAAAGCCATGCAGGAGGCAAGGGTTTCCGAGGCATGTCTTACAGGAACTACAGGATATGGCTATAATGATCTGGGCAGGGAGACTCTGGAAGCGGTATATGCAGGAATTTTTCATACAGAAGATGCGCTGGTAAGACCGCAGATCACCTGCGGAACCCATGCACTGGCTCTTGCCCTTATGTCCAATCTGCGCCCCGGAGACGAGATCTTATCCCCTGTAGGAAAACCCTATGATACGCTGGAAGAAGTGATCGGGATCAGAGATTCCAAAGGCAGCCTGAAGGAATATGGTATCAGTTATTCCCAGGTCAACCTGCTTCCTGACGGGGAATTTGATTATGCAGGCATTCAAAATGCGATCAACCCGAATACCAGGCTTGTTACCATTCAACGGTCCAAAGGATATGAACCAAGAAAAACATTATCTGTAGACCGGATTGGTCAACTGATAGCTTTTATAAAAGACATCCGGAGTGACATTATCTGTATGGTGGATAACTGCTATGGAGAGTTTGTGGAAACCATAGAGCCTACAGATGTGGGAGCGGATATGGTAGTAGGCTCCCTGATCAAAAATCCGGGCGGCGGACTTGCTCCTATTGGCGGGTATATTGCGGGAAAAAAGGAATATATTGAAAACGCCGCATACCGTCTGACTTCACCGGGGCTGGGAAAAGAGGTGGGGGCATCCTTAGGCGTGCTTCCTGCTTTTTACCAGGGATTGTTTCTGGCGCCTACTGTTGTGGCATCGGCATTAAAAGGTGCAGTCTTTGCTGCCAATATTTTGGAATCCCTGGGTTTTGCAGTGGTTCCTGACGGAAAAGAAAGCAGACACGATATTATCCAGGCGGTTACTTTTGGAAGCCCACAGGGGGTCATTTCCTTTTGTAAGGGAATCCAGGCTGCAGCGCCTGTTGACAGCTTTGTAACACCGGAGCCCTGGGACATGCCCGGCTATGACAGCCAGGTCATTATGGCGGCAGGAGCTTTTGTATCGGGCAGCTCCATTGAATTGTCTGCAGACGGACCCATCAAACCGCCTTATGCAGTATATTTTCAGGGCGGACTTACCTTCCCCCACGCCAAATTCGGCATCCTGAAGGCAGTGCAGGAATTGAAGAATTCTGGCGTAATCAGGCTGGATTCATAGGGGTTTTGGTCGAAAAAAAATCCACGAAATTAGTATACATATATCGCCTTGTGTGATAATATACTTATAGTTGGCGAATGAAAAAAGCAGAGATGAAACTGCTGTATGTATTTGTCAATTTAGTTTACATAACCACAAAAGAAAACGGAGGTTTTTCATGAAAAGTAAGAACTACTGGGTCTGTTTTTTAATGATCCTGGCAGGAATCGTAATCGGAGGTTTTATCGGAAATCTGTTTCCGGGGACATTTCTGACATACGGACAGACATTCGGGCTCACATCTCCGTTGGTATTGGATCTGGGGATTTTGGTATTGACCTTTGGGCTTACCATTAAAATTACGATAGGAAGTATAATCGGTATTATTATCGCCATTATCATTTTCAGGTTTTTATAGTGTGTTTTTCCTGATGTTTCGGAGAGAGACAGGAGGAATATGACAAAACAATTATTTGACGGAGAAAAACCCTATGACAGATTTCTAAAAGCAGGTCCGGAAGCCTTAACAGACACGGAGCTGCTTGCCATTATTATACGCACGGGACATAAGGGTGCGGATGCCATGGCGCTTGCCAGAAAGGTGTTGGAAAAAGCAGGAGATTATGGCATTACAGGGCTTTATCACATGACTGTGGACGAGCTGATGCAGATCAAGGGGATAGGTCAGGTCAAGGCGGTTAAGATCAAGTGTATCGCTGAATTGTCCAACCGGATCGCCAGGGCAAAAAGAGGGGAAAAAGTTATTTTTCATTCTCCGGCTGAAACTGCAAAATATTATATGGAGCAGATGCGGCATCTGGAAAAGGAACAATGCCTTTGTGTATTTTTGGATGGCGCCATGGGCTTGATCAGGGATCAGACCATCAGTGTGGGAACCGTAAATGCATCCCTTTTTTCCGGAAGGGATATCTTTATGGAAGCTCTTTCGGCAAAAGCTGTTAATTTTATGATCCTGCACAATCATCCCAGCGGCAATGTCAATCCCAGCCGGGCAGATGTGCAGATGACCCAAAAGCTCATAGAAGCTTCACGGTTTATGGATATTCCCCTGATCGATCACATTATCATCGGTGACAATTGCTATTACAGCTTTAGGGAACATGACATGATACAATGATTTTAAATTGAAATTACGAAAAGAAAGGAGTACGGAATATGGCTTCCAGTGCTTATGGTATTGATTTAGGTACCAGCAACATTAAAATTTATGCAAAGGGTGAAGAACAGGTTTTTACGGCAAAAAACATGATTGCCATTGAAAATAAAAATACAATATTCGCCTATGGCGATGCTGCCTTTGAAATGTATGAGAAGGCTCCTGCCTCCATTCATATTTCCTACCCTCTCTGCAATGGCGTTATTGCGGATATTAAGAATATGCAGTGTCTGGTGAAATGTTTTATCAACGATCTCTGCAAGGGAACCATCAAGCCTGCAGATTATTATATTGCAGTGCCTACAGATGTAACGGATGTTGAGAGAAGGGCTTTTAACGACCTGATCAAA
This sequence comes from Lachnospiraceae bacterium, assembly GCA_017936785.1. Taxonomy (GTDB): domain Bacteria; phylum Bacillota; class Clostridia; order Lachnospirales; family Lachnospiraceae; genus UBA2882. Next base: position 138,810 of record JAGBEV010000015.1, on the reverse strand, counting down.
AATGCCAATGTAAAGGCAAAAAAGATCATGTTTGTGGAAAAAGCCATTGCCGACGGACTGGGAATGGATATTGATGTAAAGAATTCCCAGGGCGTTTTAGTTGTGGATATCGGTTATGATACAACAGAAGTTTCCATTTTGTCCTTAGGAGGCATTGTATTAAGCCGTCTCATCAAGGTTGGCGGTCTCAAATTTGATGATGCCATCAGAAATGCTGTAAGGAAAGAATACAATCTGGTGATTGGCGGAAAGACTGCGGAAAAGGTAAAGACAGCCCTTCATGAACTGGAGGCAGAAGGAAAGCCGGCTGTAGTTTACGGAAGGGATATCGTAACAGGACTTCCCGTGGAACGGGAAATTCCAACAGAACTGGTTGTGGATGCCTTAAAAGAGCATTTTGATACGGTGATCGACCAGATCAAGGTGATCCTGGAGCGCACTCCCCCGGAACTTGCTGCGGATATTTACAGACACGGCATTTATCTCACAGGCGGGGCATGCCAGGTATCCCATTTGGACGAGCTGATCAGCAAAGGCACCGGCTTAAAGGTCAATGTGGCGGCAAGTCCCATTGCAAGCGTTGCACTGGGTCTTTCCAAGATCATTACAGATGAGAATTTCCATTCTGTAGCTCATGAAATAGACGGTTTAAGCGGAGGTAAATAATGAAACGGAAGCGGACGAAGTTTACTTTACAAAGTAAATATCTGCTGCTGATTCTCACAGGATTCTGCATTGTTTTAATGGCAGTTACCTTTACCACCGATCTGTTTACCGGTGTTATCGCCGATATTTCCGGCTATGTGACCGTTCCTTTCCAAAAGGGGATCAGTGAGGCGGGAAGCTTTCTGGCAGAACGTTCCCGGGAATTGGTCCAGATCAGGGATCTGCTGGAACAGAATCAGGAATTACAGGAAAAGATCGATGAGCTGACCATAGAAAACAATACTCTGACCCAGGAAAAATATGAGCTGAACAATCTCCGTGAACTCTATCAGCTGGATCAGGAATATGCAGAATATGAAAAGGTCGGAGCAAGGGTGATCGGTAAGGATACCGGCAACTGGTTTAATACCTTTATCATTGATAAAGGCTCTGATGACGGCATCGCGGTCAACATGAATGTAATGGCGGGAAGCGGTCTTGTAGGTATTGTAACGGAAGTAGGAGCAAACTGGGCAAAGGTCACATCCATTATCGATGACAGCAGCAGTGTAAGCGGCATGATTCTTGCCACAGGAGACAATCTGATCGTTTCCGGGGATCTGGAGCTTATGAGCCAGAATACCATTCGTTTCAGTAAACTGATCGATTCTGAAGGAAAGGTAAAAGAGGGAGATAAAGTTGTTACTTCCAATATCAGTGACAAATATCTGCCCGGATTGCTGATCGGCTATATCACATCCATGGATTCCGATTCCAATAATCTGACCCATTCCGGTTCCATTACGCCGGCAGTGGATTTTGAGCATATGGATGAGGTACTTGTCATTCTGGATCTGAAACAGCAGATTGATGAGGATGAATAGAAATGAAAAGAAATATTATTTCGGCGGTTATCGTCATTTTATGCTTTATATTACAGAGTACAGTCTGCCGTTATGTGGCATTCGGTTCCATCGGTCCAAATCTTTTGATCATCGCAACAGCTTCATTCGGCTTTATGATGGGTAAAAAATCGGGAATCGTAGCCGGGTTTTTCATGGGACTTCTGGTAGATGTTTTCAATGGCGGTGTATTGGGATTTCATGCGCTGTTATATATGTACATAGGATACTTTAACGGTTTTTTCAAAAGACTGTTTTTTAAGGATGATTTAAAGCTGCAGATTTTATTGGTTACCTGCAGTGATTTTATTTACGGCATTGTGTATTATATGCTGATGTTTTTATTGCGGGGCAGATTTCATCTGGGGTATTACCTGATGAATATTATTATTCCCGAAGTGGTATATACGGTTTTACTGACCATTGTACTATTTGTGTTAATGACAATATTTTTCAAGATAACAGATAAAAGAGCAAACAGGAGCAGTGGAGAGATTGTTTAAAAATATCAGAGATTCCATTATCAATTTCATAACCTCCAGATTTTTTATTTTGATCCTGGCATTTTGCGTTATGTGCGCAATTCTTATTTACAGGCTCTTTTCTCTTCAGATTGTAAACGGAGCGGAATATCTGGAAGAATTCACCTTAAAGATCCGCAAGGAAAGGACCATTGCCAGCACCAGGGGACAGATCTTTGACAGAAACGGAGAGCTTCTTGCCTACAACGAGCTGGCTTATTCCGTTACCATTGAAGATGTATACGAATCGGGAAGGGATAAAAATAAAAATGTAAATAAGACCATTTACTCCCTGATCAACATGATAGAAGCAAACGGGGATTCTGTTGTCAGCGATTTTAATATTATCATCGGTGACAGCGGGGAGTTTGAGTTTGCTGTTTCGGGAACAGCGCAGCAGCGTTTTCTTGCGGATGTGTATGGAAAAGTCTATATTGATGATCTGTCCTACGGAGAGAAAACAGCCACTGCAGATGATGTGATGAATTATCTCGGGGGAAAGGGCAAGTTTGAAATAGGTGAATTTGAAGATCCTGATGACAGAAGTTCCGATTTTATTGTAGGAAAAGGTTATTCCAAAGAAATGCTGTTAAAGATGACTACCATCCGCTATGAAATGAGTTTAAACAGCTTTCAGAAATATATTCCCACAACAGTTGCCACTGATGTATCTGATGAGACTGTTGCGGTAGTAATGGAAAATGCGTCCTCTCTGGATGGAGTATCCATTGCAGAGGATACCGTGCGCAAATATGTGGACAGCGTTTATTTTTCCCATATTATCGGTTATACAGGCAAAATTTCCCAAAAGGAACTGGAAGCGTTGTCGGAAACAGACGATTCCTATATCATGACTGATGTCATAGGTAAAGCCGGCATCGAAAGCTATATGGAATCCTATCTGCAGGGGACCAAAGGCTCTGAGATCGTATATGTCAACAATCTTGGAAAGGTGATCGAAACCAGTGACCGCATTGAACCCAGTGCCGGAAATGATCTGTATCTGACCATTGATAAGAATCTGCAGAAAGCAGTCTACAACCTTTTGGAACAGAAAATTGCCGGTATTCTGGTTGCCCAGATCAAACCGGTCAAAGAATATATTCCAAAGGAAAACGCAACGGCAAGCTCCATTATCATTCCCATTGATGATGTTTATTTTGCACTGATCAACAACAGCGTTATTGATATCAGCCACTTTTCGGATGATGATGCTACAGAATTGGAACAGCAGGTATATGCAGCTTTTTTGAATAAAGAAGAAACGGTTTTAGCTGCTTTGAGGGATCAGTTAAACAATAATCCCCAGGCTTATAATACCCTTTCCACGGAATATCAGGTGTATAATTCCCATATTACCAATCTGTTGAGCGAGAAAGGCATTATTCTATCCTCGGAAATAGACAGTGATGATGAAATCTATCAGGCATTCCGCAAGGAGGAGACCATCAGTTTAAAGGAATATCTGATGCATATGATCGCCATGAACTGGATCGATATTTCCAAGTTGGAACTGGAAAACCAGTATTCCGATTCCGAGGAGATCTATCAGGCGATGCTGGATTATGTATTTGAATCCCTGGAGACAGATACGGATTTCCACAAAAAAATCTATAAATATATGATAAAAGAAGAGAGCCTCAATGGGAAACAGGTGTGCCTGCTCTTGTATGATCAGGGAATCATTACAGGAACTGCGGCAGAACGTGCCACGGTTCAGAACGGGACTATTTCACCTTATAACTTTATGCTCAGCAAGATTTCCAATCTGGAGATCACACCGGCACAGCTTGCCCTGGACCCCTGTTCGGGTTCTGTGGTGGTAACGGATGTGAGGACGGGAGAGGTTCTTGCCCTGGTGTCCTATCCGGGCTATGATAACAACCGCATGTCCAATTCGGAATACTATGCCAGACTGAATAACGATCTGTCCAAGCCTTTGTGGAATTATGCTACACAGCAGACTTCTGCGCCGGGGTCCACCTTCAAGATGGTAACGGCAACAGCTGCTTTGGAGGAAGGTGTTGTAGGGCTGGGTGAAACCGTGACCTGTCATGGTATATGGGAGACCATTTCTCCTCAGTCGCCCAGATGCTGGATTTACCCTTCGGCACATGGTCCTTTGAATGTAGAAGGCGCTATAGAGAATTCCTGTAACTACTTTTTCTATGAAATGGGCTATCGTCTGGGACGTTTTGGCGGAACCTATAATTCGGATGAGGGTCTGGAAAAGCTTGCCTATTATGCGGATTTATACGGATTAAGTGAAAAATCCGGGGTGGAGATCACAGAGGAGGAACCTAAGGTTTCCGACACTGACTCTGTCAGATCTGCTATTGGACAGGGCACTAACAACTATACGACTGTTGGAATTGCCAGATATGTGACTACGGTTGCAAACAGCGGAACCTGTTATAACCTGAGCCTGATCGATAAGGTAACGGATTCTAACGGCAATTTAATTGAAGATTTCACTCCCACCGTGCGTAATACTGTGGATATTGCAGACAGTACATGGAATGCGATTCATGCAGGCATGCGCAGGGTGGTTGAAGATAAACGCTACTATCAGGGAATGGGTGTAAATGTAGCGGGCAAGACGGGAACGGCGCAGGAAAATAAAAACCGTCCCAACCATGCTTTATTTGTCAGCTATGCACCCTATGAAAATCCCGAGATCAGCGTAACAACCCGTATAGCATTCGGGTATGCGGCTGATTATGCGGCACAACTTACACAGGATGTATATAAATACTATTACGAGCTTGAGGATGAAGATGTCTTGATTGACGGTACGGCTACGGATACCAACACCAATGTTTCAAACGAAGAATAAGGAGGTGGCTGTTTTGACCGGAAATGTAATACTGAAAAGTTTTCCTAATGGGATTCGCGTCAGGCTTGCAAAAGAACCTGATTTTGAGCAGATTCTGAAAGAAACAAGGGAAAGCTTTGCGGATGCGGCAGACTTTTTTAAAGAAGCCTCTGTGGCACTGCAGTTTCAAGGCAGAAATCTGACGGAAGAAGAAAGCGAAAGATTACTGGAGGCAATTACCGGTGTCTGTAATTTACATATCATCTGTCTGGTATGCACAGACGAAGATGCCAATGATTATTATACAAAACTGATAGAGGATGCCAGAAATGAGGCGCATCAGTCTCAGGAAAATTCCTGTCAGTTTTATAAAGGTACTTTAAGAGACGGTGAGGTTTTTGAATCCTCTTCCAGTGTAGTCATACTGGGAAATGTAGAAAAGGGTGCCGCAGTGATTGCCAAAGGAAATGTGATCGTCTTAGGCAGCTTATGCGGAACCGCATATGCAGGCGCAGACGACAGGCAGGAGCGGTTTATAGCAGCACTGTATCTGGATGCGGAAAACCTGCGAATAGCCGGTCTGAAATACAAAAAGAATCTAAAGGAGAAGCTTACCATAAAGAATAAAAAACTCCCCAAAATGGTAACAGCAGCTCAGGATAAGCTGGTCATTGGGGAATTGGACTTTACCAAAGAATTACCGGAAAATAATCTGTTATAAGGTTTTCCGGGGGACGATAATGAAAAAACGGAGGTTTTTATGAGTGAAGTAATTGTCGTCACGTCAGGTAAAGGTGGTGTCGGAAAGACTACCACAAGCGCAAATATCGGAACAGGACTTGCGGTTCTGGGCAAAACAGTGGTATTGATCGATACGGATATCGGCTTACGGAATCTGGATGTGGTCATGGGACTGGAAAACAGGATTGTATACAATCTGGTGGATGTAGTGGAAGGAAACTGCCGGATCAAACAGGCTTTGATCAAGGACAAGCGATTCCCGGGACTGCATTTGCTGCCCAGCGCCCAGACAAGAGATAAGACCGCAGTAAATCCTGAACAAATGAAAAAGCTCACAGAACAACTGAGAGAGCAGTTTGATTATGTTATATTGGATTGTCCGGCAGGAATCGAGCAGGGATTTAAAAATGCCATTGCAGGAGCCGACAGGGCAATCGTTGTAACAACGCCGGAAGTATCCGCCATCAGAGATGCGGACAGGATCATCGGTCTGTTAAACGCCTATGAAATGGGACAGATTGACATGGTGGTAAACCGTCTTCGCCCGGATATGATCAAAAGGGGCGACATGATGAGCGTGGATGATGTGGTGGATATTTTATCCGTTCATCTCATCGGTGCCATATATGATGATGAAAATATTGTTATTTCCACCAATCACGGGGAACCCCTTGTATGCACCGATACCCCTGCGGGAAAAGCATTTATGAATATCTGCAACCGGATTTTGGGAAAGGAAGTTCCCTTGTATTCTCCGGAAAAGGAGAAATCAATCTGGTTTCGGATCAACGGTATTTTTCAGAAAATGTGATGGGGGTAATGGAAGATGGGCAAATTATGGTTTTTTAGAAAGAAAAAATCAAGCGAAATCGCTAAGGACCGTTTAAAAATCCTGTTGATTTCGGACCGGATCGATTGTTCGCCTGAGGTTATGGAAATGATAAAACGGGATATTGCTAAGATCCTGTGTAAATACATGCAGATTGATACCAGTACATTGGAACTGGAATTCTCCAGAAGAAAAATCAATGTATTCTGGTAATAGGAGTTGGGATACGTGTTAAAAAGATACCGAGTCAGGGATTATGATTTTAAATTGGTCTTTATGCTGATTGCCATTACCGTTATCGGGATTATGGCAATCGGCAGCGCCAATGCTGAATTTCAGTCAAAACAGATTTTAGGGCTGGTGGTAGGATTATTTGTGATGGTAGTCCTGTCTCTCTTTGATTACCACACTTTTCTGAAATTTTACTGGATCATGTATTTTGGCAACCTTGCCTTGCTGTTGTTAGTGCATTTTTGGGGGGATACCACAAATAATGCACAGCGCTGGATCACCATTGCGGGAATTAAATTTCAGCCTTCAGAGACGGCTAAAATACTATTGATTTTATTTTATGCACAGTATATTATGAAACATAAGGAACACTTTAATTCTTTTAAGAATCTGGCATTTATGGTGATTCTTTTCATCCCCCAGTGGATTCTGATCTATAAGCAGCCGGATCTTTCCACCAGTGTTATGCTGATCGTTATTTTCTGTGTGCTTTTATATGTTGGAGGCCTCAGCTACAAGATCATATTTGGTGCGCTGGCGGTGATTATTCCTGTGGGGATCATATTATTGACCCTTGTTTTACAGGAGGATCAGAATATTATCAAGGATTACCAGCAGGACAGGATCATGGCATGGCTTCATCCGGATGAATATGAAAATACGGAGGGTTATCAGCAGACCAATTCCAAAATAGCCATTGGTTCCGGACAGTTGTTCGGAAAAGGATTGAACAATAATGAAATTGCTTCCGTTAAAAACGGCAACTTTATTTCAGAGCCTCAGACAGATTTTATTTTTGCCATTATAGGAGAGGAACTGGGATTTGTGGGAGGATGTATCGTCATTGTTCTCTCATCGCTGATATCCATAGAATGTGTCCTGGCGGCAAGGCGTGCCAGCGATATAGAAGGAACTGTCATATGCGCGGGAATGGCGGCAGTGGTGGGCTTTCAGAGCTTTTTCAACATTTCCGTTGCTACAGGGATCATGCCCAATACAGGGTTGCCGCTGCCTTTTGTAAGTTATGGTCTCACATCTTTATTAAGTCTTTATATCGGTATGGGGTTTGTATTGAACGTAAGATTACAGGGAATTCGCAAATACAGTTAGGAGAGGGTATTTTATGAATATTGCATTGATCGCACATGATGCAAAAAAGAAATTGATGCAGAATTTCTGCATTGCTTATCGAGGAATTTTAAGCAAAAACGAGTTATATGCTACAGGTACGACGGGAAGATTGATAGAAGAAGTTACTAATTTGAACGTTCATAAATATCTGGCAGGGCATTTAGGCGGAGAACAGCAGATCGGGGCACAGATCGAACACAATCAGATCGACCTGGTTATCTTTCTGCGTGATCCTTTAACGCCTAAAAGCCATGAGCCCGATGTTAATAACGTAGTAAAATTGTGTGACGTACATAACATTCCCCTGGCTACCAATCTGGCATCAGCGGAACTGTTGATAAAATCACTGGACAGAGGAGATCTTGAGTGGCGTGAAATGTATAAGTAAAGGTATAGCCTCACTGATGTGTGGGGTGTTGTTGCTTTCCTGTTGTCTGACCGGATGCAAAAGCAACGGCTACAGTATGGAATATGATCTGAACAATTCCGTTTCGGCTTATCGGTTTAACGATGGTGACAGCGGCAACCGGGCAGAAGCATTTGCCCAGGATTTATGTGTCATCAACGGTGATGTATCCGTAAACAGCGTGGATACTTCTGAGGCTGAGGCGGCTTTGTTGTGCAGTATTAACGATAAAGAAGTTTTATATGGCAAAAATGCTAATGAAAAGCTGGACCCGGCAAGTCTGACAAAGGTTATGACGGCTATTGTGGCATTAAAGAACGGCAATCTGGATGACGTGCTGACTGCATCGGAAAATGTGGAGATCAGTGAGTCAGGGGCAAGCCTTGTGGGAATCAAGGCAGGAGATACCATGACGCTGGATCAGGCATTACATGCTCTTTTAATGCCATCAGGCAATGATGCGGCGGTCATGATCGCAGAGTATATTGCAGGCAGTGAAGAAGCTTTTGTGAAGCTGATGAATGAAGAAGCGGCTGCTTTGGGAGCCACAAACTGTCATTTCATGAATTCTCATGGGCTGACAGCGGAAGATCATTATGTGACAGCCTATGATATGTATCTGATCTTTAATGAAGCCATTCAATACGATGAATTTGTACAGATCATAACCGCTTCGGAATATTCCGGCGTATATCATAATGCTGCAGGAGAGCCCAAGGAATTATCATTTAAATCAACCAATCAGTTTATTAACGGCAACCATGCAGTGCCGGATGGGGTGATGGTCATTGGGGGAAAGACGGGAACAACCAATGCGGCAGGCAACTGCCTTGTACTGCTTTCCAAGGATTCTGCAGGTAATCCCTATATATCCGTTATTATGAAATGTTCTAAAAGAGACTATTTATATGATGAAATGTACGATCTGATCAATATGGTCAATAACTAAAAAGCATGAATTTACATAAAGAACAGGGTGACAGAAATGGTAGAATGCATTGTAGGAAAAAAGGGTAAAGGAAAGACAAAACATTTATTGGAAAGGGTGCGGGTCCGGAAGGAGACAAGCCGGGGAAGCATTGTATATCTTGATAAAAGCCCCCAGCATATGTATGAGCTGGACAGGAGCGTAAGACTGATCGATGTAACGGAATATCCCTTAGAGTCAAAAGAAGCATTTCTGGGTTTTATCTGTGGTATTGTTTCTTTGGATCACGACCTGGAGATTATGTTTTTGGACAGTTTTTTGACTATCGCCCACTGTGAGCCGGCAGATATCACTTGGATGCTGGACCGGTTAAAGGAAATTTCAAATAAATATTCCGTGGATTTTCTTTTAAGCATCAGTGCGGATAAAGAAGAACTGCCGGAAGAAATATACAAGGATATCTGCGTGTCCTTATAAAGGAGTCTTTACTTTGGCTAAGCAAAAGAAACCAATCAATATAAATAAATACCGCAGACCGCTGAACATCAACATCGGCGTTATTATTTTTGCCGTTATGTTCATCTACATTGTCATTTGCGTGATCATGTTTTTAACCAAAAACCATGTAAACCGCTATGAGGTCCGCTCCGGCTCTCTCAGTATTGCAAATGTGTATGATGGAATTATTTTGAGGGATGAAATGATCGTATCCGCCAATTCCTCCGGCTATGTGAACTATTTTGCCAGAGAGGGTGAACATGTTGCAAATGGGGATCTGGTCTATTCCCTTGACCAGACAGGCCGTATATCCGAGATCCTTCAGGATGATACCAGTGAAATCCTGTTGTCGGGAAATGACCTAAACGAGCTGCGTGGAGATTTTGTTCAATTTTCCCACAATTACAAAGATGAAAATTTTGGACAGACCTATGATTTTTCCTATGATATACAGGGAACTGTACTAAAGCTGTCCAATTATAATATGCTGAACAATCTGCAAAAAGCCGGTATTTCCGGCGGAGCCGTAAATTTCTGTTATGCGCCCAGAAGCGGAGTGGTAGTCTATAATGTGGATGGATATGAAAATATAACGCCAGCCATGATAACAGAAGAACAGCTTACTGACCATGATGGTGAGAAGGAACAGTTTGTGAATAATACCCTTTTGGGAAATCAGGACCCTGTTTACAAAATGATCACTTCCGAAAACTGGTCCATCGTCATTGCAGTGGAAAATGACAGGGTCGCAAGGCTTAATAACGAGGGCTATGTGGAAGTCAAATTCCTGAAAAACCAGTATACTTCCTGGGCAAAGGTAAATGTGCTGGGAAGCGGGGAGGATAAGACCCTTGTGGAGCTGGAATTCAACAATTCCATGATCACCTTTGCAAAAGACCGTTATATAGAAATCGAGATCATTCTGGATGATGATGTAGGACTGAAGATACCAAACAGTGCCATTGTAGAAAAGGAATTTTACCTGATCCCCAAAGAATATGCCGTAAAGGGCGGCAACAGCTCCCAGGACGGTTTTATGAGGGAAACCTATGATGAGGACGGCAATATTTCCACGGAATTTATTGATATTTCCATTTATTCTGAAAGTGAAACAGATTATTATGTGGATACCTCCGTGCTTCGTCCCGGTGATTATATCTGTAAACCGGATTCCGCAGACAAATATCCTGTCAGCAAGGTGGGGACTTTAGTAGGGGTATATAATATCAACAAAGGATTTGCTGATTTTAAGGAGATCACAGTACTTTATTCCAATGAGGAATATTCCATTGTGAAATCCAATACCCGTTACGGTCTTACGGAATATGATTACATTGTTCTGGATGCGGAAAGCATCAATGAAAATGATTTTATTTATGAATAAAGAGGCGGTATGAATGCTAAAAGATAATTATGATAAAGTGGCTGAAAAAATATCCCATGCATGTGAAAGATCAGGCAGGGATGTAAAGGACGTAACGCTGATCGCAGTCAGCAAGACAAAGCCTGTTTCCATGCTGCAGGAAATCTACGACCACGGCTGCAGGAACTTTGGTGAAAACAAGGTACAGGAGCTGGTGGATAAATATGAGGTTATGCCAAAGGACATTCAGTGGCATATGATCGGTCATCTCCAGCGGAATAAAGTAAAATATATCGTGGACAAGGTTGCCCTGATCCATAGCGTGGATTCCCTGAGGCTGGCAGAGGAAATCAGCAAAGAAGCCTTAAAAAAGAACGTGGAAGTGAATATTCTCATAGAAGTGAATGTTGCCATGGAAGAGTCCAAATTCGGAACAACAGCTTCCGAAACCCTCAGCCTTGTGGAAGAAATTTCCAAATTGCCGGGGATTTGCATTAAAGGACTCATGACAATTGCACCATATGTTGAGAATCCAGAAGAAAATCGACAATATTTTGCACAGTTAAAGCAATTATCTGTTGACATAAGTGCCAAAAACATTGATAATGTAACTATGGATGTGCTTTCCATGGGCATGACCGGTGATTATGAAGTGGCTGTGTCCGAAGGTGCTACCCTGGTCAGGGTGGGAACCGGAATATTTGGTGAAAGGCACTATACAGAGTGAAAAATGTGTAAGGAGAAATAGATTATGAGCGTAATGGACAAATTCTTAGATTCATTAAAATTCAACGGCGATGAAATGGATGACGATTATGATGATTATGATGATGAGGATGAAGTAGAAGAACTTCCCAAAAAGAAGCCTTTTGCTAAAGTTGACAATGATTTTGAGGATGAGAAGCCCAAGGTGAAATCCACACCAAAGGTAACACCCATGAGACAGCCAAGAAGAATGGGGAATGATGGAATGGAAGTATGTGTGATCAAGCCCACAACAGTGGAAGACGCAAGAGAAATTACGGAGACTCTTCTTGCAAACAGAACCGTAGTTTTAAATCTGGAAGGACTGGATGTTGATATTGCCCAGAGAATTATCGATTTTACTTCCGGTTCCTGTTTTGCCATCGGCGGCAACCTGCAGAAGATTTCACATTACATATTCATTATCACACCGGCAAGCGTTGATATTTCCGGCGATTTTCAGGAAATTCTTTCAGGCTCCATCGATGTATCCGGAATCAATACCGGATTATAAATGTAACTGAGACAGGAAAAATAAAGGGTGTTGTAAAATTGCTGTTTTACAATACTCTTTTTATGTGTAATATATGGAAATAAGCTTTTAATAAGGAGGACTATCATGAGCAACCGTTTACCTGTCAATAAGGACCGGAAATTTTGTTATGATATTGTATTTGAACAGGATTTTTCCAAATTAACGGAGGAATTGAATAAACTTGATCTGGATATTCAGAACAGAAAAATCTGTATTGTTACTGACAGCAATGTGGAAAAGCTGTATGCCAAAGAGGTGCAGAATCTTCTGACACCGAATTGTGCTGCCGTGGAAATTTATGCATTTCCCGCAGGAGAAGAGCATAAAAATCTGGAAACGGTGCAGAAACTCTATGAATATCTGATTCAAAAACATTTTACCAGAAAGGATATGCTCTTTGCATTAGGCGGAGGCGTTGTTGGTGATCTGACCGGATTTTGTGCAGCTACTTATCTGAGGGGAATTGATTTTATTCAGATTCCGACTACTTTGCTTGCCCAGGTGGACAGCAGCATCGGCGGAAAAACAGGGGTGGATTTTTCCCAGTACAAAAATATGGTGGGCGCATTCCATATGCCCCGGCTTGTTTATATGAATCTGTCAACATTGAAAGACCTGGACGGACGCCAGTATTTTGCAGGAATGGCAGAGGTGCTGAAATCTGCGCTGTTAAAGGATGCTTCCTTTTATGAGTGGCTGATCACCAATTTGTATGAAATATGTGACAGAGAACCGGAAGTAGTGGAAGAGATGGTATTAAATACCTGTACCATCAAAAAGAACATTGTGGAAAAAGACCCTTACGAAAAAGGAGACAGGGCATTGCTGAACCTGGGACATACTCTGGGACATGCCATTGAGAAGTATAAGAATTTCCAGTTGCTGCATGGAGAGTGCGTTGCTCTGGGAACAGTATGTGCCGCTTATATTTCATGGAAAAGACAATTGCTTTCTGATGATGAATACTATGAGATCAGGGATATGTTTGTTCCTTTCAATCTGCCTATTACCATTGATGAAATTGAGCCGGAAGAAATCGTTAAACTGACCCATTCCGATAAAAAAATGGAACAGGACGGCATTAAATTCATATTGTTAAAGAAAGTTGGAAAAGCTTTTATGGATAAAACAGTTACAGACGATGAAATGTTAGCTGCCATAAAGGAAATACATTTTACGGAAGAGGATATGAAAGCATAATGTCCCGGCTGTAATATGAATACTATTTGTGCCGTCCCAATAAGGCGGCGGAATGGAGCCCTATATATGAAAAAAAATAAAGTGTTCAGAATGCTTATTGACATTCTTGCAATTATATTTTTGGTAATCTTAGATCAATTCACAAAATATCTTGCAGTCACCGGATTAAAGGGACAGGCTTCCTTTCCTCTTATAGACGGAGTTCTGGAACTGCAATATCTGGAAAATAAAGGCGCTGCTTTTGGCATGCTGCAAAATAAAAAGACGCTGTTTGTCTTTATGACCATAGTCATGCTGTTTATCGTATTTTATGTTTTATTTAAATTGCCGGAAAAGAAAAAGTTTATTATCTGGCAGATATTTCTGTGTCTGATCTGTGCCGGAGGAATCGGTAATATGATCGACAGGGTGCGTCTGGATTATGTGGTGGATTTTATTTATTTCAGCCTTATTGATTTTCCGATTTTCAATCTGGCAGATATTTTAGTTACCATTGGGACAGTATTGTTTTTTATTGTGATTCTTTTCTGTGTAAAAGAAGAAGAGCTGGAGTTTTTAAAATTCAATATCCGAAAGGATCAATAAGATGGCTGATTTGGTAAAAAAAGACATAATAGAAGAAAAGGCATCCGAAAATAAAACAGTATGTTTTGAGGCTTCCATTACAGATGATGATGAGCGCATTGACAAAGTGGTGACCAATTGGTTTCAGGATTTATCCCGTTCTTACATTCAGAAAATGATCAAGGACGGGAATGTCTTTGTCAATGAAAAGATCGTAAAAGCCAATTACAGGGTAAAAGAAGGGGATGTGATCCGGTGTACCATTCCCGCCTGTGTGGAACCTGAAATACTGGCTGAGGATATGCCCCTGGATATTTTATACGAGGATGAGGACATTCTTGTTGTCAATAAGCCCAAGGGTATGGTCGTGCATCCCAGTGCGGGGCATTATTCGGGAACCCTTGTCAATGGACTTTTGTTTCATTGTAAGGGACAGCTGTCGGGGATAAACGGGGTTTTCAGACCGGGGATTGTCCATAGAATAGATAAGGATACTACAGGCTCCTTGATCGTCTGTAAAAGTGAATCTGCCCATAAGGCAATTGCAGAGCAGTTAAAGGAACACTCTGTTACAAGAAAATACAGAGCCATCGTATACGGAAATTTTGAACAGGAGGAAGGTACGATCGATGCCCCTATTGGAAGGGATATCCATGACAGGAAGAAGATGGCAGTTAATGAAAAGAATGGTAAAAGTGCAGTTACTCATTACCGCGTACTGGAGCAATTTAAAGGTTATTCCTATATTGAATGTCAGTTGGAAACAGGAAGGACCCATCAGATCCGTGTGCATATGACAAGCATCGGACACCCTCTGCTCGGAGATGAGGTGTATGGGAACAGGATGAGTAAGTTTAAACTTCAGGGTCAATGCCTCCACGCCATGATCATCGGCTTTGTCCATCCGCTAAAAAAACAGTATATGGAATTTACAGCGCCCCTTCCGGAGTATTTTACTCATTTGCTCCAAATCCTTTAAAACCCGGCAAAAAAAGAAAAAGAAGAGTTAAAAAAACATATAAGGTGAATCACCGGGCGAAATGACAGGCATAATGCGGAATAAGGAAAATATAAGTCAGAAATCATCAATATTTATCTTGAATTTCATAATATACTATGCTATAATCAGTAAAGTTTTGGAGAGTGAAAGTTTCTTCATTTTTAAGAAATAGCATAAATATTTAATAAATTTGAAGGGGTATTTGATGAAAAATACAGATTATCTGGACAGACTCCTTCTGCCATATGCTGGAACATTTAATATATACATGCCTTATGAAATACATGGGAAGGAATATCCGGCATACGGATATTTTTTTTCGTCTGTTGAGAAGTATGTTTTAATAAGAGAAGCAAACATGTGGACCTCTGACAGCCATGAACACATTTTGTTTATGACAGTAGAAGAGGTAACAGGAGATACGCTGCAAGAAGTAAGGAGCCTGCTGTCAGAATATTTTGAGCCAAAGCTTGTGAGAAACGGCAATCAATATCCGGACAAAAATCACATGTACAGCTATCTTACCATAGCGGTTTTATCACAAAAGGCACCTTCCAAGGAAATTGCCAGGGCAATCCGCCGGTTTAAGTTTGAAAAGGGATATCTTTTTAATTTCCGTGGTTTTAGCCAGGGCAGGGTGATCTGTGCATCCATGGAGGACGAGAAAGTAATTGCCAATTATCAGGCACGGAAAATGAAAAAACTGTATAAGCAGGTGTTTTCTGACGTCCATGCAGGAAAAAAGACTTTCAGCCGGGAATGTGAAGAAGAAGGGATTAAACCCTTCCGGCAGGAAATAAAATAGTTTATAGAGCAGCTTTGATGGCGGCTTTATATATAAATCTCACATATTTACAATTAAAAAACAAAATAGGAGGGATTAAGTGTGAGTGCAGTTGTATTAATTTTACTTGCCATTGCAATCTTCGTTGTTGCATATCTTACATACGGTAGATTTTTGGCAAAATCATGGGGAATCGACCCTTCCAAACCAACACCAGCACATACAATGGAAGATGGTGTTGATTACATGCCTGCTAAGACTCCTGTCTTAATGGGACATCACTTTTCATCAATTGCCGGTGCCGGTCCGATCAATGGTCCTATTCAGGCAGCATTCTTCGGCTGGGTTCCATGTTTCTTATGGATCATCATCGGTGGTATCTTCTTTGGTGCCGTTCAGGACTTTGGTGCATTATTCGTATCCATTCGTCATGAAGGTAAATCTCTCGGTGAAGTTATCGAAGATAATATCGGACACAAAGCAAGAGTGCTGTTTACAGTATTTGCATGGCTGGTATTACTGCTGGTTATCGCAGCATTTGCAGATATCGTAGCAAAATCCTTCATCGGTGCAAGCTACGGCGGAAGCGCAACAAACGGATCTGTTGCAACAGCATCCTTATTGTTCATTCCTTTAGCAATCGTATTTGGTTTCCTTGTATATAGAAAGAACGCTCCTTTAGGTGTTTCTTCTGTATTAGGTGTTATCTTACTGGCAGGTTGCGTAGCATTAGGTCTTGCATTTCCTCTGGACGCATCCAGAAACGTATGGATTGCATTTGTATTTGTATATATTATGATCGCATCCGTTACACCTGTATGGATTCTTTTACAGCCCAGGGATTATTTAAGCTCTTTCCTGCTTTACTTTATGATGGTTGCCGCAATTATCGGTATTATTGGAGCTACAATCGTAGATCCTTCATCTACAACATTTGTAACACCTGCATTTAATGGTTTTGCAGTAAACGGATCTTATCTGTTCCCTACACTGTTCATTACAATTGCCTGCGGTGCTATTTCCGGTTTCCATTCTCTGATCGCATCCGGAACAACATCCAAACAGTTGGATAATGAAAAAGATGCTTTGATCGTTGGTTATGGTTCCATGTTGATCGAATGTATACTTGCAGTTATTTCCTTAATTGCAGTAGGTACATTATCTATCGATGGTTCTATGGCTGCAGTACAGGCTGATTTAGGTCTGGAAGCAATTTCTCCTACTGTTATCTTCGGTACAGCAATTGCTAACTTCTTTGCAGTTATCGGACTTCCTACAGCAGCAGTAAATGCAACAAAGACCATTATCATGCTGGCTGTTTCCTGTTTCTGCTTAACATCTTTGGATACAGGTACACGTCTTGGACGTTTCCTTTTCCAGGAGTTATTTGCAACAAACAAAAAAGGAGAGAAGAACATTCTTTCCAACATGTATGTAGCAACAATTATCACTGCAGCATGTGGTTTCGTTCTCTGCCTTGCAGGATACGAAAAAGTATGGCCGTTATTCGGTGCAGCTAACCAGTTGGTAGCAGTACCTGCATTCCTGGCAATTGCAGCATATTTAAAGAAAGTCGGCAAAAACAACAAAATGTTATACTTCCCGATCATCTTTATGTCCGTTGCAACGTTGACATCCATGTTCTTTACCTTTAAAGGCAATTTAATGAACATTATCAATAAGACAGCAGAAGGTACAGCATTGTTTACCTGTGTTCTTCAGGATATCATCATTGTACCTTTGGTAATCTTAGCTGTTATTCTGATCATTGATGGTGCAAAAGTTTTATTTGGCAAAAAAGAAGCTGCTTAATTTTTGATACGCATATGATCATGTAAAAGAAATATAATAAGCACGCTGTTATGAAAGTATCTTTCTGACAGCGTGCTTTTTTACGTTAAAATTTAGTTAAGATTTTAAGGAGTGCATTTAAAAGCCGTTAAGTTGGTTGTTTAAAATAACCGGTTTTGCTACCATAAATTTGAGAATATTTTAGTTACCAGTAAGATTAAAACAGAATCAGAAAAACCTTTGGGAGCTTAAAACAGCAAGGAGAGAAGAGCAATGGCAGAAAATATTATGGTAGCAGTTTTAACGATTATTGCAACAGGTGCAGCAATCTGGTGCCGGTGGTACGAAAGCCATGGAACAGATGTGGAAAAATAAATTTCAAGATATTGTGAAAATTGTATAAATTCATTGCAAAATACAGGAATATTTAATATAATTTATACATAAATAATGGTTCCTACAGAAATGAGGTATGACATATGAATACAATAATCACAATTGGCAGACAATTTGGTTCCGGCGGACGTGAAATCGGCGCAAAGCTGGCAGAAGAGCTGGGAATCCCTTTTTATGACAGGGAATTATTGACAAGGGCAGCAAAGGAAAGTGGTTTCTGTGAGGAAATGATACAGTGCCATGATGAAAGACCTACAAACAGTTTTTTATATAATCTGGTAATGGATACTTATTCCTTTGGTTACAATTCAGCGGCAATGGTGGATATGCCCATCAGCCAAAAGGTTTTCCTGGCGCAGTTTGATGCAATCCGTAAAATTGCCGATGAAGGTCCCTGTGTGATCGTTGGCAGGTGTGCAGATTATGCCCTGGCAGAATATGATAACTGTCTGAACATTTTTATTCACGGCAATGAAAAGTGCAAAATTGAACGTATTATGCGTAAATACGATCTGTCCGAACAAAAGGCAAAGGATATGATCGTTAAGAAGGATAAACAACGCCAGAGTTATTACAATTATTATTCTTCTAAGAAGTGGGGACGTTCCGATTCTTATGATCTGTCTATTAACAGTTCCATATTGGGGATTGAAGGATCGGTAAAATTGATCAAACAGTTTATTGTGGATTTTGAGGAAATGAAATAACAAATTTTAGATTAAAGAATTTTTATTAAGCAGTCTGTTTATAGTAAAACAGGCTGCTTTTTATCTTATTGTTTAATCTATTTACGGATTTTGTTAATGATAGGTTAGAGATGCAACTATTCGCAAAAGATGGTATTTATCGACCTCTTTGCAGTATAAGATGTTGATAAATCCTTCTTTTGGGAACTAGTTGCCGTGAATCTGGTTCAGTTACGGGTACACCTTTTAACTCTTAAAAAAGAGTTAGGAGGTGTTTTTTTATTGCGTAAAAACCTGTCAGGCGTCACTTATCTGTTGTTGATCCCCAAACTCTCTGATCTTGCCATGGCGATGTACCAGGAACATGATCTCTGGGCATGGCTGGACCGGGAAACAGGGCTTTACAGTTTATCAGCCGGATATGATGAGAGGGAATGGGTGCTGACTGATGTAACAGCGCAGCAGCTTGATGATTACCTGTGTGGGCTGTGTTCGTTCTGGGAAGGAGGTGTTGAAGTTTGAACATATACAGCAAGTGGAAACGCCTGGGATTGAATTCCTTTGTGACAGCATTGAGCAATGGGGCATTCAGGCGGTACTGTGACAGCAGTGTTGAAGTCTGGAAACACAAGGTCAGAGAAAACTGTTACCGGGTTACGATCTCCAATAACGTGGATGATGTAATACTGGATAATGCCACATGGGGAGAAGTGATTGAATGTTTAGAAGAAGAATAGGAGGATAAGAAAATGAGAATTTATGGAAATCTGAAAGATTGTCTTGTGATGACGAAGAAGGAGCAGCCGGGGAAGAAGGACCCTACAAAGAAGTACTGTTACCTGGGTATTGTCATGGACAATGAACTTGGAGAGGTATCCTGCACGGAAGATGTCTATGCAGCAGTTGAGATCTGGAATGTTTACGATTTTGGTTTTTGCTACAACACAAATTTTGAAATGTTCCAGCTGGAGGCTTGCCAGCGTGTTGGCATAGCAAATGTTCCCCAGGCTGCAGCTCCTGAAGCAGCACCTGCAGAAACGGCAGCGGAGAAACCTGCAGAAGAGAAAGCAGCAAAGGCGGAAAAGGCTGGTAAATAATGAGCGTATCAGGGAATGAGATCATATATGATCCGGCGGATCAGGAAGAGATGCTGCAGCTTCTCCGGCAGATAGATGAAAAGCTGGGGATCCTGGCAGAACCGGAAGAGGAGCAGCAGGAAGATCCGGCGGAAACTGTATCAGAAAATTCGTTGGATTATGTTTTGAAGGTATTGGATATTCAGACAAAACAGGATTTTTATATTGGTACGTCATTTCTCTTTTGCAGCGGCATCTTGATAGGTTTGTTGATTGTGGTGTTTTTAAAGGCATAGGAGTTTGAAATGGAATTTAGTGATGTAACACAGATGTTGATGCAGGCAACGCCGGGGGAGTATATCACATATATAGCAATCGTGTGTTTTGCCGGTATTACAGTTGGAATCATGGTTTCCCTGGTGATCAAAGGGGTTAATGAAGCTTTGGGGATGATCAGGAAGATCATAAGATCTTGAAAGGGGGTGAGAAAATGCCTAAGTTAATGAATGCAGCAAGAATTGCGTCCGGAATGCTTTTAGCTTCCGGCGGGGAGGCTGCTGGCGGTGCGAGCAGTTCTTTAAACAGCTTTTTAGACCAGTATATCAAACCCATGGCAAATGACATGGGAACAGCACTGATCGCTGTTGTGGGAACGGTACTGGCAGCCATGGTTGGATTCCTTGCAGTCAAGTACGGTCTGCCGATCGCACTGCAGTGGATTCGTAAGATGATGCACCAGTAGTCTGGAAGGGGCGGAAAAATCCGCTCCTTTTTGGTAAAAATGATTTTGCCAAAGACCCGGTCCATCTCTTTCGGGTGCTTTTGCTTGAGGTGTGCGTCCAATCCCTTCGATGGGATCGTATTCAGGACGCACGCCCAAAGTACCCGACTGCGCCGCAGGCACATCCCCCTTCTGGAATTAGATCAGGAGAAGATCTTGGTGCGAGGGGGCTTGGGGGCGCACTCTGAAAATTAAATATTGCCTTTGCTCTGCCCCTGGGCTATAATTGAGAAAAGAAAGGGGCGGGTTTTATGAAAATACTTTTGGGTTTAATAATCGCTTTTATATGTTTCTATTCGGCTGCGCAGATTGAAGCTAAACGACGGAAGGAAGCTGAAGATCGTATTGCTGATGAGGTTGTGAAACGTTTAAAAGATGGAGAATGATATATGAAAAAAATTCTATTTAGGGCAGAGGCTGCATTGATTGCGGTGTCTGTCTTTTTTTGTTCAATTGTTTATCGACCTTTGCCGGTTGAAGCTGCGGCTTTTGTTGTTACGGAAGCTGTTAAGTATGCGTTGTATGCTTTAGGTTATGCAGCTGTGGATAATTTAGTTATAGATCCCATTCTTGAAAGTCTCGGTTGGAAATCTACCGATATTCAGGTGGACGAAAACGGAAACGTGATACTGTCCGAAGCGCAAATGAATGAACTGAAGGAAGCCGTGAAGGAAGCTACCCAGGGCGCAGACGGAGATGACCTGTATGGAGCTTTTTTGTGGCCCGAGGAAAAGCCTGCTTATGATTCGGTCAATGCATGGCTTCTGTCAAAGGGAAAAAATGAGGAAAACGGCTTTCCGAACTTTACGCCATCCCCCTGCACAGGGGGCGGATGCGTATGGGACAATTATCCGTATTATACCATCAACGGAAATGTGAAGGGGGTGTATTACGTCCACGAGGCTTTGAATGACAACGTGTTTTTCTATGATTCATCCGGCTCCATAGTGTCGTTTGAGGGATACCGTTACTCATATCTGTACCAGGGAGGATCAGGCACATGGGTATCAAACGGTACTTTTTCAAACTTTGATGCTGCTTCCTATGTCGGACCGCAGCTCATGGTCTTTCCCAACCTGTCAAGCCTCCAGCGTTACATTGAGGACGGCAGCCCATACGAGCTCATCACGCCGACGTATACCGGGGGCACGCTGACGATCCCGAAGGACCAGGTTCCTGATCCCGGCACAGAGCCGGGGGAAGATTTTGACGAGGATGGGAATCCGACGACGGAGAAGGGATGGCTGCAGCGTATTTACGAGCGGCTGGGAGACATCCTGGACCAGATCAAGATGATCAAATGGATATCTGTAGCCGATACCATCATCGATGCCTTCGATGCGTTCGGGGAAGATGTGGTTGACGGCGTGGCGAACATAGCTTCGGCAGCTGTCGGATTGCTGTCGGAAGTGTTTCCGCTCTGCATCTTCTGGGATATCATCCGGGTGGTTGGAATGTTCGATGCCGAACCCCTGGAGCCTGTGTTTACGTTCAGCTTCGATTTCAGTGCCCTGGGGCTTGAGGAAGATTATGTTTTTGTCATCGACCTGACGGAGTATGATACCATTTTCGCCATGCTCCGTTTTTTTGAGGTGCTCATTTTCGTGGGCGGACTCTGGAAGGTAACCCTGAACTGGGTCGGAAAGGGGGATGATGTGTAATGCTGGAGAAAATAGGAGAAGCGGCACAGAAGGTCTGGGAGCTGCTCCCAAAAGATCCTTTCAGTGCGTGGCTGGATGAGGCTGAACAGTATATACAGGGATCGGAGTGGGTCGGTTATCTCAATTATTTTGTGCCGGTCGGCACCCTGGTCGATATCGGGACCGCCTGGCTGGCAGCGGTGGCGGTCTATATATTGGTGCGTAAGATACGGGCTGCCATATTCGGAAAGGGGTGAAGTATCATGATTTATTTGTTCTCCGGGACACCCCGGAGCGGAAAGTCCCTGGACACAGCCAGGGACATCCTGCGCTGGCTTCGTGCCGGCAAGACCGTCATCGGGACCATGTACATCAACCAGGACATGGTGAAGGGACTGCGGGGAAAGTACATTTTCGTGGATATCTATGAGATGCACCCGGATCAGTTCGTTGCATATGCGGAAAAGTATCTGCAGAAAGGGAAGGAGAGCCAGGCAAAGATTGTAATAGATGAGTGTTACCGGATTCTGGGCGCAAGGTTCCAGGGCGACCCGAACCGGCGTGCCTGGCTCGAGTTCTTCCCCATACACGGACAACTTGGCTATGATGTGATCCTGATCGCACAGAAGGACCGGCAGATCGACCGGCAGATCAGGGACCTGATCGAGTATGATATCCTCCACCGGAAAGGGAATAATGCCGGAAATACGGGGTGGCTTCTGTCACTCTTTTTCGGCACGTTCTTTGTGCGCATAGAGAAGTGGTATGGCACAAATGACGTGTTGAGCCGGACTGTCTTTCCCTACCGGAAAAAATGGGGGCGGTTCTATGACAGCTATATGGCATTTGATGAGAACGGGCGCATACGCAAAAATGACCTGCTGCAGTACATCAGACCGGCTCCGGCGAAGCCCCCGGCGGGAAAGGAGCAGGGGGCTGGGGGGTCCCCTGCGACGCTGCCCGCCGGGACAACGACCAGGGACGGGTATCTGGTGGACAAATACGGGTTCATTTTATCGGAGGCGGACGCTTCCCTATTACTTGACAATAGCAACACTTTGAACTCAACCAATGAAACGGAGGAAAAGAGCAGTGCCAAGTTATAACGTGCGTTTGTATGACTATCCCACTAACCAGCAGGTGCGCATATACCAGCGTCCGGTAAGGAGTGAGAGTGAGACGGTAAAGGATTTCAAGGCAAGAAAGAGAAAGGAGGAGGACAGCAGCATGAGAGAAAAGATCCCGGAGCAGCGCAGCGAAGCTGCAGCAGCCCACAGCAGGCAGGTTTCACAGAACCGGACAAAGCAGTCCGTGTATGAGATCACAAGAGCCAACACATGGGAGTGGTTCATCACCCTGACCTTTGACCGGGAGAAGATAGACAGCAGCGATTACAGTCTGGTGAGCCGTACCGTCCGCAGATGGTTTAACAACATGCAGCAGAGAAAAGCTCCGGATCTCATCTATATGATCATCCCGGAGCTGCACAAGGACGGAATCCATTACCATTTCCACGGTCTGCTGGCATGTACCGGCGACCTGGCTTTTGTGGAGAGCGGAGTGGTGCAGGACGGCAAGATGGTCTATAACCTGCCGGATTTCCGCCTGGGGTTCACGACAGCAACAAAAGTCGAGGATACGCACCGTGCAGCCGCATATGTCACCAAGTATATCACGAAGGAATTAGAGACAGCCATCAGGGGAAAAAGAAGGTTCCTGGCAAGCCGGAGCTGCAGACGTGCAAAGATATATGAGTATAACATGACACCGGAAGAAAAGAACGATATACTGTTCCAGATCAGTGACGATATCACGCACATGAACACGCAGCTTGTGGGGGCAGCACACCAGCAGATCAGTTACATAGAGCTTAAGAAATGATCTTCCAGTGGGCAACGTCAGGCGCCCGCTCCGAGCTGAGCGAGGAATTACCCGGCAAGCTTCCGGTGCACAGACTGAAGGCATCCGGTAAACCAGTGAGCCATGGACGGCGAACGGCAAAACGCGGTCAGGTCCTTCCATTTTGACAAAAATATCATGCGTGTCCTTGAGCAACCATCTGGTACTTGGATCGTGGCGCGGAAACACATTTCCGGGAGAGGTGTTGACAGCCAGCCCGGTTGTGTGGTAGATTAAATTAAGAGTTAAAAGCAACTATTCGCAAAAGAACAGTTTAACGAAAAGTTATCCTTGTCTAAATTCACAATATAATACCCACGACACCTTTGTCAAGCCAAAATTTGCCCGCCTAGATCGTTTTGACCACTTTTCCGGCATTTTCACGGCTGAAATTATTTAAAGGCTTATTTCGGCAAAATACGAAATCTGTAGCTGTTCCATGAAGGCATGACACGCAGGAATCGTTACACACACACGATCTACAGTCATGATCGTAACCCAGGCAGTTATATCTGACACTGCATACAAAATCTTTACAATTTTCACTCATTTTCATTCTCCTTTGCTCTAAAACAGACCGCTTTCAGAAAGCCAATCCACAGTAAACGGAAACAGATCGAAAAACTTTTTAATAGAATCAGTTAAGTTAAGATCTGTTACACCATTAGATTCCAACGTAACATATACCACTATTATAGTTAAAATAACTACCAAGCCTTGCAAAGGAAATTCATCCCAAATTTCACATACAAATATGAATAAAAGCACTAAAAGCAACATCACAAGTACACAAAATGCAATAAATAAAACATTAAGCAAAAAACAAAATATAATTTCAAACATCTTCCTAATTTCCTTTTCTCAGATCATAAATACAATTGGAGCTTCCAAGCCCGTGACCTTCAACCCCCTTACTTAAGGGGACTAAAACAGGTCAAAAAAATTATCAAGAGGACCAACAGCTGAGACATAATCATTTATCAGCACATTTAAAAATACTATTTCAAGAAAAGATAAAACAATACCAACAATTGGATAATCATCCCAAGCTAAAACTATAAAATAAACTAACAATACTTGAAACAACACTACAAACGAAAAACATAAAACATTTAACATAAAACATATTACAATTTCAAACATCTTTCTAATCTCCTTTTCTCAGATCATAAATACAATTGGGGCTTCCGAGCCCGTGACCCCCAACCCCCTATGCCATCCGGCGCACATTCGTGCTTGTCGCTGTCTAAGGACTGCAAGGCTTGCAAAAGACGCAAACCATGCATTCCTAAGCATCGCCCACAGGGGGCTAAAACTTCCCGTGCGCAGCCTACACAGTGGAAAGGGGACAGATAGTCCCCTATAAAATCTGTCTGCGCATCGACAAAAACAGTGGGGACCCCTCGTGTTGCCAAAGTACGTGTACGCCGATATAGGCGATACATGGCACAGAGGTAAAGGGATTATAAGGATCCCCCAACCCCCTTACTTAAGGGGGCTAAAACTTCCCTTGTCCAGTCAACCCGGCTGACCCTTCAATACACCTAAAAACTCAAAACTAAGAGGGTTGTTCAAGGAGGCAATGTCATATTGCTGCATCCCACCACACACCGGGCCTATATCAGGCATTTCTCACTCAAGGCTTTGCCCTTTTACAATATCTGATCCGCTCCACGCTCTCAGATCCGGCTGTTCTAAGCTCCGGACACCCTCTTAATCAAATGGCAGCGGCGTATCATCCAATACAACCCAGCCTTCTTCATCAACTTCAATATCAGCTTTTTTCTTAATTCCGAAATACTCATACACCTTTTCAAGCAGAGCTTCCCGGATATCATCATCAAATTCCAGCTTCTCATATTCACTCTCTGTCAAACATTCTGTAATGAACCAACGCTTTCTTTTGTCAAGCCCTTCTAAAATACTCTTATAATCCAGATCATTTGCTTTACACAAATTACAGAAATCAATCAGAACCTTGTCCGTTGGCGTTATCTTTTTGTCATCAAAACTACTCTTTTTCTTTTCTCTCTTAAAATACACATTCTCAAAGCTGATACTCTTTGTCGACTTTCTGCCGGAGCATACGATCGTATGTTCCACCCTGGTAAGCGGGGAATCCAGCTCCTGCTCTTTCTGCTTGTCATAGATCTTGCAGTAGCCATTCTTATTTCTCTGTCCAAAATACCGGGTTCCCTTATAAAGCCCCCTTTCCTTCCGGCTTCCGAACACTTCCACATCTTCCGGATTCATCGGGATATCAACAGCATAATCATATTTGCACAACGTCACATCATCTCCCCATACCCGGAGCACTTCAAGCAGATCTGTCAGAACTTCCTTTCCAGCGTGCTTGTTGGGATTCACTTCAAGCTTTACAACCGGATAGACTTCAAAGTCTACCTTTGGCTTCGCATAATTCACATAATGACCGATGCTTATATAAATACCATCATCCAGATGCACATTATGCTGGCACCAGCTCCACTTGCTGCAGGGCTTGCAGTTGAGACGCTCCCAGTAATTGATATGACCCTCATGCTTTTTCCCTATCTCCTGTATATCTGTCAATATCCGCTTTATCGCTCCGTCAGATCCAATAGTTACATACTCAATGATCAGGTTATCTATTGAGTGGATAAAACCATTTCCGTCTGCCGACGAGCAAAAATATTGCAAAACAAAACCACCACACTTTTTTTGAAAAAAATTTCACTTTTCAGACACCCAAAAGGTACAAATATGTACCCAAATCCCCCCTTTGGAATATGGGGGATTTGGTGTTATCGTTTAAACGTTTAAAAATATTCTCAACCTATAATCTGTGAGATCTTACATCAAGAGGATTGATAGAAAGTGATCTATCAATCCTGTGATCCCATCATCAGAAGGCTGTGGGGAAGTCAAGGGCTGCCCTACGGCGTATCGGGCACATACGTGCCCTTGTCCCTTGACTTCGGTTCACTCTTCCATCCAGCCCGGAGCCGTGTTCCGCCACGTCCGGCAGTCCGTCCGGCATCCGGATAAACCGGATTCCTGCCGGGCTGCACTCCCGTTCTGTCACACGGCTTTCTTTTTCCGGCTTCTCCTGAGCCTGAAACTTGGATGCTGCACTGCAGCTTCATTCACCATGTTGCCCAGTCCGATCCGGGACAACTTCTCATCATTGCTGATAAAGTCCTCCGACATGGTACGGCTGACCATCTGTTCCGTGCTGTAGCAGCGGAAATCCTTATTCTTTACAAACCACCAGCAACTTTTCTGTGCCTTTACCAGCTGCGGGGTCATTGCATTTTCATAATCCCAGGCGTCATAATATTTCATGCCCTGAAGCCTCCAATGCTTATTGCAGTCTATGACATGGGTTGTAATGCAGCGGAACAGCTTATCGACCATAAAGAACCTTTGGGCTGAACACATGATATATACATGCTTTTTCCTCTGCTGCGTCAGGACATTCAAAAGCTGGAGGGGGAAATTTGCAAAATTCCGGTGGGAAAGAACATCCTCGATCTCATCGATCAGGACAACCGTGCCCTGGTACTTCCAGCGCCGGATCATCTTCACAAGGATATATTCATTCTCTTCTTCTCCGTAGTAACGCTTTTCATAATCTATGTATTCAGGCAGTATGTTCCCGGCATCATCATAGTACCAGAGCGGAACAGCACCATTGATATACTCCCGGTAACTGTAATGTTCCGGCTTTTCTTCTCCAAGCTCCATCAGCTGGTTAAAATTGACCAGGGGAACATATGGAATCCCAAAGAGCTTATAGTTGGACACAAACAACAGACTGTTGCCAAACTTCTTATACAACCTGCGTGCGTTGTGCGTCATGGAAAGAGTTTTTCCGTGACCGAACATACCGACAAACATATCGATACCATACTTATTAAACCGCTTCCACTTTCTATGGACCAGGTAGTCAAAGATGTCATATATGGTGTAAAGACCGATATTGTGCAGGTTAAAAAGTATGCACCGGAACAGGGGCACCATAAAGACAAATAAAATTCCTATAAACAAGAGAAAACCCATTTTATACCTCTCTTTCTATTTTTGTACATTTTTAACAATAAAAACACACTGCTGCGGCAGTGATCCACCTTGCTGCAGCATACTTTTATTGTGCACTTTTAACAAAACCATCCAATTATTTGATCAGCGTTTCCATCTTCCATGCAAACCAAAAAAGGGCACGGAAAACGGAAAGGATCAGATACATTGCAAAGAGCACAAAAAAGAAACGCTGTAAAAGCTCCGGGAACGTCTCTGCAGATTCAATCAGATCGAGCTGAAACCATGTGATCAGGTAAGTTAATATTTCCATCAGTTACTTTCTCCTTTCCTAAAAAACAACGAAACAACGATAAAGAACAACAGCAGCAGGCAGATCACCAGCAGAAGGGAATCCGTCAGACTGTATTCTGTCAGCTTTGTTGTAAGCAGCGCATTTTCCGATACTGTATTTTCAGATACCGTATTTTCCGAAACGGTCACATTTACTACTATCTCTTTTTCCTCTTCCTCTCCCGGCTCTTCATCCGGCAAAGCATTCTGCGAGATCATCATTTCCTGCTGGTACTCCAGAAGCTCAATGATCCGGTCAAGCTGTCCGGAAAGATTGCCCAGACTTTCCGTATAGTCAGGACCTTCTATGTAGACCGTCAGGATCAGGTTGTCCACCTGTGAATCAACAGGAACTTCCTGAGGTACGCCTATGTCATTTCCGGACAATGTCAATTCTAATTCCATCAAAAATACACCTCACTTTTTTTTTAGTAATACAACTTATACCAGATGAACCAGACAACAATCCCGATAAGGATCTCATACATCCAGACGTCAAAGATCGTAAAACTATAGCTGCCTATATAGATCTTTTTTGTCCGGCAGTTATCCAGGATCACGAGATACGGCTTGATGATATTTTCTAACGTGGTATCAGTAACATCATGGTGTCCGCCACCGCCACCGGAATTTCCGGGATCATCCACATCATGCTGTCCGCCGCCACCGCTGCCTTCAGCTTCTATTTCTGCATCATCAGCGGTGGCAGCCATGACCGGCACAGGATGAAAAAAGATAAATGCTGCCATTACAGGCACCAGTATTTTTATTATTCTCATAAACACACCCCCTATTTAATAAATATCCTGATCAGCGCACCGACCAGAAGCAGGACAAGAAACAACGATACGGCAGTTATCCACTCTTCCGGGATGAAGGGAAACAATGCACCTAAAAATTCAACGAATCCGGTAGGGATCAGATCGATTGCGTCAAGCAGCGTATTTGAAAAGAAGTCAAAGATCTTGGTAAAAATATCCATAACCTTTGAAAGGATCTTCAGGAGGGTATCTCCAAAAGATCCGAGACTGTTCAGAAAATCAAGAAGTCCACCTCCGGAGCTGCCTGATCCGGAGCCGGAACCGGAACCGGAGCCGCCTGATCCGGAATCCGAACCATAATAATAGTTATAATTTGTACTAAAATCGTTTATCTCCGTCTGAGTTATGCTGTTATCCGTGATAGGCTGCCCGGTGTAGCCTGGCATAAACTGACCACACGTACCTACAGACGTACCGTTTTTCATAGCCATTACAGAATTAAATACAGGAATTTGTCCTTGTTTGTCCGAATAAAATGCACTTAAACGACCACCATCACTTAATTGTGTCATAGACGTCAACATGGAAGAGCAAAGAAAACCACCATAGTTACCAATGCGATCAAAATCAGCGACATCATCCCATTCAAATTCATTCAAATATTTAACAACCCACTCATCAGTAGCAGATTCTTTATATATAAATCTTTCCGAATCTCCTAATATGTAAAAATCTTTTCTTTTACACTTTTCCCAATTACCGTTATATAAATCAGAATTATATTTTTCTCCAGTCAGATCAGATGATACAGCATATTCAACATCTTCATATGCCACAACATACCAGACATCATAACGATTATCACCAATCTGGCTTGTTTCTCCATAGCCGTAACAGACAAAATAACAGTCATTAAATTTTGCTACAAGATTACAAAGATTTTTATACCTATATCCTGTATCAAAAGGACCGCCGCCTATATTTGCGGATGCTGTTGGATGTGCATAAACATAAGTCACATCTTCTTCCATTTCAGTTTTAACAGCATTTATAAAAGTCTTTACATCATCATCATAATGCCATGTATGAGTAGCATTATCATACGACATCTTAGAAGCAAGAAAATCTTCAAAAGTATCATAATCATTTACAAATGCACAATCTTGATACACTTCTAATATAGTTTGTCTTGCATCCTGACTACTACCATTCATTACACTTGCAGCTGCACCTATTAAACTAACTACATTGAGACTCCAATAAGCAGACTTTTCTTGAAAAGACCAATTATCATAACTAGATAAATCATCAGTATCAGACGAAGAGGCATATACACAATCAAAATTCAATAAAAACGTACATAAAAAAGTACAAATAAACAAAATATATCTTTTCATGCAAATTCTCCTTTGCTATAATCAAAAATTGAAAGGAAGTGAAAAAGTGAAAAAACGAAAATACAGAAAAATGTCAAAATTAGAACACCTAATATATTCAATGTTAAAAGGTTATACAATATATTTAGTAATAATGTTAACTATAATAATTGTATTACTGATTATAGGTCTAATTTGTGCATTAACCTTATAAATAATAAGAGGGAGCAATAAGCCCCCTCTTTTCTTATGAGTGACGCAGCTTTGTCCAAACTCCAATACCTACAGTTGCCAAGGGAGCTACAGCATACACAAGCAGAAGCGGATTAGCCGCTATAGCATCAATCATGGTATTTACTACACCCATGAGGTTAGACATTGCAGCCTGCACAGCATCCCATGTAATTCCAGAAGCTGCTAATACAATACCAGGCATAAAGATCACCACCTTTCAGTTAGATTTATATCAATGAGCTCTATTGATCCTTATCCTCATCCGACTTAACGGATTCATCAAAAAACGGGATTTCATCCCCGGTACTTAAATGTTCCTTAAATTCCCTGATCTGTTTTGAATGGTCAAAAAGAAAATTAAAAATAAAATCCCAAATGAAAAATGACAAACTGAACATAAACACAATATATAAAATTTCTTTCATGACTTATTCCTTTCTCTCTTTAAGGGCTGCCCACACAAAGCAGCCCCAAGCACAAAGAGTATTTTATATGACAAAAGACAATTCCAAAGGAATCACTTTTTATCACCCTTAAAGGGATTGATCAAGTCAATGCTCTGAAGCCTGAACTCCGGTTTCCCGTCTTGTGAAGTAAATCCGGTGGGCGCATAATCAAG
This sequence comes from Lachnospiraceae bacterium, assembly GCA_017936785.1. GTDB lineage: Bacteria > Bacillota > Clostridia > Lachnospirales > Lachnospiraceae > UBA2882. Next base: position 107,361 of record JAGBEV010000015.1, on the reverse strand, counting down.
ACTGATTTCATCACCGACATGAATCGTTTCAGTGTCCAAAGCTGTATTTACACTACCGCATTTTTCACCAAAGCATACCTGATTACTCCGGGTATATTCATCAAATGGTTCAGTATAAAAAATTGACGTATAAACTGCCTTCCTGCCATCCTTCCGTTCTACTTCTCTCCTACTAATTCCTAATACTGTTACTTTCATTCTTCATTACCTCTCTTTCATTGCTAATAATTTTCGATTATTTTTATTTACTTGTAACCTTGCTTCTAAAGCCTCTCTGACTGCAAAACATAACAAAAGATCATCATCCGGCGTTTCAAAATCTTCATCATAATATACATACATAAACAACAGCCATTCATAATATTGTTTTCTGTATTCTTTCAATAAATCTTTTAAATGCTTACTCATACACTCTGATCTCCTTATTCTTTCTTGACAAACTCAACTCCGTCATGTTCATAACCATGTTCATACATATAAGCTACAGCCAGCTCCGCAGATATAGCATGATGCAGACCCTTAACAAGTTCATCCAGCTCATCAGATATACGCAGGTCAAGCAACGAAGTCAGCAGCTGGAATAGCTCCATTAGCTTTTTCATCTTTTTATCCATTCTCTTTACTCTCCTTCTCTTTTTACAGCAACACAACCTTCAACAACATAACCGTATTTGTGTAGACACGCCGCTATGATCAGATCATTTAAGGTCTCACACTGCTTTACTAACTCATTCATCCAGGGATCATCATTCATGCCAACCTGCAGACCCAAATGAATTGAATTAAGAATGTCTACAAACAGATCCACTATTTCTTTAAATTCAGATTCACTCATACTCTTCATGCTCTCCTTTCTGGCAATAAAAAAAATTCCTTGCCTAATTTAGACAAGGAATTAAAAGTTTCCATGTGTGTGCATTTAGTCCTAACTTGTTCGTTAAACTGCCGTTTATAAAATACTTGCTAAACAACCAGCAGCACAGCGGAATATTAAGACGCTGCTGGTAGCAAGTACCACTCCGCATACGCTCCGTTTTCTATAAACTAAAGAACAGTTTAACGAAAAGTTATAGCAATAAAAAGTCATTAACAACTGCAACTGATTTATATCAAATTCAAACGCGGATGCGTTCACAAAACATGTAGTTTTTGTTACTTCATGAGTTTTTAACGATTTCTGCCGAATCCAGCATAATTGTAAAGGGACCGTCGTTTATTAAAGAAACTTTCATATCTGCACCGAAGCTTCCGGTCTGAACTGTTAAAGATGTTTCTTTACATTTATCAATAATATATTCGTATAAGCGCTCCGCTGTTTGAGGATTTCCGGCTTTTATAAAGGAAGGTCTGTTACCATGGCTGCAGTCTGCGTAAAGAGTGAATTGTGATATCAGCAAAAGCTCACCAGAAACATCAGAAAGGCTCAAATTTGTCTTTCCGGCATCATCTTTGAATATTCTCAGGTTAAGAAGTTTCTGGACCATTTTATCGGCAATCTGAGCGTTATCTGTATCACAAATACCGATAAACACCACAAATCCTTTTTGGATTTGTCCGATTATTTTTTGATCTACGGTAACAGAAGCTGTTTGGACATTTTGTATTAAAAATTTCATTTATTTTTATCCTCTTCTTGTGTCTCATCTGTTTTTTTCATTTTCTGATACAATTTGGACATGCTCTTTGAAAAGGAAGAAGGATTATTGGATTTTCTCGCATCCTTTCTTTTCTCTTCTGTTAATTGTATCATTTTCTTTTCTTCTATTTTATCCAGATACATGTATTCTTTAGTATTTGTTGCAAGTCCTTTGCTTCTTAAAGTATTATTCAGTTTGCGTTTTATTCCGGCATAGATCAGGGCAAATACGGGAACACCGATAGCCATGCCCAGAATGCCGAAATATGCTCCGAAAATGGTAATGGAAAAGATTACCCAGAAACTGGAAAGCCCTGTAGAGTCTCCCAAAATCTTGGGTCCCAGTACATTTCCGTCAAATTGCTGAAGAACTAAGATCAGGATAATAAATTTAACTCCGCTGATAGGATCTACCATCAAAATCAATAAGGCACTGGGAATACCGCCCAAAAAGGGACCAAAAAAGGGAATTACATTGGTAACACCTACTATTACGCTGACCAGGATATCATAAGGCAGCTTAAATATTTTCATCAGAATAAAGCACAGGATACCAATAATAATGGAATCAATGATCTTACCACTGATATAGGAACCGAATGTTTTATTGGCATAGCGGAAATCACTGATAATTCCGTTAGCATTTTCTTCTGAAAATACGGCATAAGCAAATTTCTTTGCTTGTCCTGTAAAGGTTTCCTTGCTTGCAAGTACGTAAATGGAAATAATCAAACCGATGATCAGATTCCAAAGTCCTTTTGCAACGCCAAGTACACTTAAAGAAACTTCTTTGATAATGACATTGATTCTTGGAAGTACGCTGTCATTTAACCAGTTATTTAATTCACCGGAATAGGTATTGATCAGATCTGTTGCCATTTTTTCAATGGTTTTATTGGAAGAAAGAATATTTTCCATCAATCTTTCTAAATTGCTTACATAAATAGAGGATTGCAGGATAATACTCTGAATGCTTGCAACTACTTCTTTCATGACAATGGAAAAGAAAATGTAAAGTAAATATAAAGTCAAAAACATGGTAAGTAAAATCGCCAGTGTTCTGATCCGTTTACGGGTCTTTAACTTCTCTGTATCCAGGTGGAATGCTTTATATAGCGGTAAAAGCAGTTTTCTTTCAAAAAAACTGCAGATGGGCGTCAGCAGATATGCCAGTATCAAGCCATATATGATAGGCATACATACATTAAAAACAGATTTGATGATATCAAATATTTTTGCAGTATGAAATACGAAATAATAGAACAAAATGGCAGATGCCAGAACAAGAAATCCTGTTATCCCCCAATGCAAATATTTTTTATCCAAGCGAAATTTCACAATAAAACACCTCGTCGTTTTTCTATTTTTGTTTTGCCTGTTGGTTCATTTGTATTCATTATATCATACTTGCTGTTTAGTTTCCGTAAAAATTTAAATATGTAATAAAATTCTTGATTTTTTTGATAAATCATAGTTTTATGGTGTATAATGAAAATCATATTAGACAGAAAAAGTACATAACGAGGATTTTATATGGATGCACAAAGATTATACAGTTTTACCCGGCGGGCAATAGATGATTATAAATGATTGAAAACGGAGATCATATTGCAGTTGGAATTTCCGGAGGGAAAGACAGTTTGACACTTCTCTATGCCTTAAAAGGTCTTATGCGCTTTTATCCCGAGAAATTTCAATTACATGCAATTACTGTGGATCTGGGCTTTGACAACTTAAATCTGGAGGGAATAAAACAATTCTGCGAAGAATTAGAGGTACCATATACGATTCTGCCTACTCAGATCGCTCAGATCGTCTTTGATGACAGAAAAGAGTCGAATCCCTGTTCCCTGTGCGCTAAAATGCGTAAAGGGGCTTTAAATGAAAAAATTAAAGAATTAGGCTGCAACAAGGTTGCATATGCTCATCATAAAGATGATGTGGTGGAAACAATGTTAATGTCTTTAATATATGAAGGACGTTTTCATACCTTTTCTCCCAAAACTTATTTGGACCGTATGGATCTGACTGTCATCAGACCTCTTCTATACATGAGTGAGGCTGATGTTATTGGATTTGTCAATAAATATAACATACCGGTAGTTAAGAGCCCCTGTCCGGCAGATGGAAATACGAAACGGGAATATGTTAAGAATCTGCTGAAGAAGTTAAATATGGAAAATCCGGGGGTAAAAGAACGAATGTTTACAGCTATTGTCAATAATCATATGACAGGTTGGCCGGAAATAACTGATAATACATAACGAAAACAGGTGATTAGAATGGGAAATTCCAATAATAGTGAAAAAAATTATCATGATCAAGTGCAGATTGAACAGACTCTGAAACTGAGGGAAGTGCTCACTACTCTTCCACCTTTTTGTAAAAATTTCTTCCGGGGAATGGATAATACCATGTCAGCGAGAACCAAATTAGGATATGCCCTTGATTTAAGAATCTTTTTTGAATTCCTGCATGAAAATAACAGCCAGCTTGGTAAAATGCCTATTACAGAATATAAACTGCCTGTTTTAGACCAGATTACCAAAGAAGATATTGAAGAATACATGGAATATCTCTCCTATTATCAAAAAGATGGAAAAGAATATACCAATGATGAAAGGGGAAAAGCAAGAAAGCTGGCATCTCTAAGAAGCTTTTATAATTATTTTTACACCAGTGAACTGATCGAAAAAAATCCTGCCGCATTGATGAAAATGCCTAAATTGCATCAAAAAGAAATTATACGTCTTGATCCGGATGAAGTTGCTACACTCCTTGATGCAGTGGAAAATGGGGATCATATGACAAAAACGGAATTAAAATATCATGCAAAGACCAAAACCAGGGATCTGGCGCTTCTAACTCTTCTATTGGGAACCGGCATCCGTGTTTCGGAATGTGTGGGCCTGGATATTCAGGATGTTGATTTTAAAAATAACGGAATTAAAATCCGCAGAAAAGGTGGATATGAAGCAGTTGTTTATTTTGGTGATGAAGTGGAAAAAGCATTAAGGGATTATTTAATGCTTCGGGAAGAAATCATTCCTGAAAGCGGACATGAAAATGCGCTGTTTTTATCTATGCAGAACAGGCGGATCACAGTAAGAAGTGTGGAAAATCTGGTAAAAAAATATGCCGGAAAGGTAACCAGCCTTAAAAAGATCACACCCCATAAATTAAGAAGTACTTATGGCACTACCTTATATCAGGAAACAGGAGACATTTATCTGGTTGCAGATGTTCTGGGGCATAAAGATGTCAATACCACAAGAAAACACTATGCTGCACAGGCGGATTCCAGACGCCGTATGGCTGCAAATGTAGTAAAATTAAGGAGCGATGCCGATTGATCGGCATCGCCTTATTTTATTTCCTCTGAAAAGTAAGGAATTAACAGATAATAACCGCTCTGGATCTTATCACCGGAAATTCCATTTATGGATATGATCTCATCAACGTAGTCCTGTATGGAGTCATAATGAACGGTATCCATATTGGATTCAGCAATGGACCAGAGGGATTCACCGGGTTCGATCAAGTGGCTGGTATAATATTTGTATTCATTTGCACCTGTAGTGGAATTTGCCTTTGCAGATAAGGAAAAAACGGATAAAGTAAGAACCAAAACGAATATTCCTGTCATGCACGCAAATGTCATTTTATGTATGAATGCTTTTTTTCTGGCAGCTCTTCTCTTCTGTTCATTTCCTTTTATTATTGCAGCTCTTCTATTCATCATCATTTCCTCCTAATTAAAACTGGGTATTTTTATGTGTTATGTATCGAACGTTTGTTGTGAACGTTTGTTCCTATAAATGCATTATACGAATGCATGTTCGAAAAGTCAAGAGAAAAATCGAACAAATTTTCGGAATATATGTTTGCTTTTTTGGGAAAGTGGTGTTATACTAGATATAGTTCATACAGATAAAGGTTCTTTACTATATCTATGACATTATTTATTTCTGATTTTTTTATGAAATGTACAGTTTATTAAGTTGTTCAATATTTATAAGGGGGTTCTATATGGCTCAAGGAAAAATTTCTGCAAAACAACAACAGATTTTGGAATTTATTAAGGATGAAATATTAAAAAAGGGATATCCACCGGCAGTCCGTGAGATTTGTGAAGCAGTACATTTAAAATCCACTTCTTCCGTTCATTCTCATTTGGAAACTCTTGAGAAAAACGGCTATATCCGCCGTGATCCCACAAAGCCCAGAGCTATTGAGATCGTAGATGACAGTTTTCAGATGGTCAGAAGGGAAATGACAAGCATACCGATTATCGGTACTGTTGCTGCAGGTCAGCCGATTTTTGCCCAGCAGAATATTGAAGGGTATTTTCCTGTTCCTGCAGATATTGTTCCTGCCGGTGAAACTTTTGTGCTTCGTGTTAAAGGGGACAGTATGATCAATGTGGGTATTTTTGATGGTGATCAGATCTTTGTTCAGCAGTGTAATACTGCAAGAAACGGTGATATTGTTGTAGCTTTGGTGGAAGATTCTGCTACAGTTAAAACATTTTACAAAGAAAATGGCTATATTCGTCTCCAGCCGGAAAATGATACCATGGAGCCGATCATTGTACAGGAATGTGCAATCTTGGGAAAGGTATTCGGAGTCTTCCGTTTATGCCACTAAACAAAAAGGATGTTGTTCTGTTTTTTCAATACATGAACAACATCCTTTTTCAATTATAATTGATCCTTTTCTACGAATTTTCCGTCTCGCCAGATCCTTTCCAGATCATAGAATAAACGGTTTTCTTTATCAAAAATATGAACGACAATATCACGGTAATCCACCAGTATCCAGTTGCCGTTATCATAGCCTTCACACTGTTTTTGTTCAACGCCCATTCTTCCAAGTTTTTCTTCCACATTATCACATAATGCCTGGACCTGATTGCGATTGTTTCCGGAAGCGATAATAAAGTAATCTGCAAGGGTGGAAACCTCACTGATATCGATTATTTTTATATCTTCGCCCTTTTTATCTTCCAATGCTTCGATTGCAGCAAGGGCAATTTCTTTTGATGTCAATTGAGTGCTCATAATATCTCCTTCTGTTCTTTGTGATTGATTGTTTAACTGAAATAAGTCCTAAAGGGAATTTTATAAAATCAATGATTTCCTGCGATGTTTTTGTAATAGTCATAAGTTTCCTGTGTCAGCTGGTCTATGGAAGCCTTTTTATCCGTCAGATATCCCAGTGTATTCTGCAAGATCAAAACCATTGCTTCATTCAGATCTCTAAATGCCGCTTTGCGGATTTTGGACATGTCAGGAAGTATTTTTCGATTTGGTTCAATATAATCAGCAATGTAAATGATTTTCTCCAGCTCTGTCATTCCCGGTCTGCCTGTAGTATGATATCTGACCGCATTTATAATAAAATTGTCTTCCACACCATATATTTCTTTTGCAAGCACGGCACCGAGCTTTGCATGGAGCAGATCAGGATTTTTTTCTTCTGCTTCGTTTAAACTGACATTATATTTTTTACACAATCTGCGCTTTTCCGAAGAAGAAATACATTTTGCGTTATCATGAAGCAATCCTGCTAAGTAAGCGTCATAAATATCATCTCCATGAGCCATGGCAAGATTTGCAGCAGTATATGCAACTCCTATGGTATGGGCAAAGCGTTTCTTGTCCAATTCTTTGGAAAGTTTTTTTTCAAGGGACTTTAAATAGTCATCTTCTGTATTAAAATTCTCCAAGGTTTTTCCTCCATATAATCGGTTAAGAACAATATAAATGATTTTGTCTGATATATTCTGCAACTTTTTCCGGAAGCATTTTAGGAATTCCGGAATTGTCATAAAATTCATTCCTGATCTTTGTAGAGGAAATATCCATGGGAGGCATATCAAGAAGGCAGATCTGACCGTGATATTTATCGGTCAGATAGTGCGCTTGTTTTGTCAGCATATCCTTGTCACAGTCATCCCTTACTGCAGCCAGGATAACGGCATTTTCCATGATCTTCTCCGGATGAACCCATTTTTCTATGGACAATAAAGAATCTGCTCCCAAAATAAGATAAAATACATCTTCCGGATATTGTTTTTTTAAAGTTTCAAGTGTCTGATAAGTATAGGAATCTCCACCGGCTTCGACTTCCACCAGAGATAATTCATAATCCGGGTGATCTTCAATAGCAAGGCGGACCATTTCCAAACGATGGTTTTCTTCTGTAATATGCCTTTCCTTTTTCATCCATGGAACATGGTTGGGAACAAATATGATTTTATCCAGTTTTTGTTCTGTCAACGCCTGTTCTGCCAACTGCATGTGCCCCAGGTGGATCGGGTCATAAGTTCCGCCCATAATACCGATTTTGGACATAATCCCTCCGTCTGCATAAACAATAAATGGAAATTGTTGCAAAAAATATTTTTTTATCTGTTGTTTGATTATTTGGGAAGCTCGATTTTCTTATGATCTTTGCTCTCTTTATAAAGAACAATTTTCTTACCGATCACCTGAACCACCTGAGACCTGGTTCTTTCTGCAAGAGCCTGGGCAATTGCCTTGGGATCATCCATACAGTTTTTTAATACGGCGATCTTGATCAGTTCCCTTGTGTTAAATGCCTCGCTGACAGCCTCTGTGACTTCCGGTGTCAGGCTGGATTTACCGATCTGAAAGATTGGTTCTATATTCATTGCAAGACCTTTTAAATAAGCCCGTTGTTTACTTGTCATATTCCTCTCCATCTGCCGCAGCTGTGTGCTTTTATACGCGGCATTCGTTTTACATTTATTCTGGTGTAATGTATCTTTATTTATAATAATCGAATTTCAATCCATACATGCGGACGGTATCGCCTTCCTTGATACCAAGCTCTTCTAACTGGTCCAGGATTTCATTTTCCTTTAAGAACTTCTGGAAGAATACAAAGCCTTTCTCGCTGTCTAAGTTGGTATAGCCCAGCATTCTTTCGATTCTGGGACCTTCTACTACATATTCATTCTCTTCTTCGTCGTAGGTTACGGAGAATGGTTCATTAGAATATGCCAGCATTTCATCGGGAACATATTCAGGCTGGAATACCACCGGCGGTTCGTTGATTTCATTCAACATGGCTTTTACCGCAAATAAAAGCTCATTTAAGCCTTTTCCGCTGACCGCCGAAATAGGGAACACCTGAATGCCTTTTGCCTCAAATTCGTCCTTCAAACGCTTTACAGGGTCATTTTCCACGTCCTCATAAATGGCATCGATCTTATTTGCTGCGATGACCTGGGGTCTTGCAGCGATTTCCTCATTATATGCAGCAAGCTCTTTATTGATGGTATAAATATCTTCAATGGGATCTCTGCCCTCAGTTCCTGCCACATCCACCATATGGATAATGACACGGGTTCTCTCGATATGCCTCAAAAACTCATGTCCTAATCCGATGCCTTCGGAAGCGCCTTCAATCAGTCCGGGAATATCCGCAATGACAAAGCCGCCGTCTTCCATATCCACCACGCCCAGGTGGGGATTTAAGGTGGTAAAATGATAGTTTGCAATCTTGGGTCTGGCGTTGGTCACTCTGCTTAACAGGGTGGATTTGCCCACATTGGGAAAGCCTACAAGCCCTACATCAGCAATACATTTTAATTCCATTAAAATATTCAGTTCCTTGGAGGGCTGTCCCGGCTGGGCATATTTAGGAGCCTGCATGGTACTTGTGGCATAATGCTGGTTGCCGTTGCCGCCTCTTCCTCCGGTCAGCAGGACCATTCTGCGGTTGTCGCCCGACATATCTGCAATGACGCGCCCGCTTTCCTCTTCTTTTAAAACTGTGCCTTCAGGGACCTTGATAATGATATCTTCCCCATTTTTGCCCCGGCAGTTTCTCTTGCCGCCCGGCTCGCCGTCCTTTGCACAGTATTTTCTGATATGACGAAAATCGGTTAAGGTATTTAATCCTTCATCGACTTCAAAAATAACGCTTCCGCCGTTGCCGCCGTCGCCGCCGTCGGGACCGCCGTTTGGCACGTATTTTTCCCGGCGGAATGAAACGTGTCCGTCGCCGCCCTTGCCGCTTCTTACATAAATTTTTGCACGATCTGCAAACATATGCTCACCTCATGAGTAGTTTGTGTTAATTCTGGGACTTTTATGAAAAAGGGGCTGTTACATTCAGAAAATGTTATATTTTCCAATGCAACAGCCCCAAAAGTAACTTAAATTAGTCCTCTACCGGATAAACGGAAGCCTGTTTTTTATCTCTTCCTTTTCTTTCAAATCTTAAAACGCCGTCAACCAAAGCGAATAATGTATCATCGCCGCCTTTGCCGACATTAACACCGGGATGGATTTTTGTTCCACGCTGTCTGTATAAGATATTTCCGGCCTTTACGAACTGTCCGTCAGCTCTTTTCGCACCTAATCTCTTGGATTCGGAATCTCTACCGTTCTTAGTAGAACCTACACCTTTTTTATGAGCGAAAAATTGAAGGTTCATTTTTAACATGGGTGTTACACCTCCTTAATTTCCATTGATACAAAATCATCATATTCCTTGGCGATTTCTTCAAAGCCTAAGTAAGCAGCTGCTAAAAGCAGGCTTGCATCATGTCCCGGCTGTTTTTTTATGAGAAATCTCATAGAACCGTCCTTTTCATTACAGGACTGTTCAAATTCATCCTCACAAAACTGTTCGATCGCATTTTGCGTATTGATCGCCAGAACTGAAACGGAAGCACATACAATATCTTTACCGTAACCGGCAGATCCTGCATGACCGTTTATTTCAAATCCTTTTATGACTTTTGAAGCTTTATCGCACAACATCTTTATGGCTGTCATTTATGCCACCTGACTATTAAGCATTAATTTTCTCAATTTTAACCTGAGTGTATGCTTGTCTATGACCATTTTTCTTGTGATAACCTGTTTTTCTCTTATACTTGTAAACGATAACTTTTTTTGCTCTGCCCTGATCCATAACAGTTGCTGTTACAGAAGAAGAAGCAACGTCAGAACCAACCTTTAAGCCGTTATCACTTACTGCAAGAACCTGGTCAAATGTAACAGTACTTCCTGCTTCAGCATCTAATTTTTCAACTCTGATGATGTCGCCCTCGGAAACTTTGTACTGCTTTCCACCTGTTGCAATAATTGCGTACATAAGGCACCTCCTAATAATTACTCGCTAACTGCGGTGGTGTCATAAAAGGACACACTTTTACCTCGTTATGCGGCATACCGTAGTATCATAGCATGCGCTATTGCCAATTGTCAAGCCCCGAAAAGGCATTTTTTGTAAAGAAATAAGCGATCATCTGGCTTCTGGAAGAAAATTCCGCTGTCTTTAACAGCTGTGCACATTCTTCCTTTGTATAGAAGGCGGCATGAATCTGTTCGTTATCGGAAGTATGGTCCGAAAATTCCCCCTCCGCTTCCACGATGGCAATTCTTGTTTGAATATCTGAAATCGCCACTGCTGCAAAGGAAGGCGGCATAATGTCGATAATGCGTTTTAATTTTAAACCTGTTTCTTCATATAATTCCCGTTCAATACACTCTTCCACGCTTTCACCCGGTTCCAACAGCCCTGCGCAGAGATTATAGATGGTACGGTTGATACCCATGCGAAATTCCCTGAGTAAAAGCAATTTGTCCTGACAGATGACCACAATGGAAAGACCGCTGACTGAAGAGCCCAGGCTTTCCGTATCGGAAATTTCGCTGCGGCTGACAATTTCATATTTCTTTTCCCTGCCAGCCTTATTTAAATATGTCAGTTCATAATTTTTCAGGTATTTACCGTCTCTTACTTTTTCAATGCCTAAAAGTTTCATATAATCCAACCTCACATAACTGATCTTTTAAAGGAATATCCCGCTTCTGCCTTGTGATCTCCACAAGTCCCAAAGGGGTAATATCCACAACATCTGTTTTTACATAGTCCATAGCCGTATGGCTGCGAAGAAGCTTTAATAATTTCACATCTTCGGTTTTGGAATCCGTACTGATAAAATCTATAATGACGATTCCGGTAATATTGCGGGAAGTGAGAATATAGGGAATCGCTTCTGCCGCTTCCCGGTTGGTCAGGGAAGTAAGCTCCCTTTTGCTGATCTTTTTCAGGTTTTTGCCGGAGTTTACATCGATGACCGTAAGCGCTTCTGTAGGCTCAATGACCAGATAACCGCCTGATTTCAGCCATACGGTCCTGCTGACAGCTTCATGAAGCTTTCCCCTTAAGCCATATAAGGCAGGTAAAGGGAAAGAAACATCCTCATATAATTTTAAGTATTCTGAAAGACTGCAGGGAATCAGTTGACTTATTTGGTCAAACTCTTCTTCGGAATCTGTAACGATTTTGGATACCCTTTTAAAATCGACTTTAGACAGTTGCTTTTCTACAAAAGAGGGTCCTTCATATAATCGGGAATAAATCGTTCTGCCGGAAGCATTTTGTAAAAGTTTTTGAAGTTTTTCTTCCAGCTTTAGGATCTCAGCTTTCAGCAGCGGGTAATCCTCCTTTTCCAAGGAAGCCGCATTTGTCCTGATAATGCAGGTCATTTCCTTTTCGATCCGGTCTGCGCAGAAAAGGGAAAGTTCTTCCTTTAAAGGAGCCGGAATCTTTTTAGAAAAGGTAATTCCCCCGGGTTTGCTTGTAATAATGCAGTAAGTTCCTGTAAGGGACAGCTCCGTAGAAAGCACCGCTTCTTTGGTCTTTACGGCATCTTTTACCACCTGTACGGGCAGACGCATTTCACATTTATAGGATGCCAGTTCTTCTTTTGTCAGGGGCAGAAAACCGCAGACCCCTTTTTTATATTCTACAAATGCTGCTTTCAGATTCGGCAAGATATTGGTGATCTTTCCTACAAATATTTTATCCATATCCCGGCTGTCGCAGGTATCGAATGCTGCCAGATGAAGTTTTTCATCCACAAGGGAAAAAAAGCCCCGTTTTTCTTCTATGGTTGTAAAAATTACAGTTTGATCTACGGACTCCATCATATGTCCTTTCCCACATCATCCAAAGGAATAAATTTTCCTTCGCCGTTTCTTGTGTAGGTTTCTTCCCTTGTTACAATAAAATCAAATTCCCCGGGCTTTTCTCCCAGAAAACCATAATATGCTTCCATGACCATTCCCGGCTTCAGATTGCCGCTGCTGCTGGCATCCACCAAAAGATAGATGGTCTCATCCCCTGCCCGGTAATCGAAAATACCTTCCTTCAGATTTAATACCTTTGAACTTTTCTTGGTTTCTTTTTCAAAAGGGATTTCCTCCTGGGACATAAATACTTCAAATCGGTCTCCGAAGCTAAAAGAAGGTTCATGTCCCGGTCTGGTCCTGACTGTATATCCGGCGGCTGCTACGCTTGCCATGGCATTCCCCGCATCTTCCGGCAAAGCCTTTACGGAAAGGATATCTACCCCTTCCACCATCGTTTCATTTAGCCGGGATTTCATTTCTTCTGTAGGCATTTCTTCTGTCAGTTCAATATCCAGATATTCTCCGTTGCTGTATAAGCCCACGCCTAAAGGCGCTGCAAAGGACATGATCTGATGAGGGCTGAATCCTGCAGAATAAGCAATGGGGATTTCCGCTCTGCGGATCGCTTTTTGAAAATACCGCATCATATCCAGATGACCGATAAAAATCATGGAACTGTATTTGGAAAATTTAATTCGATATTTCATAAATATCTCCGATCTGAACCAGTTTTGAGCATTTATCAAAAATAGCTTCTGTTCATTTATTATCTGGCTTCAATTTTATAATCTTTCTTCAAAACAGATGCCTGTCCCAAAACGGGCGGCTCCGCAGCCCTGACATGCCATTTTGCAGTTAGGGGTTACTTCTTCATTTAAAGCGCGCTGCCACTCTCTCATTAAAAAGTTCTTGGTAACGCCGCAGCTGATGAAATCCCATGGGAATTTTTCATCCAGGCTTCTTTCCCTTGTGGTATAAAAATCCATATCCAGACCACAGGCGTCAAAGCATTCCACCCAGACATCATGCTTGTAATATTCGCCCCAGGCATCGTAAATGCAGCCTTTTTTATATGCCATATAAATAACATCGGCGATCTTTCTGTCACCTCTTGCAAAAATGCCTTCCAAAACGGATACGTCCGCTTCGTGCCAGTTATACTTAATGCTTTTCTTATTCAGCTGTTCCAAAACGGCGGTCTTTACTGTATGAGCCTTGTCCAGAAACTGTTCCCTGGTGCACATAGGCGCCCATTGGAAAGGGGTAAAGGGTTTTGGTATAAAAAAGGAGGTGCTTGCCGTGATCTGTACCTTTCCGTTTCGTTTTTCCTTGGGAACTGTTTCATAATACAATTTGGCGATTTCGTTGCTCAACCGGGCAATTCCTCTGGCATCCTCATGGGTTTCCGTAGGAAGTCCCAGCATAAAATACAATTTTACTTTATTCCAGCCGCCTTCAAAGGCAAGCTTTGCTCCGTTTAAAATAACTTCCTCCGTCAATCCCTTATTGATCACGTTGCGCATTCTCTGTGTTCCCGCTTCAGGTGCAAATGTCAGGCTGCTCTTTTTTACATCCTGGACCTTGCTCATAACATCCAGAGAAAAGGCATCGATCCTCAGGGAAGGAAGGGAAATATTTACATGACGTTCTTTGCATATTTCAATGAGATAATCCATAAACTCCGGCAGTTTTGAAAAATCACTGGAGCTTAGGGAACTTAGGGAAATTTCTTCATGTCCCGTGGATTTTAACATTTCAAGGGCATATTCCTTTAAAAACTCCAGAGAGCGTTCCCTGACAGGTCTGTACAATTGCCCTGCCTGACAAAAACGGCAGCCTCTGATACAGCCTCTCTGAATTTCCAGAACAACCCGGTCCTGAGTTACTTTTATAAACGGAACAACGGGCTTCTGGGGATAATAGGTATTGCTCAGATCCGTTTCCAGTTCTTTCATGATTTCTGTGGGAAGATCCGGTTCTGTTGGGTAAAAATCATCAATGGTGCCGTCCTCTTTGTATGTCACTTCATAAAAGCCCGGTGCATAAATCCCCTTCAGTTTTCCGGCTTCTATAAGAAAATCCCTGCGGCTCTTTCCGGCATCCCGATATTCCTTATACAAGTCTAATAATTCCCTGTAACGGGTTTCTGCCTCTCCCATATAGAATAAATCAAAAAAGGGAGCGATGGGCTCCGGATTATAGGAACAGGGTCCGCCGCCTATGACTATGGGATCATCCCATGAGCGTTCCTTGGAAAAAATCGGAATACCTGATAAATCCAGAACCTGCAGGATATTGGTATAGCACATCTCGTATTGCAGGGTTATGCCGAGAAAATCAAAGTTTTTTACCGGTTCCTGGGATTCCAGCGCAAATAAAGGGATATGCTCCTTACGCATGATCTCGTCCAGATCCATCCAAGGAGAATAAACCCTTTCACACCAGGTATCTTCAAATTGATTTAACATGTCATAGATGATCTGAATGCCCAGATGGGACATGCCGATCTCATAAACGTCGGGAAAGCACATGGCAAAACGAATATCCACGCGCTCTCTGTCTTTCATGATAGAATTGACTTCTCCGCCGATATAACGTGCAGGTTTGTCGATCTTTAATAATATTTCATCACTTAATGCTAGTTTTCTCATAATCTAAAGTATAAGTGAAATCTTTTACAAAATCAATGACCTTCTCAGAGTAATCAACTTTAATAGCCGACTGCAGATTTTTTGTAAAAGTTCCTTCCTCCGGTTCCATAGTAAAATGATACATGCAAAGTGCACCAAACAGGATCAGACATAAAACCAGACGGAGTTTCCAAAAAAGTGCATTGGGAATTCCCGTCTGGTCTTTATCCTGGATTTCATCATCCGTATTAGCGCTTGGAGATACGATTCCCGCCATGGTATTTACATGATTGGAATTATTTTGCTGGTATTCCCTCAAACGCATGATCTGGTCCAATTTCTCATCTCTGCTAAGCGTTTTGTGCATATGTCCACCTGCTGAATAGATTGCTGCCGTGATAAGTCTATGTAGAAAATATTATATATATCACGGAAACGCGCTTTCGCTCGGACAACAACGTAATGGTACATAAGATTGGAAAATACCCAATCTAAGTATCAACGTTGTTGTAACGGTTTCCTTTGATATATAAATTTTTCCCTAACCGTCACAGCCCTGCATTCCTTTTACTATCATATTATGCAGGTTGTACAGAAGTTATGATATTTAACGTTTTGCAAGATCGCTGGTAATTTCTTCCCAGGTAACGCCTTTTTCCACCATCAATACCATCATGTGATAAAGGAAATCGGAAATCTCGTATTTGATCTCCTCAGGGTTGGGGTTTTTGGCGGCAATGACGATTTCTGTCGCTTCTTCGCCCAGCTTTTTCAGTATTTTGTCAATACCTTTATCAAAGAGATAATTGGTATAGGAGCCTTCCTTGGGATGAAGTTTTCTGTCCTTGATGATATTTGTCACGTTTTCAAAAACGGTCAGAGGATTTTCCACATTTTCCTCTTCCATGGGGATCAGATCCCTGTAGAAGCAGCTGTAATTGCCTGTATGGCATGCTGCACCGATCTGTTTTACCTTGGCAAGAAGGGTATCGTTATCGCAGTCTACGCTTAAGCTCCTTATATACTGGAAATGACCGCTTGTTAAGCCTTTTACCCATAGTTCCTTCCTGCTTCTGCTGTAATAGGTCATCTTTCCGGTACGGCAGGTTTTGTTGTATGCCTCTTCGTTCATGTAAGCCACCATCAATACCTGTCCTGACTGGTAATCCTGTACAACAACGGGAACCAGACCGTCAGGTCCCAGTTTAAATTCGCTAAATGGCATCTGGGGCTTAAAAATATGTACATCGATTCCTCTTTGTGCAGCGATCTCCTTTAAGGAATCCAATTCCTTTAAATTGTCATTTATCAATGCGCCGGATATACCGCTGATTTTGCTGTTTTCCAAAAGGGAAAGAACTTTATCCAGAGAAATTTCCGGCAGCATAACAACCATGGGCATGGAAATCACAGACATGACATTTTTGATTTCATGCTCATTCAGGCAGAAAAGCTCATCTGCATATTTTTCCAAATCATTTGCATGATATGTAACCTGTTCGGTATTCATAAAAGATGCTCCGATTTTCTCTTTGCCGAACTTTTGGGAAACTTCTTCCAGAATATCAAAAGAAGATTGTTTGTTTAAATTCAGGATCGCCTTTTTGCATCCTGCATAAAGAATTTTCTTTACATCCTCCATACGCTTGATGTTGCCCGCACCATATACCGGAATACTGATGCTTTCCGCAATCTGTTTCATCATGAGGATCGCATCTTCATGGGTTGCATCATTATAAGATAAATCAAAAATCACAAGGGCATCTGCCTCAGCATCCGCATAGGACATGGCAAGAGAAACAGGATCTGTGGAAAGAATGGCCGGATCATGAAGTCCCTTGACTGCCTTTTTCTCGGATAAATAAATACATGCCACAAATTTTTTACTCATTTTATAATCTCCGTTCTATTACAATATAAATATGGTTAATATCCCTGCTGTAGAAGTTTTTTTCTCCTTAAGCAAGGGAACCTTTTGTGCTGGGCACATCTGTACATCTGGGTTCCATAGACGTTGCCATATCCAGTGCCTTTCCAAAAGCCTTGAACATAGCCTCGATAATATGATGGTCATTTTCACCGGATAACATTTTAAAATGTAAGTTCATACCTGCGCTGTAAGAAACTGCATAAAAGAATTCCCTTACAAGCTGGGTATCCATATCGCCTGCAAAAGCGCCTTTAAAAGAGGCATCCATGGAAAAATACGGTCTTCCGCACAGATCGATGGAACAAAGAACAAGCGCCTCATCCATGGGGAGGATAAAATAACCGAAACGGCTGATGCCTTTTTTATCTCCTACAGCTTTTGCAATGGCGTTTCCGAGGACAATGCCGCAGTCTTCAACAGTATGATGGGCATCTACCTCCAGATCACCCACAGCTTTTAAATCCAGATCAAAATAGCCGTGTTTTGCAAAGCCTGTAAACATGTGGTCTAAAAATCCCACACCGGTTTTTACTTGGGCTTTTCCGGTTCCGTCCAGTTCCAATGTCATGGAAATATCCGTTTCCGCCGTTTTTCTTTTAATTACTGCTTTTCTTCCCATTCCTTTACCTCTTATCTTTTCTATTAAAAATTTTCTTCACATTTTACATTTTTGCATTCACAATCATATTCATTTTGTAAACATGTCATTATAAATGTGCCCTTAGATCATGGATCAGCTTTTTGATGCGGTCCGCTTCCATTTTCATGCTGACCTGATTTACGATCATCCTTGCGGATAAGGGACAGATTTCTTCCAATACCACAAGACCATTTTCCTTTAAGGTAGAGCCTGTTTCCACAATATCCACGATCACATCGGAAAGCCCTACGATAGGACCCAGCTCTACAGAACCGTTTAACTTGATAATATCCACAGTCTGATGCTTTTTATTATAGAAATAGTCCTTTGCGATCTTAGGATATTTGCTTGCCACGCGGATCATCTCATGATGCTGTAAAAGCTCTCTGGCGCTTTCGGGACCGCATACGCACATACGGCATTTTCCAAAGCCCAGGTCCAGCACTTCATAAGCTCTCCTGCCTTCCTCCATCAAAGTGTCTTTTCCTACTACGCCGATATCGGCTGCGCCATATTCCACATAAGTGGGCACGTCAGGACCTTTTGCCAGGAAAAACTTCAATTTCAGTTCTTCATTGACAAAGATCAGCTTTCTGGTGTCCTTATCCTTCATTTCCTCACAGGTGATCCCGATTTCTTCCAAAAGCTCCAAAGTCTTTTTTGCAAGCCTGCCCTTGCCCAGGGCAAAGGTAATATATCTCATATCTTTACTCATTTTACCATGTCTCCTAAACTTCGTACAGTTTCTTCATGCCTTTTAAGGTAATTTTCATAACGGCTTTCCTGTTATTTGTTTTTGCAAATTCCACATAGGATTTCTCGTCATGGGTTTCATCCAGTTTTAACAGTTCACAGCATTCTCCCAGCTTGCGGAATTCACAGGCATAACGGATCGCCTCTTTTACGGCACTTTCTTCATAGACCAGGGAAGTAATCTGTGGTAAAACCTCAGGGGTCAGCTTTCTGGAGGCAAGCGCCTGCATCAGTCCGTCCACGTTAATGACAAATCCGATGGATGCTGCATCCTTTCCGAAGTAGGATAAAAGGCTGTCATAACGGCCGCCTGTTACAACGGCGTCTCCCACCCCATAGGTATAGCCTTTAAAGATGATGCCTGTATAATAATGGTATTTGCTCACAAGTCCCAGATCAAAGGAGACATATTTTTCATCTCCGTACATTTTTAAAAGCTCATATAATTGCTGTAAACGGATAATTGCCTGTTGGCTCCGTTCATTGTTTACAAGATCCAGTGCTTCTTCCAAAACCTCATAAGAACCGAATAATTCTGTGATCTTTAAGAAAGATTCGATTTTTTCGGGTGCGAGGTCTGCGTTGCCCAGCAATAATTCTTCTGCGCCGAAATAGTTTTTGTTGGAAATAAATTCTCTCAGATTCATTTCCGTTTCCTCATCCAGCTTTGCTTCCTCACAGATACCTTTGAAAAATCCGATCTCACCGATGCTGACCTGAAATTCCTTTAAGCCGGAGGCTTTTAGGGAGGAAACTGCCAGATGCACCATTTCCGCATCTGCCATGACTGTAGGATCTCCGATGAGCTCCACTCCCATCTGGGTAACTTCTTTTAATTTCCCCTGCAGATTGGAGGTGTTGGTATAGGTATTTCCCAAATAAGTAAGCCTTACGGGTACGGACTGCTCCATAAAATATTTTGCGGCGCATCTGCCGATGGAGGGGGTAAAATCCGGTCTCAGCACTAAAGTATTGCCTTCTTTGTCAAAAAACTTATATAACTCTTTGCTGGGCGTTGTGCCGATCTCCCTGCCGAACACATCAAAAAACTCAAAGGTAGGCGTTTCAATGTCCTCATATCCGAAGCTTGAAAAATTTTCGTGGATCAATTCCTGAATCTTTTGCTTCTGGCGGCATTCTGTTCCGTAAATATCCCTGACACCTTCCGGTGTATGTACAAATTTTCTCATATTTTCCTCCGATATCTATTATGACTGTTACTTTATCAAATTAAAGTGATAATATGGTAATGTGTTAGCAACCCAAACTATCGATAGTATACAGGAAAGCCCTTTCTTTGTCAACACCGGTCCCGTTCGTTTAAATCCTTTTGTATCATATCCAGATACGGAACAAACAGTCCGGCTTTCCCTTCAAAAATATAGGACTGATCCAGTTCTTCAAAGCGGAAACTTTTCCTGCCGCCTGCTTTTGCCCTGTTCCAAAAGCCCATCATCTGGCGGAAAGAAAGATAATACAAAATATCCCGGTGCGTGAAATTGATAATAAAAAAGGCAACGCCTTCCTGTTTTTCAAAATCATTCATGAACAGAACCTGATGTTCATGGATATTTTGTAAGGAAAAGGTATCCACGGCACACTCCTTGGCATCAAAACACACGGGAATCCCCTGAACTGCACCGATATAATCTACCGTGGATTTCTGGTCAAAATATGCCAGGGTAATATGTCTTGTTTCCTGATCGATTTTCATGGGCGTTATGGGTGTAGGCACCTTTTGGATCAGAGCCAGTCCGTTTTCCCGGTATTTCTCATTGGTCCGGTTGATCAGATCTTCTAAGGTGGAGCCCCTTAAGCCCCGGCTATTCCATGTTCCCATTTTGTAATTCCTTTAGTATTTTTTCATATACAGGAGGCAGCGCTCCTGTGATTTCCTTTCCTGACAGATATTCAAATGCTCCCTGAGTCTTTGGAAAAATAAGTTTATAGGCGTGAAGAAGCTGGCTTTTTAAATGATATTTTCCGCCGATTCCTTCTTTACTGCCGCCGCCATATTTAAAATCGCCTATGATGGGATGACCGACAGAGGAAAGGTGGGCACGGATCTGATGGGGTTTTCCCGTGATCAGATGTATGGATAATTCAGTATAGGCTTCCCCTTTCCACAAATATTGACCAATTGGGTTTATACCTGTTTTTATAAAAGAAGATTCCTTTCCCTTTACAGGCTTGGAAGTAATGGTAACTCTGTTTTTTAGGGTATCCTTTGTAAGATATCCTTCCAAAAGGAATTCCTCTGTCATATTTCCCTTTACAAGGCATCGGTAGTATTTTTCCAGCGTTCTGTTTTTGATCACTTCTGATAAATATTGCAGTCCCGGAAGACTTTTTCCGCATAAGATCAATCCGGAAGTATTGCGGTCTAAGCGGTTAGCCACAGAAGGTCTAAATGTATTCAGATCTTCAGCGGACAGTTTATGACCATAAAGCAGATAGCCTATGAGGTATTCATTGACTGAAATATCTTCTTCTGCGGCTTTTTGAGAAAGCATTCCTACAGGTTTATTAAAAATCAGAATATGTTCATCCTCATAAACAGGATACAGATGTACCTTTTCCAATTCCTCAGGAGAATAACAGGAAAAACCTTTACTTATTCCTTTTAATTCCCTTGAAGAAAATTTTTCAAAAGTTTCATCGGATAAAAACAGCTTTACATGGTCTCCCACTGCCAGAATTTCATTTCC
This sequence comes from Lachnospiraceae bacterium, assembly GCA_017936785.1. Taxonomy (GTDB): domain Bacteria; phylum Bacillota; class Clostridia; order Lachnospirales; family Lachnospiraceae; genus UBA2882. The sequence goes on along the minus strand of JAGBEV010000015.1, from coordinate 86,103 downwards.
TGCAGCTTTTTTTTCATTTAAAGTAAAGTTTTTCTTGCGAAGCATCTTAAATACGAAACTCATGGAAGTGCCGCAAAGCAGCTTTCCCAGATATTTATCAAATCTTTGTCCCGCTTCGTTGGGACCGATGGTGAATTCTTTCATATGGTTTAAAGGGAAATCTGATGAAGGAGCTCCATGAGCTTTCTATCATTTTCCTCATTCTCCGTTTTTTTATCTTCAAGCTGTTTGCAGCGGTTCACAAAATCTTCCGCTTTGGTATACATACCTACTGTAGCCTGATAACCGTTACGCTTTACAATACCGGAAATATGTTCCTCTAAGTCATCATGCATTTCCTGATGATTGGTCAGATAACCGTAAATATAGCCGTTTTTTACAATACATCCTGCTACTTCATAGGTTTTCTTATAAGATGTGAATACCAATCCGTAGGCATGTAAAAAGTTCTCCAGCATGTCTTTTAACTGAAGATAGTTTTCTTCGCTGCAGCCGTGGTAGCGGATATACATGATCATGCTGACACAGCTTTTGCTTGCAGGAAGCAGTCCTAAAACTGCTACAATAGTCAGCAGATTTGCCTTGGATTTCGTAGCCACATAGCCCGCCACAAGAAGTGAAAAGGAAACCGCAAAATAAATCAGGGTTTTGATGATTTCCCAGTTTCTCTTCCGGTTATAGTATTCGTAATCCCCCTGTTTGTATTTTTGTTTCATCTGTTTCATTCCTTTCCTGATTCTTTTGTTTTTCTATAGCAGACATTTTACACCATTTTGTTGTAGATTTCCAAAATCAGCTTTGTCGGCAGTAATTTGCTTACAAGATATAATCCCTTCATGGTAATACCGTAAATGGAAACCTGTCTCCGTTCCCTTGCACAGCGCAGGGCGTATAAAACTACTTTTTCCGGGTCTGCCATAAAGAATTTTTTAATAAACAGTGTATAACCGGTTTCCTCTGCAATATCAAAAAACGGCGTTTTGACAGGGCCGGGACAAACTGCGGTAACACTGATCTTACGGTCTTTCAATTCATAGTTCAATGCCCTGGAAAATGAAAGGACAAAGGATTTGGAAGCCGCATATACGGCAAAGCGCATCTGAGGAAGAAAAGCTGCCGCACTTGCCATATTGATGATATAACCGCCTTTTACCATATAGGGAATACATATATGGCACATTTTCATAAGGGCAATGGTGTTACATTTCATCATATCAGTCTGAACATCAAGGGGAATTTTTTCAAAGTTTCCCATTTTGCCAAAGCCGGCACTGTTTACTAATATTTTGATCCTGGGCGAGTTTTCCTTTAATCTTTTTTCGATGACCTCATGGGCATGCTCTGTTGTTAAATCCAGTGGTATTCTCACAAGCTTTGCTTTTGTTACAGGCATCTCTGCCGTTTCCACGGTTCTGGCAATTAACCAGATCTCATCCAGATCGTTACATGCCTGGTCTAATTGGAATACAAATTCCTGTCCTATGCCGCTTGATGCCCCTGTGATGATTGCTATTTTCATGATTTTTTTCTACCTTTCCTGTTATTATTTCTGTTTGAACCCTGTTTCTTTTTCTGATTCCGGACACTCTTTGAGAATGTGTTTTTATCATCATTCCTTTTTTGAAGGACCGTGTTGTGCTTTTTCGTTTTATCCTTGGTATCTTTGAATGATATAGGTCTGGGCGGAATCAGGCACTTGGCATCAAATCCGATCAGATCCTCCCGGTGCGCCTGATGTAAGGCTTCCTTTACCAGCTGGTAATTTTCAGGATTGCGGTATTGGATCAAAGCCCTTTGCATTGCCTTTTCATGAGGATTTTTAACCACATAGACCGGCTTCATGTTACGTGGGTCCACGCCTGTATAATACATGACCGTTGACATGGTAGAAGGGGTTGGATAAAAATCCTGTACCTGTTGCGGCATATAGCCAAGATCCCTGATGTATTCAGCCAAAGCAATTGCTTCTTTCAAAGTGGAACCCGGATGGGATGACATCAGATAGGGAACTACGTATTGTTTTTTGCCTATTTTTTTGTTGTAATCCTCATATTTTTTAATGAAGCGCTCATAGACCGCATTTTCCGGTTTGCCCATTTTGGAAAGCACTTCGTCACAGATATGCTCCGGCGCTACCTTTAACTGCCCGCTTACATGATATTTCAAAAGCTCATGAAAGAAGGTATCATCTTTATCACAAAGAAGATAATCAAAGCGGATGCCGGATCGGATAAAGACCTTTTTGACTCCGGGCACTTTGCGAAGCTTACGAAGCAGTTCCACATAATCCTTATGATCTGCCACCAGGTTGGGACAGGGTTTTGGAAAAAGACACTGCCTGTTTGTACAGACGCCCTTCGTCATCTGTTTTTTACATGCCGGTGCCCTGAAATTAGCGGTAGGACCGCCCACATCATGGATGTAGCCTTTAAAATCAGGATCTTTTGTTATTTCCTCCGCTTCTTTGAGAATAGATTCATGACTTCGGACCTGTACGATCCGCCCCTGATGAAAGGTCAGGGCACAAAAACTGCATCCGCCAAAACATCCTCTGTTGCTGATCAGGGAAAATTTAATTTCCGAAACGGCAGGAACACCGCCCTGTTTTTCATAAGAGGGATGATAAGTCTTCATATACGGCAGATCATAGACATCATCCATTTCCATGGTAGTTAAGGGCATGGATGGCGGATTTTGAATGACATAGACACCATGGTCATAAGGCTCTATAAGCGGTTTTGCACTAAATGGGTCCGTATTTTCATATTGAATCTGAAAGGATCTGGCATATTCCTGCTTTTCCTTTTGCATCTGTCCATAAGATGGCAGAAGGATTCCATCAGCAGCCTGCTGTGTGCTGCGTGCCTTATAGACCGTTCCATTTATAAATGTAATGTCTTCCACAGCAATTCCGCTGTTTAAGGCATCCGCTATTTCCACAATGGATTTTTCGCCCATTCCGTAAGAAATCAGATCTGCTCCGCTGTCCAATAAAATGGAACGCTTTAAGGAATCTGACCAATAATCGTAATGCGCCATTCTGCGAAGGCTTGCTTCGATCCCTCCCAGAATAACAGGGGTATGTTTATATTTCTGACGGATCAGATTGCCGTAAACAACCACCGCATGGTCCGGTCTTTTGCCCATAACTCCTCCGGGAGTATAAGCATCAGTGGGTCTCCGTTTTTTGCTGACGAAATAATGATTGACCATGGAATCCATGTTGCCTCCGCTTACGATAAATCCCAGTCTGGGTTCGCCCAATATAGTAATGCTGTCAGGATTTTTCCAGTCCGGCTGGGAAATGATCCCCACCGTATAACCAAAGGATTCCAAAACACGGCTGATAATGGCATGACCAAAAGAAGGATGATCCACATAGGCATCCCCGATCACATAGACAAAATCCAGTTGTTCAATTCCTCTATCTATACAATCCTGGCGATTGATGGGCAAAAATGGCATAACTATTTCCTGCTTTCCATTCCAAGCATTTGTAATTCTTCATCCGTCAGCGCTCTGTACTCTCCGGGCTGCAATGTTTCATCCAGCATAATTTTCCCGATGGAAATACGCTTCAGATAAAAAACCTCACATTCCAGCCTTTTTATCATACGTTTTACCTGGTGATATCTTCCCTCGCAGATAGTAAGATGACCGGTAGAAATCCATTCAGCAGAATCCAGGTCCTTTTCCTCAATACGGATATTCTCTAATTTCCCGGGCTTTGCAGGCTTTTCGTCTCCGATATCCATACCTGCTGCTATCATACTGCAGGCATTTTCAGGCAGTTTTCCCAAAGCCTTAAAGTAATAGGTTTTCTCCACATGCTTTCCGGGTGACATCAGACGATGTACAAAGGCGCCGTCATCTGTAAGGAACAAAAGCCCTTCCGTATCCTTATCAAGTCTTCCTACAATGAAAAGCCGTTTTGATAATTCTTTGGGAAAATAATCCAGGACCGTTTTCTGTCTGTCATCTTTTGTAGCGCATATGCAGCCGGCAGGCTTATGAAACATATAATATAAGTTTTCCATCAGCACCAGGGGCTCGTCCCGGAATTGTACCGCATCCTTACGGGAAATCTGCACAGCTCCGTTTTTGATGACTTCATCATTGACCCTGACCAATCCCTGGCGGATATAGTTTTTACACTGGCTGCGGGTTCCGATTCCGCAGTCGGATAAATATTTTTCCAATCGCATAAGCCTTTTCCTGCATGAAATAAAAATATTTTTAATATGTTTAAGTATACACTATTTTCCTGATGTTCGGGTGTTTTTATGAAAAATTTTAGAAAAAACATCATACTGACAGTTATGTTTGGAATTCTTCTTTTATTTATCCTGCGCTTTTCTGCCCAGGCAAAGGAATATGCCTTTTTGGGATTAAGCGTCTGGTTTGAGCAGATGATTCCCTCCCTACTTCCTTTTATGATCATTTCTTCCATGCTGATCCAGCTGGGGCTGGATGAGATTCTTATAAAACCCATAGGGGGAGTTTTAAAAATGATCTACCGTATCAGCGATGCGGGAATCTATGTACTTGTCATGGGCTTTCTATGCGGATTTCCCATGGGCGCAAAGGCGGCATCCATGGAATATGAAGAAGGTAAGATCACAAAGGATGAAGCGGAATATCTCCTTACCTTTACCAACAATATAGGTCCCGTTTATTTTTTATCTTTTGTTTTCGGAAATATCTATGATGGGATTGTTGTATGGAAAGGTCTGCTTTTTTTATATGCCATTCCCCTGATATACGGAATACTCCTGAGATATACTCTGTATAAGCATCTGCCCTGGCAATCATCAGTTCCCGGTAAAACGTCAAAAGGCGTAAATGCCGGCCAAAAAAAATCCTTTCTGACAGTTATGGATACAAGCATCAATAACGGGCTTTCCCAAATCGCCATGCTGGGAGGCTACATGATCCTATGCAACCTGTTAGTTATGATACCCAAAATACTATTTGCATCTAATGACCATATCAGCGCCCTGTTTCATAATCTGCTGGAGATTTCAGGTGGGCTTTTGGCAATCCGCAGCTTAAATCTTCCCGCAGATGCCGCTTTTGCCTGTGCCCATGCTTCTCTGGCATTTACGGGAATGTCCTGCCATCTGCAGACCTTCCATATTCTGGGGCATTCCGGGCTGTCCAAACAAAAATATATGCTGCACAAGTTTATCCTGTGCAGCATTGTCAGCATTACATTATACTTATATATGACCTTTATCTGAAAGCCTAGATCAGATCGATTCCGTCCTTATGGTCAGCCTCGCTTTCCTGTTCCAGGGCTTCTTCCTCAGCCATGGCTTCCACCGGATACAGCTCTGCACGGTTTGCAGTTACAATATTGTAGCAATCCGTCAGGGAATTTAAAAGGCTTTCATACTTAGCAGCAGAAATATCCATGGAATGGCTTAAAATATTTTCCACCTGGGCAAGCATATCGTCCGTATACTGAATGGCGGATGCCTTTACCTGGTTGGCTTCCATTGTGGCATTATCAAGGATTTCCTGTGCCTGTTTGGAAGCAAGCTCCACGATTTCCTGCGCCTGTTCATAAGCCTGGCGCATGATCTCCTGTTCATTGATCAGTTCCGTAGTATGTACCGTTGCTTCGTTGATCAATGCTTCCGCTTTTTCCCTGGCATCATTTAAGATCGCTTCTTTATTGCTGATGATCTTTTGATAGCGCTTGATCTCATCAGGAGTTTTCATACGAAGATCCCGTAAAAGCTCATCAATTTCCTCTTTATTTACAATGATTTTATTGTTATTAAAAGGATGAGGTTTGCAATTGTCAATATAATCTTCGATTTCATCGATCAGTTGTTCAATTCTGCTGCTCATAATACTCTCCTTACACAATTATTTATGAAATTTACCATACAGTTCCTTTGCCACGAAATCCGGTACACAAGGAGAAACATCCCCATTAAAATATGCAATTTCCTTTACACTGGAAGAACTTAAATAAGCATATTCCAAAGCTGTGGTCAAAAACATGGTGTCCAGTTCGCCGTTTGACAGCTTATGGTTGGTCTGGGCTATCTGTAATTCATATTCAAAATCAGTAATAGCCCGCAATCCTCTCACAACAACATGTACATCTTTTTCTTTTGCATAATCAATCAAAAGTCCGCTGAAAGAATCAATTTTTACATTAGGCAGATCCTTTGTGGCTTCTTCTAGCATTTTAACACGTTCTTCCACAGAAAACAATGCAGACTTCCCAACATTATTCAATACACTTACTGTTAATTCATCAAAAATATTAGCGGATCTGCGGATTACATCCAAATGACCGTAAGTAACCGGATCAAAACTCCCGGGGTAAATTGCTGCTTTCATTGCTAATTTCTCCTTTTTACAAATACGTGCATATTGGTCTTATATTGTTTTACTTTTACTACTTCATAGGGCAGTTTGTCAAGAAATCCCAGATCCGTATCCAGGGCTGCCTCAAAAATGATCAGGGAATCCTGATCCACCAAAGATGAGGTGGTAAAATATTCCAGAACCCTTTGTTCCAATTCTTTATGATAGGGTGGGTCCATAAATACCACGTCGAATTTTTTGTTATATTCCATGGTAGTCATAGCTACAAATACATCCTGTTTATAAACAGACGCCAAAGATTCCAGCTTTGTATGCTTCAGATTTTCCATAATGCAGTCATATGCTTCTCTTCCGTTATCCACAAAAACGGCTTCTTCTGCACCACGGCTTAAGGCTTCGATCCCGATGCCGCCGCTGCCTGCAAATAGATCCAGAAAACAGGCTCCCTGAATATCAAACTGTATCATATTGAAGAGTGTTTCTTTGATCCTATCGGTGGTAGGTCTTGTATCCATCCCTTCCGGGGTAACTAATTTCAGACTTCTGGCAGTTCCTGCAATGACTCTCATATCTACTCCAAACCATTAAACACGGACCTTTGTTCCTTTGCTGTCACGTTTGCCCAGTTTAATCTTGTTTAATTCTAATTGTTTTTCTTTATATTCAATGATACATTCCACGGCATTTTGGGTATAATAAACGTTCTCCACATAGTCTCCGGCATTTAGTTTCATTCCCCGGACACCTACAGCGCTTTTTTTCTTTTCAGGAATTTCCTCAATGGGGAATCTTAAGAAATAGCCGTCCTTTGTCTGCATGACCACATTGCGCTTGTCAATAAGCATCTGTACGCTGACAACTTCGTCATCCTCTGAAAGCTTAGTGGAAGCCACTGTTCTCTTTGCCACATCAAACTCTCCGCCGTCTACGATCTTACACATGGACTGTCTGGTAACGAATATGATACGGTACAAGTTTACATCGCTTTGTGAGCAGGCAAATACAATATTTTCCTTCTCTGACTGGAAGTTGCTGATATTATCCACAGGCACTCCCTTGTCACGGAACTTTCCAAAGGGAACATCTGCCACTTTAATGGTATGCATCTGACCCTGTGCCGTAAAGATGCAGACCTTTCCGGTATTTTTACATAAAAATACATAGCGGTTTTCCACAAGTGCCGTTTCCTTATTTCTCTCAAAGGTTGCAGCGTCAATACATCTTGCATAGCCGAAACGGTCCATAAGGAAGTAAACATCCATTTCTTCCATTTTCTTTTCTACATAGACAGCTTCCTCGGCATTGGTAATTTCCGTTTTGCGCTTAGAGGAAAATTCTTTCTTAAAGCTGTCCAATTCCTGGATCAACACCTGGGTCATGGAGGAATGGCTTGCCAGAATATCTTCATAACGATAGATATTTGCCATGGTATCCTCATGCTCTTTGATCAGGGCATTGATCTCCAGACCGATCAGTTTGTAAAGTCTCATTTCCAAAATGGCATTTGCCTGCTTTTCCGTAAACAAAAGCTGAGCTGCCATAACCTTGGATTCCTTGGATTTAAACTTAATGTCATCCACAACACCGTGAACCAGACATTCCTTTGCCATGTTCCTGTCTTTGGAACCTCTTAAAATCTCTATGATCAGATCGATCAGATTGCATGCCTTGATCAGACCTTCCTGAATTTCCCGTTTTTCCTGTTCTTTATTTAACAGGTTTTGGTATTTTCTGGTAGAAACCTCAAACTGAAAATCCGCGCAATGTTTGAAAATCTGGGCAAGACTTAAGGTCTCCGGCCTTCCATTCGCAACTGCTAACATATTGACGCCGAAGGTATCCTCCAGCTTGGTCTTTTTGTAGAGCATATTGATAAACTGCTCCGTATCCGTATCTCTCTTACATTCAATAACAATACGAATGCCTTCTTTGCCGGACTGGTTGGTAATATCCACGATATCATTGGTCTTTTTGGTTTCCGCCAAAGAAGCTACATCCATTAAAAACTTGGAAATGTTGGCGCCTACCATAGTATAAGGGATTTCAGAAATCACGATATTTACGTGACCGTTTTTCCCTTTTTCCACATCTACTTTGCCACGGAGCTTGATCTTGCCCACACCGGTTTCATAAATGTTTAAAAGCTCGTCCTTATTGCAGACAATGCCGCCTGTGGGAAAATCAGGTCCCTTTACATACTTCATCAGTTCCCTTGTAGTAAGTGTGGGGTCCTGCATATATGCCTTTAAGCCTTCAATGACTTCTCCTACATTGTGAGGGGGAATGCTGGTAGCCATACCGACAGCAATACCTTCCGCCCCGTTTACCAGGATATTGGGGATTTTAACAGGAAGCACGCTGGGTTCCTTTTCCGTTTCATCGAAGTTGGGAACAAAATCTACCACATCCTTATCCAGATCGGATAAATATGCCTCCTGGGTTACTTTTGCAAGCCTTGCTTCCGTATAACGCATTGCCGCAGCGCTGTCACCTTCAATGGAGCCGAAATTGCCGTGGCCGTCTACAAGAGGAAGCCCTTTTTTGAAATCCTGTGCCATGACCACCAGCGCTTCGTATATGGAGCTGTCCCCATGGGGATGATATTTACCCATGGTATCACCTACGATACGGGCGCATTTTCTATAAGGCTTATCGTAACGAATCCCCAGTTCATGCATATCATACAGGGTACGTCTCTGTACCGGTTTCAAACCGTCTCTTACATCAGGAAGCGCTCTGGCAATGATAACGCTCATGGCATAGTCGATATAGGATTGTTCCATGACTTCCGAATATTCGGTTCTTATAATTGTTTCATTGGTTTCCTTCATGGCTGCCTCCCTTAAATGTCAAGCAAAGCTTCATTTGCATGTTCGTAAATATATTTCTTTCTGGGCGGAACTTCCGTTCCCATGAGCATTTCCGTGATCTTGTCCGCCTGGAAATTGTCATCGATCTCCACCAGTTTGAGTTTTCTGGTTTCAGGATTTAAGGTCGTTTCCCACAACTGCTCGGCATCCATTTCTCCAAGACCTTTGTATCGCTGTAAGGTAAAGGGACCTTTGTGAGTCTTGCGGTATTTTTCCAACGCCTTGTCGTCATATAAATATTCTTCCCTGCCCTTAGAAGGCATTGCCTTATATAAAGGCGGCATGGCAATATAAACATGTCCCGAACTGATCAGTTCCGGCATGAATCTGTAAAACAAAGTCAGTAACAGGGTGGAAATATGTGCGCCATCCACATCCGCATCTGCCATAATGATGATCTTATCATAACGCAGCTTGGTAATGTCAAAATCATTGCCGTAGCCTTCGGAAAAGCCGCAGCCGAAAGCGTTGATCATGGTCTTGATCTCCGCATTTGCCAATACCTTGTCCATACTTGCTTTTTCCACATTGAGAATCTTACCCCTGATGGGCAGGATTGCCTGATATTTACGGTTTCTTGCAGTCTTTGCGGAACCGCCGGCGGAATCACCCTCTACGATGAAGATTTCACATTTTTCCGCATCTCTGGATTCACAGTTGGCAAGCTTTCCATTGGAATCAAAGGAAAATTTCTGCTTAGTCAACATATTTGTCTTTGCCTTTTCCTCTGACTTGCGGATCTTTGCCGCTTTTTCCGCACAGCCGATAACGGATTTTAAGGTTTCCAGGTTCCTGTCAAAAAATCTGACAACCTCGTCTCCTGTTACCTTGCTCACAACCTTTGCCGCATCCTGATTGTCCAGTTTTGTCTTGGTCTGTCCTTCAAAACGGGGATCGGGATGCTTGATGGATATAATGGCGGTCATGCCGTTACGTACATCGGCACCGGTAAAGTTCTGGTCTTTTTCCTTTAATATATTTAACTCTCTCGCATAGGAGTTGATCACGTTGGTAAACGAAGACTTAAAGCCCGTAATATGGGTGCCGCCTTCTGCATTGTGGATATTATTACAAAAGCCCATGACATTTTCATGGAATTCATTGACATACTGGAAAGCACATTCCACAGAAATCCCTTCCGCTTCGCCTTTGAAATAGATCACATCGCTGACAGCTTCCTTGGAACCATTCATTGCTTTTACAAAGCCTATAATGCCTTCCGGTTCATGGAAAACCTCCGCATCCACTTCTTCTCCCCTGCGGTCTTCAAATTCAATGGTCAGCTCAGGATTCAGATAAGCAGTTTCGTGAAGTCTGCTTTTTACATCATCCGCTTTAAACCATGTACGGTCAAAGATTTCATCATCAGGAAGGAAGTTAATGGTAGTTCCCGTTTCTTTGGTCTTTCCTACTACAGGAAGAAGTCCGTTCTCCAGCTCCTGAACGGGAATCCCTCTTTCATATTTATCTTCATAAATGTGTCCGTTTCTGGAAATACGGACTGTTAAATAAGAGGACAAAGCATTGACAACCGAGGAACCTACACCATGTAAGCCGCCGCTTGTCTTATATGCGGAATCATCAAATTTGCCGCCGGCATGTAAGGTGGTGAATACCAGACGTTCTGCGCTGATGCCCTTTTCGTGCATTTCCACGGGAATACCCCTGCCATTGTCGCTGATTGTGGCAGAACCGTCTTTTTCCAGGCACACTTTAATGTGGGAACAATATCCGGCTAAATGCTCATCTACTGAGTTATCTACGATTTCATAAATTAAATGGTTTAGACCTTTGGTGGAAACGCTGCCGATGTACATTCCGGGACGGACCCGGACCGCTTCTAAGCCTTCCAGGACTTTTATGCTGGAAGCATCGTAATCTGTAGTCTTTGCCATGATTTTTACAACTCCATTCGTTCTTTTGAATATAACTGCGCCAATGCACGGCGCTGCTGGCGTATGAGAATTTACTCCGCCATACAGCGGGATTTCCCATGGCTTGTTGCCAACGTGAACATTATACCATAATTAGCAAAATTTTCAAACACAAATACATTATATGGTATGCAGATAACCGTTTTTCATAACATCCTGCCATTTTTCTTTTAAAAGTGCATGACAGGGGCTTTCCAGGTCAGGATCTTCCTTTAAGATCCCCTCTACATCCTCATTGGCAAGATATAACATATCTGCATCATCATAGATGTCGGCGTAAACAAAGCCGGTATCACCGCTTTGGAGGGTGCCGGACATTTCGCCGGGACCGCGCATTTTCAGATCGGCATTGGCGATCTCAAAGCCGTCATTGGTTTTCCCCAGGATTTCCAGCCGTTTTTTGCTTTTATCATTGCCTGTAGAATCCACAAAGATGCAATAAGACTGATGGCTTCCTCTTCCTACCCTTCCCCGGAGCTGGTGAAGTGCCGCAAGACCGAAACGCTCAGCATTTTCGATCATCATGACCGTGGCATTTGGAACGTTGATCCCTACCTCGATTACTGTTGTGGAAACCAGAATATCATAATTGCCTGCTGAAAATTCTTCCATGATCCGGTTTTTTTCCGCCCCCTTCATTTTGCCGTGGAGAGTAACAATACGAATGGTATCGTCAAATACATTTTTCAACTTTTCACTGTAATCTTCTACATTTTCCAGTTCTTCCATAATACCGGACTCCACCATAGGGCAGATGATATAGACCTGTCTGCCTTTTGCGATCTCATCTTTCATAAATTTATAGGCAGTCTGGCGGTACCGGGTATCCACTACAGCGTTTTTAATAGGAATACGGTTACTTGGCAGTTCAGGAATAGTTGATACGGACAGCCCGCCGTACAAGATCATGGCAAGGGAACGGGGAATGGGGGTGGCTGACATGACGATAGTATGGACATCCTTTCCCTTTCCTGTTAATACGGTCCTTTGTCTGACACCGAAACGATGCTGTTCATCAGTTACTGCCAGTCCCAGATTTTGGAACCGTACACCTTCTTCTAAAAGGGCATGGGTTCCGATGACCAGATTTTTACTTCCTGAGGCAATTTCTTCGTAAGCAGCTCTTTTGTCCTTTGCACCGATGCTTCCGGTCAGCAAAACCGGACGGAAGGGCAGATCATACTCTCTCGTCATTTCCTCTATCAATTTAAAATGCTGGGTGGCGAGAACCTCTGTAGGTGCCATAAAGGCTCCCTGTTTGCCATTGCTGACACAGCTAAGGAGCGCAAGTACTGCGATCATGGTCTTACCACAGCCAACATCTCCCTGAAGAAGGCGGTTACAGATCGTTCCGCTGTACAGATCATCCTCTATTTCCTTCCATGCCTTTTGCTGGGAAGCTGTAAGAGAAAAAGGAAGGGCTTCCATCAAACGGTTTGTCTGGGCGCAGGGAATAAACCGGTTCTCCTCTGTTTTCAAAAGGGAATGGGTCTGATTCTGCCTTGTTGATAAGAGAAAATAAAAAAATTCTTCATAAGCGATTCTCTTTTTTGCACCATAGAGCGCATCCATGGATTCCGGATTATGTATGGTTTCCAGAGTTTCTCCGTAATGGGGAAATCCTCTCTTGCAAATAATTTCTTCGGGTATGGGATCGGAAAGGGTGCTTTTCGTTTCCCTCAGTCCCATGGCGACATATTTGCGGATGGTGTCATTGGAAAGTCCTTTTGTACAGACATAAATGGGCGTATAACCTTTTGTCAGTTCCTGATATTTGCCGGGCTTGTACATTTTGGGCTGGTCCATCTGCAGATGATCTGCCACTGTTATGACTTTCCCGTAAAATACATATTGATTTCCGGGAACCAGAGTCTTTTTTAAATAGGGCATATTAAAAATCCGTACATGAAAAGGATTCCCCTCCTGGTCTCTGGCAACAAAACGGAGAATCTGATATCCTTTTACACGGGTCAGAACCGGCACAGTTGCGATTTCGCCCTTTATGGCGGCTTTTTCCATAGCTGCCCCGGCATTTAATGAAACCGGCTGTCCATAGCTTTCATAGGCTCTGGGAAATCTTTGCAGAAGATCTCCTACCGTATCAATATTCAGTTTATGAAAAAGGGCACCGTTTTTATCACCGATGCCCTTAAGCTCTTTCATGCTAGTATTAAAATTCATTTTTCCTACTCTGCTGAAACTACATAATAATATACAGGCTGACCGCCAAACTGTAATTCTACATCACAATCAGGATGTGCCTTTGCAATTCTGTTGCAAAGAGCACTTGCATCTTCCTCTGTTACATCAGCGCCATAATAAATGCTGATCAGTTCTGCATCGGAATCAACAAGCATCTGTTCTACCATATCCGCTGTTGTATCTGCAATATCTGTACCTACAGCTAACATGGCGTGATCGCCGATACCCATAATATCATTTTCATGAATGGTCTTTCCGTCGATTTCCGTATCTCTGACAGCGTAAGTTACCTGTCCTGTTGCTACATTGTTGATTTCCTCAGTCATGTTGGCTTCGTTTTCTGCAGGTGACATTTCCGGCACATAGCTGATGATGGCTGAAATTCCCTGTGGAATATTTTTGGTGGGGATTACGATGATCTCCTTGTCTTCCACCATGGTCTTTGCCTGATTTGCCGCCATAATGATATTTTTGTTATTGGGGAATACAAAGATCGTATCCGCATTGACACTGTCAATGGCATTTAATATATCATCCGTGCTGGGGTTCATAGTCTGACCGCCTTCAATAATACGGTCAACGCCCAGATCCTTAAAAATGGCATTTAAGCCGTCTCCGATGGAAACGGAAATAAATCCCACTTCCTTATGTTCCATAGAAACAGGCTGTTCTTCGGAAGCGGCATTTTTCATCTGCTCTTCTTTAAATAATTTTTCCTGATGTTCCAGGCGCATGTTATCGATCTTCATATTGGATAATGCGCCATAGGTCAGGGCTCTCTGGATCGCAAGACCGGGGTCATTGGTATGAACATGGACCTTGACGATATCATCATCTGCAACCACTACGATAGAATCACCGATGGATTCCAGATAATCCTTAAAATCCATCTCATGCTTGATGTTAAATACCTTATCCAGCATAATGATAAATTCTGTACAATAGCCGTATTTGATATCGGAAGTATCAGCCGCAAGACTGTCCACTTTGACCTTGCCTGTTGCTGCAGCGGACGTATTGATGGTAAAATCTATTTCTTCGCCTCTGAATGCTTTTTGTGCTCCGGATAAAAATTCGATCAGACCCTGTCCGCCGGAATCCACTACACCTGCCTGCTTTAATACGGGAAGCATTTCCGGTGTTTTTGCCAAAACTTCTTTTGCATATGTGATCACTTCATCAATGCAGGTATCCAGATCTGCGTCCGGATCGTCTGCCATATCCAGTGCTTTTTCACATGCCCCTTTTGCTACTGTTAATATGGTACCTTCCTTGGGCTTCATAACTGCTTTATATGCGCTTTCCACTGCCTTTTCACATGCTCTGGAAAAGGTTTCCTTGTCGATTTCTTCCACATCTCTGATGACCTTGCAGAAACCTCTGCAAAGCTGTGACAGGATAACGCCGGAGTTTCCTCTTGCGCCTCTTAAAGAACCTGATGAAATTGCTTTGGCAATTACCTTCATATCGGTATTTTCATCCAGTCCGGCAACTTCCTTTGCAGCAGACATAATGGTCATTGTCATGTTCGTTCCGGTATCTCCGTCAGGAACCGGGAAAACGTTTAATTCATTGATATACTCCTTATTGGCTTCCAGACTCTTCGCTCCTGCCAAAAACATTTTGCAAAGCATTCTGTTGTCGATGGTATTTGCAGCCACAATCAAATCCTCCTTAATCGATTACTCGAACACCTTCAACGAAGATGTTGACTTTTTCTACTTTTAGTCCTGTAAATTCTTCAACCTTGTATTTTACAGTGCTGATCAAATTATCTGAAACAGTAAGAATATTCACCCCATACGCAACGATCAGGTGAAAATCGATACTTATGCCGGAATTCTGGATCATAACGGAAATTCCGGTGGATAAACTGTCGGGCTTTAAAAGTCTTACCAATCCATCCTTTACATTAACGCTGGCCATCCCAACAATGCCGAAGCACTCAACGGCAACGCTTCCTGCGTAGTTGGCAATTACATCACTATCTATTGCAATGTTTCCCAGGTGTGTATTCATCATACTTTTCATACCGATACCTCCCTTGGTCATAATAAAGTATTATAACAATTATTGTGAAAAAATGGAATATCTTTTGAAATATTAAATTTAATACTTGCAAAACAATTATAAATCTGATAGTATATTCGTGTTGTGAGTCAATTTTTTTGATTAGGAGGTGCAATTATGGCTAAATGTGATATCTGTGGTAAAGGCGCTCATTTTGGAAATAACGTCAGCCATTCTCATAGAAGATCCAATCGTATTTGGAATTCAAACGTTAAGAACGTTAAATGCAAAGTTAACGGAGCAACAAAGACTATGCATGTATGCACATCTTGTTTAAAATCCGGATTAGTTGAAAGAGCTTAAGGCTTTTTGCATAGGACAGGCAAACGAGAAAAAGGATCGTTACATAACGGTCCTTTTATTGTGCTCTTCTATTTCAAAATTTATTTATTTTTTGAGTTTTTCCTTTAAAATCTCATATTCTTTGTTGATACAAGCCACTGTAAAGGAATCCCCGTTCCTGTTATCCGGATGAAAAATCTTCATCAGTTCCTTATACCGCTTTTTTAAAGAAGAATATCCTGTGACACCGCCAAAAAAGCCCGGACCGCAAAAACCTTTGGGCAAAGCCTGTCCCGCTTCGGCATTTTGCTGTGCATATTTTTCCTGCCGTTCTTTTTCTTTTTGCTTTTTTACCGCCGCCTGGAACATTTCCTTGTCGGCAGCCAGTTTTTGGAAGCCGGTTTCCAGGACCTTTTTCTGCTGTTCAAAAACTTTTTTCTCTCCGACAAGCTTTTCCTGTTCCAGTTTTAAGATCTTCCTCTGCTCTTCCAATTCGTGTGAAAGTTTATTTAAGCGGATGTTTTCCTCAAACAGCCATTCTTTATCCATTGTTTCTCCATTAACAGCAAAACAAATTATATCCTACAAGTAACAGAATACCTATAAAGATAATAGCTACAAAAACATTTTCTATGAAAAGCATGATAAACATGCCTACCGCAATCATAAAGCAGCTAAATCCCAACATTTTCTTCATGGACATGCAACCTTAATTTCCGCCTTAATAGAATATATGTTTTTTCACTATTAAAGTATACCTCTTAATAAGCGGTCTCATCCTCAGGGAATGCGATATCCACTGCTTCATCATCGCTTACAGGCATGTCCTCTTTGGGGGTTGTGAATTTGTCTACCAGATCAGGTATCATATCAATAATTTTGGTAACGGAGTCCTGATTCTTGATATTGACCAGTTTTGTCTGACCGTTCCGGATTACCAGTACGGCGCTGGGGGTCATTTTCCCGCTTAATGCTCCGCCGCCGAAATTCTTCTTTTCATTGGCATTGGCACCTGCCCCCACACCAAAGGTTACATCCACCAAAGGCAGAATAATGGTATCTCCCACCTGGGTAGGCTCTCCCACTACAGTTTTTGTAGAAAGAAAAGTTTCCATTCCCTTCATCAATGAAGTAATTACATTTCCAAAATTGTTTTCGCTCATTTTTTTCCTCCATCATAAAACTTTATGAATTAACTTCTTTATTTATCTTTCTTAAGTAAACAAGATCTTTATCAAACATAAATTTGTAAGCCACGTAAAGGAACTTAAATACCTGTATCCTGCCTTTTGCATTGACCGTGCCGGAAAACACCTTGTTTTCAAAATCGGGAACACATACAAAATGCTCTCCCCACAGACCGATAAACATCCAATAATATCCCATGACCTTACCGGTAACTGCCGGATCATCAAATCCGATTTCCATATAGGCATTCCACTTTTTAGGCATCACATGCTTTAAAATCCCTATGATATGATGCTTTGCCTTGCCTATGGCAAGTTTGGTACGTTCCCTGCCTAACACCTCGATCCATTTTTCCAGTTTCTCTTTCAGATCTATGCCTTTTTCATAAATAGCTTTGATCTTTTGAAAAATATTTAAGATCAGCTTTTCGATCCTGCCGGGGAAATGAATGATCTTATCCCAGAAAGCTTTCAGCCTGCTTTCTTTTACAGGCGGCGTTTCCTGAGAATGTTCATCTGCATTCTCTTCTTTAAATCCGTGTTCCGGTTCAGGAGCTTTTACATCTGAAGCAAAAGCGCCGGCTGTCTGTTCGCCCGTCCGGGATTCCCGGGGCGCAGCCATTTCCTGAGATGTTGACTGAGGCTGGGGCTTTGCAGTTTTTTGGGCTTTCTGCTTTTTCTTTTTCGACTTCTTCTTTTTCTCCTTTTTCGGCTTCGGATTCAAAAAATCCATCAGAGGAATTCCCAGAATCCTCAAAATACACTTTTTCCCTTCCTCTCCATAATCAAGGGTAACAGAAATCAGGTGAAAAAGCCAGTGGACTTTTACTTTTGCGGCTATGGTCTCCTTATAAGAAGCTGACAGCTTGTAGGAAACCGGATAAAATACAACCAGCAATACCAATAAAAGGATCAATCCCAGTAAAATAAGCAGTATGATTCCGATTATCTTTAAAATTAGTAATACTATCTCCATATTAATATTTCCTGTTATATCCGGTAAAATTCATTTCTTTTTCCTGCATAAAAGAATTTTTAAACCGGTAAGTTCCATATTGTCCGGTAAAATCAGCGATCATCTGCTGTACTAATTCCACTGCGCCCTCATATCCTGCGGCAAGACCTACAATATGCAGATTTTTGGTGGTATAGGATTTCTGTTTGAAGGAATATCCCGGGATCAGATCAAAATAATCCTTTCCTTCGGAAACCGTGATCACATAAACATCCAAAAGTCCGCCATGATATTTGATTTTGCGCAATATTTTCTTTTTTTGCGGCAGAGTTTCCGCATCACAATACAGATTTTTATATATATGCATAAGTTCACCTATCTATCAGTTTATCATATGCGGCACAAAAAAGGAAGGCAAAAGCCTCCCTCCTTCACTCTTTTACGTCATTCAAAAACTTAAAAGTATTTCTTATTTCCCCACAAATTTCCTTTTTTCAAATCCAGATATTCGTTATAAGCCCTTTCTAAAATCTGCTTTTCATTGTTGAATTTCAGCAGATGGTAAGCTTCATGAAATTTGTAAAATCCGGAATCAACAAAGTGTTCCTCGCGTTGTGGTTTACTGTAATAACTGTCTGCCATCATCAGATACCAGTGTACTTCTTTGGAAACCGTATCTTCCGGCACATGAAAAGTATATTCGCTTTTACCGATGTACTTGATAATAGAGGCTTTGGAGCCTGTTTCCTCTAAAACCTCCCGAAGGGCGGTGTCCATATATTCCTCCCCTTCTTCAACAGTTCCTTTGGGTAAAACCCATCCTTCATATTTGTTTTTGAAATTCTTGTATAAAAGAAGGATTTTCCCTCTGAATATAACCACCCCGCCACAGCTCGTTGCTTCGATCATTGCAATTCCTCCTGTCCGGGTGAAAATCTATCAAGTAACATCATACATCTATTCTGCCAGCTTTGCAACTACAGATGCGATTTCCGCTTTATCAAAAGGCTTGGTTAAAAATTCATCTGCTCCAAGTTTGATACAGTCGATCATTTTATTTTTCTGTCCGGCAGCCGTAACCATGATTACTTTTGCTTCCGGTTTTAACGCTTTTATCATTTTTAATGCTTCCATCCCGTCAAGAACCGGCATTGTAATATCCATAGTAACAACATCCGGCTTACATGCCTGGAATTTCTGTACGCCTTCCTGTCCGTTGACTGCTTCATCAACTACTACATGTCCGTTCTCTTCCAAAATCCCTCTTAAGATTTTCCGTGACGTTCTTGAATCATCAACAATCAATATGTTAGCCACTTTCATAACCTCCCTAGTTTATAGAAATATCAGAATCTACAGATAAAATGAAGTTTACAACATCCTCGCCCATTGCAATGGGGAATACACAGAACTGATTCCCTTTGAGCGTAACAGGATTTTCATAAAATTCAGGGGGAACCATGTCAATATCCACACCCTCTGCGCTTAAGTCCGTTGCAAACAAACCGTTAATACAATTGGTAAATTCTCCTACTGCATCCAATGCGTCCAGATCAACACATTCAAATTTTTCTTCGGCAAAAGGCTCTGCAATGGCAAGCAGACTGTTGCCTGATCCTGCAAATCCGGATATGATGCTGTGATCTCCTTCCATTGCCTGCATTGCAAAATTATCTGCAGCAAGCTCGTCTACCAGATAAGCTTTGGACACATATGCGTTGGAATTGATCACACGCAGCAGGGTTCTTACTGCAATACCGCACAGTCTGTCATTGATATCGGTATTTGCCGGTAAAAACAGCCTTACAGTCCTTTCTATATCACCGCTCACAAGATCATCCATATCGGAATGGGTAAAACCATGCTCATCCTGATAAGCATTTAATGCCTCGTCAATTTCCTCCAGGGTCATAAACCCTTTATCAATCAATGTCTGGACAAACAGCATATAAATATTGCCCTGTTTCTTTAAAAGCTGACCTACCTGATCCTCTGTCAGATACCCCTTCTCAACAGCAATATCACCAAAGCGCTTATCCATAATCGCCTGCAGCTGATTTACTTCATCTGCCTGTTCCTGCGTTATCAGCTTTTCCGCAACGGCAATCAATCCAAGTTTTACTCGTACTGTACTTTCATATTCGATCACTTCAGCAAGCTGTTCTTTTGATATACGTCCTGCATGAACCAAATAATTACCAAATATCTGATCAAACATCACGAAACCCTCCTTCAGTAAATTAAATCTATTTTACAATAATAATTCAAAAAAAGATAGTCAATTTCACGATTTTCTTATTTCACAGCATTTACATTGGCAAAATAAGAATCAAAAATCCTTTTTGCAATAGGTACGGCATATTCTCCGCCGGAGCCGGCGCCCTCCACGATAATGGTCACACATACCTGTGGGTCCTCTGCGGGGGCAAAGCCTGTAAACCATGCGTGGCTGTCTGATTTATCCATACTGAATTCTGCCGATCCTGTTTTTCCGGCTGCAGTATATTCCAATCCTCTCAATCTGGTTGCGGTTCCGTTTTCCACGACTCCTGTCATTAAATCCTTCAAAAACGCTGCTTCATCCTGTGTCATGACAGTCGCGTATTTCTCCGGCTCATACTGCTTTACCGTAACACCATTATAGTTTTCGATCCGGTCAATAAGATAAGGACTCATAACAACACCCTCATTTGCCACTGCACATGTGATCATATTCATCTGCAAAGGAGAAATCTGGGTCTTTCCCTGTCCGATGGATGTCTGCATGACATCATAGGAATTTGCCTGGGTGCCCAAAACATAACTGCCCTGGGATGTTGTATAAGACAGATTCATTTTGTGGTTAAAAAGCATGTCTTCACAAGTATCCTCAAGTCCTGCCAGATCAAGGGAAAGCCCGATATTGGCAAATGATGAATTACAGGACTTTTCAAAGCTTGTCTTAAAGTCCACACTGCCATGGCTGGATCCGTGATAACAGTTGATACGGTCTCCGTTATAACTGAAAGAACCATTACATTGATAATGGTATCCCGATACATCTCCGTTGTTCTGTCTGTAATATGCCAATGCGGTGACGATCTTAAAGGTAGATCCCGGCGGATACAGACCCTGGGTGGCACGATTTAAAAGTACGCTGCTGGATTCATCATTGACCAGTTCTTCCCAAATGTCTGCAATTTTATTGGGATCATAATCCGGTTTTGAGACCATGGCAATAATCCTTCCGGTGGAAGGCTCCGTTACGATGATTGCGCCGTCATAGGCTCCCAAAGCATCATAGGCTGCTTTTTGTACCTCAACATTTAAGGTGGTTACCACATTGTCACCGATATTTTTCTGGGAGGATATTTCGTTCTGGATTTTTTCTCCCAGGGACGCATTGGAATTCAGCAATGCCATATTTCCAAGATACTCAATGCCCGTCTTGCCTTTTGTGGAATATCCCACCACATGGGAAAACAGATTTTTATAGGGATAAAAACGCTCTTCATTGCCGTCCTCTCCCCTCACTGTCTGGGCAAGGGTATCTCCATCTGCAGAAAGGATTTTTCCACGGACATTCTTTTGTGCCAGCAATTCCTGCCTTGGGTTATAAGAGTTGTTAATGGCAGTTTCGCTTTCTGCAACAACAAAGTAGATTTCATTTCCGATCACAGCCAGCATGATCAGGACAAAAACGTAGGTTACGATCCACAGCTCCCTGTTTTTGTTCTTTTTCTTTTTACCTTTTTTAACGGTTTGTTCTATTTCTTCATTCTTCTGCTTCTTTTTTGCCATCATGTTCTCCTTCCTCTGCCCTGATGCAATACAGCCCCTGAATGATACAGAACATGATCAGTGTGGAAAGCACGCTGCTTCCGCCGTAACTGACTAAAGGCAGTGTAACACCTGTCAGCGGGATAAATCTGGTTCCGCCTCCGATGGTAAGGAATATCTGAAAAATATAGGTAACAGACAATCCTACGGCGATCAGTCTGTAATACTCGTTTTTTAACCGCATAGCCACATTCATAAAAGCGATGAAGCAGCTGACACAGACCAAAATCAGACAGATACTGAAAAATACGCCCAATTCCTCGGCAATGGCAGAAAAAATGAAATCGGCTTCCACATAGGGGATTGCTGTGGGATCACCCTGACATAAGCCCATGCCGAACCAGCCGCCTGTACCGATGGCGAAAAGGGACTGGGTAATCTGATAACCTGAGCCGTCTATATGGGACCAGGGTTCCTGCCATGCTTCTATTCTGACTCTTACATGGGAAAAAATCCTGGAAGCCATAATGCCCGCACCGCATCCTGCAAGGGTTCCTACGATCAGATAAAAATAGTTTCTGGTAGCTACAAAGACCATGACCACATAAACTACGAAAAAAATCAATGCGCTTCCCAAATCCTTGGATAAAACCAGCACAATGACATGAAATGCCGCTGCAATGGTAGTAATGACCACCTGCATAAAGGACTTGGATTTTGTATACATTCCCGCCACAAAAAAGACGAAAAGAATTTTTACAAATTCAGAAGGCTGGAAGGTATAGCCGCCAATGGAATAAGAGATCTTGGAACCGTTGGTAACAGCTCCAAGCACCAATACCGCCGTTAATGCCATGGCGCCTGTCAGACCGAAGATCCATGTAAATTTCTCCAAAAACCGGAATCTGCGGATCAGGTAAGGAATAAAAATGCCCACTACAAGGGATAATGCCACGATCTTAAACTGTTTCAGCGCTTTGTCAAAATCAAGTCTTGTCAGGATCAGAAAGCCAATGGACAAAAGCATACACATATTGTTGATCAAAAGCCTGCTGGCATCTTTATAGATTGCCCGAAACAAAGCAATGGTAGCAAACAGCAGAATCTGCTGGAAGCCATAGAAAATAATATAGGTCAGGTCGCTTGTTTCCAGGCAGATCGCCGCAAAAGACACAAAATGAACCAGGAACATACAAATGATCTGGCGGGTATAAATCCCCTCCTTCTTCTCTTCTTTATGTCCCCGGAATGCGGCAAATGATTCATAAGTAAAAAATGCCATAAAAACCGCAATTACATATTTGGATAGATCCGATATTACCAATGCCATTGTTATTCAATACCTTTCTTATAATGCCCTTTGGTAAACTCCGGAACTGACAGGGGCATATTCAGAATAAAGCTGTTTAATACTGCCTCTATTCCTTTCCGGTCTTCAACCGTAAAGCATATTCTGTATTCATCACAATCAATCTGTTCCATTTCCTGATACAGCACCAATGGGACTCCGTTAAAAACAGTGTTTTCACATACCTGACAAAAGTTCATGACCGGCAGTTTTTTGCCCATACGGTCTTTCAGATACGTAATGGTATTTTTACCATCACATTGATCAAAAGTTTTTTTTACGCAGCCGGCTGACTGCATAAAAGGGATATGTCCATAAACCAGATATTCTTTTGTGAACTGTTTGTTTTCTTTTATATGATAACTTTGTAACAACTCATTCCACTCATAGCGATTCAGCTCATAGGAGCCCACAATACCGGTAATATGAAGCTTTTCCAGAAAAGATACTGCTTTGGAATTATAAGTGTATAAGCTGTAATCTGCCATGATTTCTTTAGAATCCAAAGGGATTTTGGCAGACTTCATCCTTTTTATCATATATCCTGCACCATCCAGACTGCCGCAATAGAAGCCCTGAAAAGTTTCCAGCAATTCTGCAGTTAAAAACCTGTCGCAATAGGCTGTCCCTTTCTTCCGGCATACCTGAGGCATACATAAATAAACAGCCATACCACTTTCTTTTAACTGCTCTGCCAGATCTTTATTCTCACTGAGGGTTTCCAGCAGCGTGAAATGAAGCTGCAGTCCCGTGATTTTGTTTTCAGCCCCGCCGGAGGCTTTCCGGCGATCTTTCCCAAAGTCCAGCACTGTTTTTAATTGTTCCGGTGTTGTAACATAAATACGGAATTTTTTGATCCCATCAGACGGAATTTTAATTTCTGTGTCTGCAGACGATTTCTTTATCCGGGCTTTTCCGCCATTTTCACTATTACCGTTTTTATCTGTATTTTTATCATGAACTGCTCTGCCCGGCACAAAGGAAAGACGCTTTTTCATTTCCTCCAGGGCATGTCTGCGCAGCTCGTTGATTTCTTTTAAAGGAATAAATAGATCCTCGTCCATTATAACCGAAACGGACTGAAAATAAAATGGTGTATTCCCGGTCTTTGAAAGTTGTTTTTTCATATCAGCTTCACTGAGCGGTCTGTTAAGCGCCTTGGAAACTTCTGTGGTGCCTTCCAAAGTCACCTGTATTCCATTGTGAGCACAGACTGTGATCCTGAGAGGGCTGCCTATGTGTGCCACCAGTTCACATTGCAGCTCTGCCTTTTTATCATGATCCAGGAAACGTTCTTTCAGCCACAAAAAATCTTTTTCATTTCCCGTTACATATCCGGGCTTTTCGAGAGTGACCATTTCTTTCCCGTTATGACGGTGATAATATCCGGTCTCCAATTCCGTACGGACATATAAGCTGCGAAGCAGTTCCATATCCTTTTTATCCAGCTCATAGACCCCTTTACCTTTTAAAGTTTCTTCATAAAGATCCATATACTTGCGGTAAACGCCGGTAACACCTGCAACATAATAAGGATTTTTCATTCTTCCTTCAATTTTAAAGGAGTCAATTCCTGCTGACATTAATTCCGGTAAAATGGGCAGGGTACACATATCTTTTAAACTGAAAGGATAAACTTCCTTTTGATCCGTAAGGGAATAGGGAAGCCTGCATGGACCGGCGCATCTGCCTCTGTTACCGCTCCTTCCTCCCAGAAAGCTGCTGAAGAGACATTGTCCGGAATAACAATAACACATGGCACCATGAATAAAAGTTTCTATTTCAATGCCCGTTTCTTCTTTTATCTCCTTTATTTCTTCCAAAGAAAGCTCTCTTGCAGGAACAACCCGGCTGATGCCGGATTCCTTTAACAGCTCTGCCCCATATTTCCCTGTAATGCACATTTGCGTGCTTCCATGGAGCAAAAGACCCGGAAAGTTTTCCTGCAGAACCTGTAAAACGCCAAGATCCTGTACAATGACACCATCCAGCCCGGCTTCATAGAAGGGGGCTATAAAGCTGCATAATCCGCCTATTTCCCGCTCTTTGACCAAAGTATTTACTGTTAAATACACCTTAACTTCAAATAAATGGGCATAGCGGATGGCTTCACACAATTCTTCTTTTGTGAAATTGGAAGCGTAAGCCCTTGCACCATATTCTTCTCCACCTAAATAAACGGCATCTGCCCCGGCATTGACAGCAGCCTTAAAACATGCCATATCTCCTGCAGGTGCCAGTAATTCAACCTTACCCAATGTTCTCTCCTGTTCTAAAGAAAAAGGCTGTTGCAATTCGCCATTACAACAACCCACAATTATTTACTTTCATCCCTATATCCTGTTGTTATTTACTTTCTTTCAGTTCAGCTTCCAGACGAACGATCTTTTTAGTTCCCTCATTGATCTCGTCCTGCATGGATTTCATGGTCTTTTCTGTACTCTCCAGCTTGATCTGGCTGGCGATCAGCTCATGCTTCAGATCGTACAATTCTTTTTCTTTGCGTTCCAGTTCTTCTTCCAGATTGGAAATTTTCTTTTTTGCCTTAAAATAATCATCGGCAATATTCAACTGTAACAGGACGTTTTTATAATCCACCGACTGTTTGCGGAAGGATTCGATCTTATTGTATTCTGCAAGCTTATTATTGATATAAATGGCAACTCTCTGTAAATACTCTTCGCTTTCATTACCCCTTAAGGTAAATACTTTTCCGCCAATCATTACTTCTGTTTCGGTTTTTGCTGACATATAATTTCTCTCCCTTGTACACCGGCACAAGATGTGCTCCGTTCATCACAAGTCATATACAATATCTATTATATCAAAACCAAAAGAGAAAACAACTGTTTTTGCAGAAAAAATATGTTTTTCTTTACTCCGGCTGAGACAATCCAAAGTGCAGATATGCCGCAGGAGTCACTACACGTCCCCGGGGTGTTCTGTTGATCAGACCATTTTTGATCAAATAAGGTTCATTTACATCTTCAATGGTTCCCGGATCTTCTCCTGTTGCTGCAGCAAGGGTATCCAGCCCTACAGGACCTCCGCCGAATTTTTCGATCATGGTCATAAGCAGATTCCTGTCCACATGATCCAGTCCCAGCTTGTCCACATCCAAAAGATCTAAAGCCTGTGCTGCCACTTCTTCGGTTATGACCCCATCAAAACGTACCTGGGCAAAGTCCCGGACACGTTTTAACACTCTGTTTGCAAGTCTGGGGGTTCCGCGGCTCCTGCGTGCCATTTCCACCGCACCTTCGGGCTGGATTTCAACCTGAAGCACATCTGCTGAATTCATAATGATCTGAACCAGTTCTTCAATGCTGTAAAATTCCAGCCTGTTGATCACCCCAAAGCGATCACGTAAAGGAGCAGACAAAAGACCGGCTCTTGTAGTAGCGCCTACAAGGGTAAACCTGGGCAGATCCAGACGAATGGATTTTGCTGTAGGACCTTTTCCTATCATAATATCAATACAATAATCTTCCATTGCAGGATATAAGACCTCTTCCACCTGACGGTTTAAACGGTGGATTTCATCTACAAAGAGCACATCCCCATCGGAAAGCCCGCTAAGTATGGCTGCCATATCTCCCGGCTTTTCAATGGCGGGACCGCTTGTCACCTTCATATGGGTTCCCATTTCATTGGCAATTACACCTGCCAAAGTGGTTTTTCCAAGTCCGGGCGGACCGTAAAACAAAATATGGTCCAGGGGATCATTTCTTCTTTTGGCAGCTTCAATATAAATTTTTAAGGTTTCTTTTGCTTTTGATTGACCAATATAGTCATCCATCCTCTGGGGACGAAGGGAACCTTCAATTTTCTTGTCTTCTTCTGTAATGGAAGTTTCGATAATTCTCTGTGCCATGGTACATCCTTTATGATAATTTCTAATGGTTATTTTTCTTATAAAGTATTAAAACAAAAACTTCAGTGCATTTTTCAGGATTTCTTCAGCAGTAGTATCCTCTGTCACTGTTACCCGGGAAACTGCCTTGGCTGCTTCGCTGACACCGTATCCCAAGGCTGCCAGAGCGTCTATGGCATCCTTTCTGGCTGCATCAAAATGTTCTGTTGCCGCTTTTGAACTGCCTGTCAGCTGACCGGGAAGTTCATTGATCTCTTCCAGTTTCACTTTATCCTTTAAATCCAGGATCACTCTTTCTGCTGTTTTCTTACCAATTCCCGGCGCTTTGGCAATGGCAGAAGCATCCTGGCTGTAAATGGCAAAACGCAGGTCATTGGCAGACATAACAGATAAAATTGCCAATGCTCCTTTGGGCCCGATGCCGTTTACAGTAATCAGTTTTTTAAACAGTTCCAACTGATCTTTGGTATCAAACCCAAACAATTGAAAAGCGTCTTCTTTTACATAAGTGTACGTATGTACTTTGATTTCCGAGCCCACCTTAAAACCATATCCATAAGGAACCCGTACATTAAATCCCATGCCGTTCATTTCTACAACAATGTTATCCTCTGAAACTTCGGCAACCGTTCCGATTAAATATGCTATCATAACACTCTCCGTTTTAATAATATTTCGCTGATCATACCGATCACATATCCGCTGACTGCCCCTGTTATGAGTAAAACAGGAATATACCAGGCAATAGCGGTATTTTGTACAAAGAAATATGCCACAACAAGCTGTCCTGTATTGTGGGCGATTCCTCCTGACATACTGACTCCTGGTATATCCAGAAAGCGGGACTTCTTTAAAGACCACATTAGGATCATGCTAAGGGCAGCTCCCGCCAGGGAATAAACCATGCTGAAGGGATTGCCAAACAGAACCGCTGTCAGGATAATCCTGGACACTTGATAAAAGATGCCATATCCCATGCCATAGGAATAGAGCAACAGCACTACCAGCATATTGGAAAGCCCGATTTTTACACCGGGCATGGCAGGAGCAATGGGAAACAGGAACTCCACATAGGATAAAATCATCCCCAGCGCAAGGAGCAGTCCCATTTTCGCCAATTTATCAGTACGCAACCGCATCCACCTCCTCATCGGAAGAAGTTATGGTTATGACCAGACCATGAGGAAGGCATGCAATGACTTCTCCGTTTTTGGAAATACTTCTGCTGTTGACACATATCTGATTGGCACAGTCGGCATGAGATACAAAAACCTGTCCGTCTTTGATGACAACAACATTGTACCCCTTATCCGTTTCCACAGTAAAAGTAGTATCCATCTGAACCGGCAGGGTTTTATACACCTGTCCCTCAACCGTTATGACTGCCCTGCCGCCTTGCTCCCTTGTCCCATTGATCAATATAAAAATGCCGGAAATCAAAAAAATTCCTGTTAAAATAAAGAGACTTCTGATTCTTTGTTTACTCATGGAGCTATTGTAACATAATCGAACATATATTTCCATAAATCCATATTACATTTCCAAAGGAAGCTTTTTCAACAGTTCATCCTTTATGGATGCCTGCATTCTTGCAGCTCCGGTTTCCAGGAAATCCACCGGCTTCTGTAAAAGTCCCTGCTCCACACATTCTTTTACAATTTCTCCTGACACTGTTTCGATGAGAATGGATACATCATATTTTACCACACCGTTGAAAGTAGCGATTTCTGCCACTTCTTTGTCGGCAGTAGCCAGCCATGTAAAGACCCCTTTCATATCTTTCAGGATTCTCAGATTTTCCATTCCGTAATGTGCCCATTTGTAAAATGGCATATATTTATCATTGAGCAGATAAATAGCGGAAATGGCATTTTTCATAAATAGATCCAGCGCAAAATGAGCTGCCACATAATCCTTTCTCATCATGCATCTCTGCCAATTATACTGGCCTGCCTGGGCAATAACAGCAAAACGGGAAGCCATTTTCTTCAGTTTTACCTCTTCGGGATAGAACCCTTGAAAGGTACGTCTGAGTTTCATGAATTCGTCATCTCCTTCATGAAAGATTTTCCCATTGGTGACCATGGCAAGACGTGCTTCTGAAAGCTGATACCATTGAGCCGGAGAATCCGGTTCATGATCGATGCCCAGATTGGAAAAATAAAAATCCTTTGTTTTCAAAACGCCCACCCGTCCTCTGCCATGGACAGATGTATGCCGTTTTATCCCCATAAACTCCTTGGGAAGCTCTCTATAATATTTTTTTAATTCTTTTCCGTACTTTTTGTAAATCGCATCATCCGTAAAAATGCAAAATCCCGGTCCAAAATCATGGTCCTGGGAAATTTCATCATCAAACCCAAAACATTCTGAACCTTGTCCGCAAAGTCCTATGGAAACCTTATCAAAATCTTCTCCTAAGATTTCTTTTATGCCATTTTCATATTCTTCATAATATAATTGTGATAATTTTAATCCTTTCATTAACATTCCCCCCTTGATGAAAGATGTTTTTTTACAAGTTCCCCGTTCTGCAGCAGCAAATGATAACTTTCATTTTCTCCAAAATGTTTTTTCACTTCCTGGGCAGCTTTATCATAGTATTCCAAAGCCTCCTGGTATTTTCCTTTTTTGAAATATACTTCCGCCAGTCCTGCCAGGGCTCCGGAATAATGTGCATCACTGGTTTCTCCTTCCAAAGCTTCATAACGTTTCAGCGCATCCTGCAGCAGGTTTTCAGCCTCTTCCACCTTTCCCATCTTCATTTTGACTAAAGCCAGATTGGTACGGGTAGATGCCTGTTCTGATGCGCCTTCAGGAATCCCATCGATAATGTCCATGGCCCGTTCCAAAAAAACAACCGCTTTTTCATTGTCATTTAACTGCTCCAGTAAGATACTGATATTATTATAAAGCCCTGCAAACCGATAGTCATTAGGCTGCAGTATCTGTTCATAGATCTGCAATGCCCTGGTATAATAAGAGAGGCTTTCATTGAGCCTTCCTGCGGCACGATATCCTGTAGCCACATTTAACAAAGTGGTAGCAAAATGTTCCGTACCGTCCAACTGTAATTCTTCCATAAGCATTAAAATATCCTCTGAAATCTGAAAACATTTTTCATATTGGGAAATGCTGCGGTAAAAGCCGATCATTTCATTGCCTATGGAAACGTAAGCGCCGTAATCCCTTTCCTCATTTGCCTTTGTAAGGCTGTCACATAAATAGGCATCAATTTCTTCGGGGCTTTTCCCCTGGGTAAACATTTCATCCAGCCTGTGGAAAAAATGATTGATATCCATAATCCAAACTCCTCTCTATTTCTGCTTTTTTTATCACACTTTCCGAGGTACATAATATCTCATATCATAACTGAAAGTTTTATTTTGGGCAGATAACCCTGATTACTTTTCTATTTTATCACACAGCCACCAATCAAACCACTTTAATATTACAAAAAAATATCTGCCGGCAAAAAATATATTTTGCTGACAGATATTCTGATATCAATAACAATTTAAATTTTATTTGGCATTGATGTAATTTACCAGTCCTTCCGCATCGATGATCTTCTGCATAAAGGGCGGAAATGCCTGCCCCTGGTATTCGGTTCCTTTCGTCCTGTCATAAATCCTGCCGGAATCAAAATCAACCTCTACCTCATCGCCTGCCGCAATTGCCTTTGCTGCTTGGGGACATTCAATGATGGGGAGCCCGATGTTAATGGCATTGCGGTAAAAAATTCTTGCAAAGGTCTCCGCAATAACACAACTGACCCCTGCTGCTTTGATGGCAATGGGCGCATGCTCTCTGGAAGAACCGCAGCCGAAATTTTTGGTGGCAACAATGATATCGCCTTTATTGACCTTATGAATAAATTCCTTATCAATATCTTCCATACAATGGGTGGCAAGCTCTGCCGGGTCGGAAGAATTCAGATATCTTGCCGGGATGATAACGTCCGTATCCACGTTATCGCCATATTTAAATACAATACCTTTTGCGTTTTTCATATTCCATTCCTCCTATAATCTGCATGGACAGGAAATTTTTCCTGCTACGGCGCTGGCAGCGGCTACTGCCGGACTTGCCAGATAAATTTCCGAATCTACATGTCCCATACGTCCCACAAAGTTACGGTTGGTAGTGGATACGCACCGTTCTCCTTCAGCAAGGATTCCCATATATCCTCCAAGACAGGGACCGCAGCTGGGTGTGGAAACAACCGCACCTGCTTCGATAAAGATCTTTAATAATCCTTCTTCCATTGCCTGGAGATAAATAGCCTGGGTTGCGGGGATAATGATACATCTCATGCCCTCTGCCACATGTCTGCCTTCCAGCACTTTGGCAGCGCATCTTAAATCGTCAATACGTCCGTTGGTACAGGAACCGATGACAACCTGGTCGATTTTAATATCTTCTGTGATCTCATCGATGGTTTTGGTATTTTCAGGCAGATGGGGAAATGCAATGGTAGGTCTGAGACTGCTCAGATCAATGGTATATTCCTCATCATATACTGCGTCTTCATCAGCTTCATAAATAGTATAATTTTTAGTGGAATGTTCTTTCATATAAGCAACTGCCAGATCATCAACAGGGAAAATGCCGTTTTTGCCTCCTGCCTCGATTGCCATATTCGCTACAGTAAAACGGTCATCCATGGAAAGGCTTTTCACACCTTCTCCTACAAATTCCATGGATTTGTATAAAGCTCCGTCTACACCGATCATACCGATAATATGTAAGATCAGGTCCTTACCGCTTACCCATTCCGGCAGTTCTCCAATGAGATTAAATTTAATGGCACTGGGCACCTTGAACCAGGCTTTTCCTGTTGCCATTCCCGCAGCCATATCGGTACTTCCCACACCGGTGGAAAATGCTCCTAATGCTCCGTAAGTACAGGTATGGGAGTCTGCACCGATAATCACATCTCCTGCAACGGTCAAACCTTTTTCAGGAAGCAGGGCATGTTCGATCCCCATCTGTCCTACTTCAAAATAATTGGTGATCTGATTTTTGCAGGCAAATTCCCTTACGCATTTACAATGCTGTGCTGATTTTATATCTTTGTTCGGCACAAAATGATCCGGAACAAGAGCGATTTTATCCTTATCAAAAACCCCGTCCACCTTCATCTTTTCCATTTCCTTAATGGCAACAGGGCTGGTAATATCATTTCCCAAAACAAGATCCAGATCTGCCTCGATCAACTGTCCGGCTTCTACTTTATCCAGCCCGGCATGTGCAGCAAGGATCTTTTGCGTCATTGTCATTCCCATTCCATAGTCCTCCTTATGATCTTTATTATCCTATCAGTATACTATCATAAGTCAAAGCATAATTAAAATACATATTATTTATGTTTACTATAATTTGCAGTTATGGTATTATAAAATACATCTTAATTGTAAAAATTCACCCCGGACCAACTGTCAAAATAAGGATTTCCCAAAAGGGGGATAACGGAGGTTTCCATGGAAAACAATCTGAATCTGTATCATATTTTTTATACGGTAGCAAAAAATAAAAATATTTCTCTTGCTGCAAAGGAGCTTTTTATCAGCCAGCCTGCCATCAGCAAAGCGATCTCCAAGCTGGAAAATAATCTGGAGACTACCTTATTTATTCGCAGCTCCCGGGGGGTAACATTGACCGAAAAAGGCGCTATTCTTTATGAACAGGTAAAAAATGCCTTTGCCTCCATTAACAGCGGAGAGGAACAGCTTCACAAAATCGCAAGGCTGGGCGTTTCCCATTTATCTATCGGCGTCAGCATCACTCTGTGCAAGTATGTTCTGCTCCCCTATTTAAAAGAATTTATCAAAGAAAATCCACATATTACCATTTCCATTACCTGTCATCCTTCCATGGAGACCATCAGGGATATCGAAAACGGAATAACGGAAATCGGTCTTGTGGGAATCCCTTCCAACACAGATACCCTTCATTATGAACCTGTCTGTGAGATCCAGGACACCTTTGTGGCTACGGATACTTATTTAAAAAATCTCCGTATCCGGGAAAACGGAAACAAAACCTCATTATTAGCCAATGCTAACTTTATGATGCTGAACAAAGAAAATATTTCCCGTAAATATGTTGACAATTATCTGGCTTCCCATCAGATTACCATGAACAACATTTTGGAGATCAACACCATGGACCTTTTGATCGAGCTGACAAAAATCGATCTGGGAATTGCCTGTGTGATCAGGGATTTTGTAAAAGATGACATTAAAAATGGTACATTTAAAGAATTAACCTTTAAACGTACCATTCCAAAACGTAAGGTGGGGTTTGCCTATAGAGAAGACATTCCCATGTCAGATACCATGAAAAAATTCATGGAATTTATCAGACAGCACTCTACTCCCCTTCAAACAGAGGTGTAGAAAAATATCTCTCTGCAGTATCAGGCAGGACTGTTACGACAGTTTTGCCTTTTCCCAGTTTTTTTGCCATTTCCAGCGCTGCAGCAACATTTGTACCACTGGATATACCGCACATCAAGCCTTCTTTTTTAGCCAGATCCCTGGCTGTTTTGATCGCCTCTTCATCACTTACCACGTAAATATCTTCATAAATATTCTGATTGAGATTTTGGGGAATCAATCCGTCCCCGATTCCCATCTGCAAGTGTGTTCCCACCGTTCCGCCGGCAAGGATCGCAGCATTTTCCGGCTCAACCGCCCAGATCGTAATATCCGGATTGTGTGCCTTTAACACTTCTCCGATTCCGCTTAAGGTTCCTCCTGTGCCGATGCCGGAGCAAAAGCCGTCTATGGGGCCTGCCACCTGCTCTAATATCTCCAGTGCCGTATGCCGTTTATGTACCATGGGATTGGCAGGATTCTCAAATTGCTGGGGAACATATACATTGGGATTTTCTGCCGCCATTTTCAGGGCAATCTGGGTACATTCCTCAATGGCGTCCCCGATATTTCCGTCATCATGAACTACAATAACTTCTGCGCCATAATGCCTTACCAGTTTTCTGCGCTCCTCACTGACTGAATCCGGCATGATGATCACGGTTTTATATCCTTTTACTGCACCTACCAGAGCCAGTCCGATTCCCTGATTTCCACTGGTAGGCTCCACAATAATGGTATCCTTATGAATTTTTCCTTCTTTTTCCGCCTGCTTGATCATATAGTAGGCTGTTCTTGTTTTAATGGAGCCTCCTACATTCAACCCTTCAAATTTTACCAGAACTTCCGCTGAATCCTCCGGCACCATTCTGTTTAAACGTATGACAGGTGTTCTCCCCATACAATCAAGAACATTATCGTAAATCACTGTTATTTCCTCCGAATCTTATCTTTTCTGTGGCATATACTGAACTGCAAAAGCCAGGAATACAATGGTAATAATGGTTCTGAGAATTCCCGGTACCGAAATATTCACAACAGGAATCAGGCTCAGAAGCAATGCCGCTACAAACATAAGTACTTTAGCATATACTGCCGCTTTAAACAAGTTTCCGCTTGAAATTTTTTTATGGAAACAGGATGCGATTATCATTGCGATGAGCATATATAAAGCTGCGCATACAAAATACCACAATGTCCTGCATACAAAGAAGATCAGGAATCCGACTCCGATACATCCCCAGATCACAGGCATCAGGGAATTGATGATCCAGTCTTTGTCCAAAGTGATATTTCCCATTTTATCAAAATAAATTTCCTGATATTTCTCATTCTGCATCTGACAATATTTGTCACGGCCTATCAAAAGAATATTGTCATAACCCTGATCAGAAAGACTTTTTGCATCATCATAGGTAAACTCATCAATATCTTCCGTAAAATATATGTATACATCGCCCTCGTCCAATACAAAATCTTCCTCAATAGAAAATTCCCCATTACTTATGTAAAAATCCGGCACCTCATCCAATATAGTCTCAACACCACCAAAAGAAACATAACTGATCACTACCTGCAGAAAAGTGATCAGGGTAGCTATCAGGGTCAGCAAAGTGACAAAGCCGATCATGCTTCCGGTCTTTACATTTGCAAAACCGGCATATTTGGGCGGCACAAAAGAATAAGCAAATTGCTGAAATATATTGGGTGCCTTCTGTGCTGCGCTATTGTTGTAAGCGTAATTATTATTAAAATTCTGATATCCGTTATTGGGATAAGGAGCTGCCTGCTGATAGGGATTTCCTTGCTGATAGGGATTTCCCTGCTGGTATGGATTTCCCTGTGCACTATTAGCTGAAGCATCAAAGCCGCCATTCAGCATCATATTGTTTTCATGATCCGGCTGCTGCGGTCCCTTTTGGGTATTATTACCGTCATAAGTATTCATATCATTTCCTCCCTTGTTTTGTTAATAAGAATTCCCTGTCATTGTATCATAAAATACCCGGACTTGAAAAGCCCGGGCATCTGACGTTATTTGTTTAGTTTTCCATATGAGGTATTGCTATTGCCATAATGATGATCGGGACAACCGCATCCAAAATGGATATGAATGTTTCAAGTGAAAGCAGGATGGGAATGGGAAGAAAAATAAAAAACATTTTTATGATCAGCCACGGCACCAGCGAATAAACAGAGATCAGGTACATATTTTGATCCGTAATACTTTTCCCTTCTATGAGAGCGATCAATTTGCCAACCAGCCTCATGATCAATGCGCCTAACCTGAATATAAAAGGATAGATCGATGCCGCAATAGCAAACGCAATCATATAAACAATGATTGTTTTTAAGCTGAGCAAGTTATAATATTGCAAATATGCTCTCATATCAGCATTGCCCAAAAAGAATCCTGAAGTCAAAATAAGTCCTGCTACCATATAGAGCCATGAAAAAGATCTTACAAATTGTTTAGCCCCCTCTACGGATATGCCTTTATATCTGTGGTATTTCGTGGGCATAAATGAATTGAGCAGTTGCTCCCAAAAGCTCAAATCCTGCTGTCTTGTCCAGATATTTGAATTTGTATTGGTATTCCCATAATATGTATTGCCATACTCCGGTGAAGCGGTTCCCAGGGTATTTCCTGTTCCGTTAAAAGAAGTACTATCCTGACTGAAAGAGTCAAAACCGCCTGATAAAAATAAATCCTCTTCTTCGTATCCATTAGCAGCATTTTCACTTCGGGCATTTCCCGAATTCTTATCATATGTATTCATCGTTCTCTCCTCTAAAAGTAAAATTTTGATTATCATATCACATATGAATCAAGTTTGAAAATACCATATATGGATATAAAATCACACAAAAAGCCCCGGACATGGTCCGGGACTTAAGATTTCATAAAATTAAATCATCTGGATTAGCTGTTGATCAGTTTTAGTTGTTGATCAGCTTGTCTTCTCCGTTCCAGCTGTATAACTTACGGATTTCCTCGCCGATAAGCTCTGAAGGATGCTCGCTTGCAAGTTTTCTCATAGCTTTGAAGTGTACCTGACGGCCTGCAGGAGACATATCCAATAAAAACTCTTTTGCAAAGGAACCATCCTGAATATCGGACAGAATTTTCTTCATTGCTTTTTTAGTATCTTCTGTGATGATCTTAGGTCCAGTAATATAATCGCCGTATTCAGCAGTATTGGAGATGGAATATCTCATTCCTGAGAAGCCGGACTGGTAGATCAGGTCTACGATCAGTTTCATTTCATGGATACATTCAAAGTAAGCATTTCTGGGATCATATCCTGCTTCAACCAATGTTTCAAAACCAGCCTGCATCAATGCGCATACGCCGCCGCAAAGAACTGCCTGCTCACCGAAGAGGTCTGTTTCTGTTTCTGTTCTGAAGGTTGTTTCCAAAACGCCTGCTCTTGCGCCGCCGATACCCAGTGCATAAGCAAGTGCCAGATCCTGTGCCTTACCTGTTGCATCCTGTTCTACAGCGATCAGACAAGGAACACCCTTTCCAACCTGATACTCACTGCGTACAGTGTGTCCGGGTCCCTTAGGAGCGATCATGGTAACATCAACAAATTTAGGCGGTACAATTGCTCCAAAGTGAATGTTAAAACCATGAGCGAACATTAACATGTTGCCTTCTTCCAGATTTGGCTCAATATCATTTTTATACAAATCAGCCTGTTTTTCATCATTGATCAGAATCATAATGATGTCTGCCAATTTAGCAGCTTCTGCTGCAGTATAAACTTCAAATCCCTGCGCCTCAGCCTTTGCCCATGATTTGCTGCCTTCATAAAGACCGATGATAACATGGCATCCGGAATCCTTTAAGTTCAATGCATGAGCATGTCCCTGGCTGCCGTAGCCGATAATAGCGATTGTCTTACCTTCCAATAAAGATAAATTACAATCCTGCTGATAAAAAATTCTTGCTTCCTGTGACATTTTTATTTCCTCCTGAAATTTTTTTAATATGTACTTAGAAAGTTAGTATTTGCTAACCAATTCCCAATAATAAAAATTATAAATAGGTGACGTTATCCGTTCCTCTTCCAAGACCTGTAATACCTGTTCTTGCCAATTCAAGGATTTCATATCCATCCAGCAGATTGATAAAGGCATCGATCTTGTTCTGATTACCGGTAATCTCCACCATTAAGCTGTCTGCCGCCACATCAACGATCTTGGCACGGAATATATCCGCCATGGCAATGACTGCCTGTCTGCTGTCCGCTCCTACCTTTACCTTGATCATGACCAGTTCCCTGTATACGGAAGAATCCGGTTCAAGGACTTTAATATCCCGTACATCCACCAGCTTGCTTACCTGCTTTTCAATCTGATCTAAAATCTCATCATCTCCGCTGGTCACAATGGTAATTCGGGTAAATCTGGGATCTGCGGTCACACCCGCGGTAATGCTTTCGATATTATAACCTCTTCTGCTGAATAATCCTGAAATACGGCTTAAAACACCGGAGGTATTATCCACCAATAACTGAAACACTTTTTTCTGCATCTTTTTCCCCGCTTTCCTATGTGCTGAACCTTATTTTATCAGCATATTTACTGCTTTGTCAACGTATGAACAGGTCTTATGCCAACTATAACATATAGTTATAGTAATTTGCTTTTCTATTCATTTTCACCCATTCCGCTGCTTTCATTGTTTATTCATTCTCGCTGCATTTGGGAAGTGCAAGAGTTCCTGTCCTTGCCACTTCTACAATGCTGATGGACGCAAACATGTCGATCATCAGCTTGATCTTTTCAGGAACATCACAGATCTGGATGACCATAAAGCTTTTGCTCATATCTACGATTTCAGCTTTCATGATCTCACAGATTTCCATAATATCCCTGCGGTTTGACTTGTTATACTTGACCTTCATCAACATCAATTCTCTGGAAATGCTGTTTTCTTCATCAAAGGTCTTAACCTTGATAACATCCAGTTTTTTGTTTAACTGCTTTTCAATCTGTTCAATAGTCCTTTCGTTTCCACTGCTGACAATGGTCATACAGGACACCGCATGATCATCGGTTTCACCCACCGCAAGAGAATCGATATTAAAGCATCTTCTGGAGAATAAGCCGGCAACCTTTGCCAGTACACCGGATCTGTTTTCTACTAAAACCGAATATATTTTTTTCATATTACACCTCTTATTTTACTAAATCCATGGGGTCGATCAGACATTCCATAAGGCATGCCCGGTCACAGCTTAAGAACTCATCAATTGCCTTATCCGCATCCTTCATATCCGTCAATCTGATAAAGGGCATTCCATAAGCCTCTGCAATCTTGGATAAATCCGGGCTTCCCGATAAATCTACAACCGAATAGTTATCTTTATAGGTATAGTGCTGATATTCCCTGACCATTCCCAGATAATTATTCTTTAATACGATAACCTTGCTCTGTATGCCGTGCTGTCTCATGGTAGCCAGCTCCATAAAGGACATCTGGAAAGAACCGTCACCGCATACGGCAATGACCTGCTTATCCTTTAAGGCATATTTTGCACCCATTGCAGCAGGTATGGAATAACCCATGGTTCCCATACCGCCGGAAGTAAGGAATTTACCTTTTTTTACAATATGATACCCACAGGACCAGATCTGATTTTGACCTACATCCGCTACATAAACTGCATCATCATCCATTTTTTCGGATAATCTGGTAATGAAAGCTGCAGGGTCCACAAAACCGGGATGCTCTTTTCTCTTAGGTTCCATTGCTTCCCTGTACTCTTTCAATGTTTCCAGCCACTGGCTGTAATCACCTTCAAACTCCTGTTTCTCAAAATCCCCGAAAATATGTTTTGCATCCCCTACCAACGGAATATTGGGACCTACATTTTTGCCGATTTCCGCAGGGTCCACATCAATATGTACCAGTGTTTTATTATCAACGATCAGATCCGGCTGGCTGATGGCACGGTCCGCAACCCTTGCACCCACCATGATGATCAGATCCGCTTCATTCATGGCACGGTTGGCATAAGGCTTACCATTATTTCCCACCATTCCGAAATAAAGAGGATGTTTGGTAGGCATAACTCCGATACCCATCATAGTTGAAACAACGGGAATCTGATTTTTCTCTGCAAATTTGATCAAATCCTCTCCTGCCTGGGATAAGGAAACGCCGCCTCCGGCACAGATAATCGGCTTCTTTGCTCTTTCCAGCTCTTTGATGACTTTTTTGATCTGCTGGATATGTCCCTTTACCGTAGGCTTATAGGTCCTTAAGGATACCTCTTCAGGATATTTGAATTTGCTGATCTGTGCATTCTGGACATCAATGGGGACATCAATGAGCACAGGTCCCTTTCTTCCTGTTGTGGCAATATGAAAAGCTTCTTTAAAAATCCTGGGAATATCTTCTACATTTTTAACCAGATAGCTGTATTTTACAAAAGATTCCACAGCACCGGTAATATCCGCTTCCTGAAATACATCGCTTCCCAAAAGTTCACTGTTTACCTGACCGGTAATACAAATCATGGGAATGCTGTCAGCAAAGGCTGTTGCAATTCCTGTGATCAGATTGGTGGCGCCGGGACCGCTTGTAACTGCACATACACCGATTCCATCAGTTACTCTTGCCAGACCGCTTGCTGCATGGGCTGCATTTTGCTCTGTTCTTACAAGTACACTCTCAATATCCGATTCCAAAATACTATTATAAAACGGACAGATAGCAACTCCGGGATAACCAAAAACCGCTTTTACCCCTTCTGCTTCCAGACATTTTACCATTGCGTCTGCACCTATCATTTTATTTCACCTAAACCTTTCTTTATTGAATTCCTGTTATATATCAGTCACAAAGTTTCTGTGCCAGTTTCACCGCATCTGCCGCATCCCTGGAATATCCGTCAGCACCGATCTCATCAGCATATTCCTGGGTAATGACTGCGCCGCCGATCATAACCTTTGCTTCAAGACCTTCCTGTTTCGCAAGGTCAATAACATTTTTCATTTCCTGCATGGTAGTTGTCATCAATGCGGAAAGGGCAATGATCTTGGCATGATTTTCTCTTGCCGCTTTGATAATTTCTTCCCTGGGAACATCCTTTCCCAGATCTATAACGGAAAAACCATGATTTTTTAACATCAGTGCGACCAGATTTTTGCCGATATCATGAATATCTCCTTTTACCGTAGCGATCACTATGGTGGGCATGGTAGAATCCGCACCTTCTGCCTTTAACAGAGGTTCCAGATATTCAATGGATTTTTTCATGGTCTCGGCACTGGCGATCAGCTGGGGTAGAAAATATTTCCCACAGTCAAACAAATCACCCACTTCTTCGATTGCCGGCAGCAGTGCCTCATTTAAAATATCCTGAGGCTGAATGTTTTCTTCTATTGCTTTTCGGGTAAGTGAAAGGATATCCCTTTGCTTACCCTTCAGGACGGCTTCCTTTACCTGTCCCAGTGAACCGCCTAAGGTTTCATCTTTTTTTGCATCTCCTGTTCCTGCTCCGGCTTTTCCGCCCAAACCGTTCTGACCCGCTGCACCGTTTCCTAAAGACACAGAAACCACTGCGCCCGGATTGTCCTTTAGAAATGCTTCCCTTGCCTCCTTTACCGCATTCATTCGTTCGATATAGGCAAGATCGCTTTCTTCCTTTGCCATAAGCAGATCCGCAGACAATGCAGCATGGACTAACATTTCCTGATTGGGATTGGCAATTGCCATGGTAAGTCCCGATTGGATCGCCATAGTCAAAAATGCGCTGTTTACATTCATTCTTTCAGGAAGTCCGAAGGAAATATTGGATAATCCGCAAATGGTAGCAAGTCCCATTTCTTTGCAGTACCGTATCGTTTCCAATGTCTCAATTGCCGCTTTTGGGTTGGCTGCTACTGTGGCAACCAGACCATCCACTACAATATCATCCTTAGTCATGCCCAGATCCAGGGCTCTATTTAAAATTTCATGAATAATCTCTTTCTTTTCAGCCAGATCCTTTGGCAGTCCTGCGTCCGAAAGGGGAAGCAGAATGAACATGGCTCCATATTTTTTGGCAATAGGAAGCAAGGGGGCTATTTTTGCGCTTTCAAAGGAAATGGAATTGATCAATGCCCTGCCGGGATATCTCCTCAGCGCCGCCTCGATCACTTCCACATGGCTGGAATCAATGGCAAGGGGCAAAGAAGTAATATTTGCAACCTCTTCCAAAACCGTAAGCATCATTTCCTGTTCATCAATACCGCTCATACCCATATTGATATCAAGAACCCTGGCACCACATTCTTCCTGTTCTCTGGCGAACTGTCCTACCAGATCCAGTTTTCCTTCCCGAAGCTCTGCCTGCAGTTTTTTCTTTCCCGTGGGATTGATCCTCTCACCCACGATCATAAAACGGTCATCCAGGCCAAATTCCAAAGACTGCCTTTCTGAACAGAGAAAATGCCGCCCTCTAAGGG
Organism: Lachnospiraceae bacterium; assembly: GCA_017936785.1. Classification (GTDB taxonomy): domain Bacteria; phylum Bacillota; class Clostridia; order Lachnospirales; family Lachnospiraceae; genus UBA2882. The sequence goes on along the minus strand of JAGBEV010000015.1, from coordinate 44,434 downwards.
ACTTGCGGCTGACTTTCAATGAGCTTGTCTGCTTTACCAGCTTCTCAATATATTCCGGTGTAGTACCGCAGCATCCGCCCAGAATGGAAGCTCCGCTTTCCACGATCTGTATCATTTCTAAAGCAAAGGTATCGCTGTCCATATCATATACCGTTTTTCCCTCTTCATCTAAAGAAGGAAGTCCCGCATTGGGCTTGGCGATCAAAGGAAGCTCTGTTACCTCTGCCATGGCACGGATCACCTCGCACATCTGATCCGGTCCCGTAGAACAATTTGCCCCAATGGCATCCACATGAAGGCTTGTCAATGCAATAGCCGCTGAACGGGCATCGGAACCAAACAGGGTCCTGCCATCCGTTTCAAAGGTCAGGGTTGCCATAACCGGAAGACTGCTTACCTCCATGGCCGCAATAGCTGCCGCTCTTGTTTCCTGTAAACTCATCATGGTTTCAATGACCAGCAGATCTGCTCCCGCTTCCTCCAGAAAACGGATCTGTTCTTTATAAACATCAATTAATTCTTCAAATTCCAAGGGTCCTAATGGTTTTAACTGCTTACCTGTCATGGTCAGGTCTCCGGCAACCAAAGCCCTGCCGTCCACTGCTTTTTTAGATAATTTAACCAGCCTTTCGTTAATTTCCTGTATTCTTTCATCCAGATCATACTCGGCAAGTTTGATCCTGTTGGCAGTAAAAGTAGGCGCATATACAATATTGGTTCCCGCATCCACATATGCCCTTTGTAAATCCAATAAAGCGTCTTCATGGTCCAAAATCCACTGCTCCGGGCAGACTCCTACAGGCATGCCCGCTTTCATCAGATTGGAACCGGTAGCTCCGTCCAAATATATGATTTTATCACTGCATAATTTACGAAAAGCTTCTTTTGTCATCATGACTCCTCGATTCTGTCAAATCCTTTAAAAACATATACGGTAAGTATTATAGCATTTATTTTTTATAATCACAATATAAGAAAACCATTCTGATCACCTATATATAGCGGTCAAAATGGTTTTTTCATTCTTATATTTTCTTTTGAGACTATTTTATAATCTGAATATTACCGATCAACGGAACAGGTTTTTCTTCTTCATTGATTGCTGCGATCAATCCCATAACCCAGCAAACGATCATGAAAATTCCCCAGATCCAGCCAATACATGGAATAACACTGAGCAAGCTGAATAAAAAGATAACCAGCGCCTGATTTAAATGGAATTTTGCACCTTCCTTATCACCTGTGCAAAATGCAATAAGCAGTCCGATCCAGGTAATATATGCAACGATCCCTGTTGTTCTTTTATCCATTTTTGTTTCCTCCTCCCTCCAAAAATCTTTTAAATTTTATCATATTATTTTCAATCCATCAACAATTTTACACAAATCTTGTAAAATTGCTACTTTAAGTTACTCCCCTTGCCCAAAGGCAACCTGAAAAGCAACTTAAACTCACCATCCATTTTCGTTTTACTCCTGGAAGCCTTTCTAAAATATTTCTACTGTATATTCTGCCTCAAATACTTGATCCGGCTGTAAAGTATTACCATATTCCCTGTCTTTTAAAGTTCCGTCAAAGGAAGCCTTATCGCATCTGCCATACCATGGTTCGATACAGATAAAGGGTGCATTTTTCCCAGCCGGGGACCATAATCCAAACAAAGGCGAGTCAAAGGTGACAGCAAGATATGGCTTTTTATTACTATCACAAAGACTGACTGTCCCTGCCTGATGTCCTTCTATGATCAACGCATCCCTGTCAAAAAGATGTTCATCAACAGGCATCATTCCATTGTGGGTATCCAGTACCTCATCTTCTATGGCAACCAGACCTTCTTCATTCAATACGGAATATTTTAAGTCCTTGTCCGTATCAAAGGAAATGAAATAATCTGTTTGTTTTCCTTTTCCATCCAGAGGGCACATAAATGCCGGATGTCCTCCAATGGAAAAATACATTTCTTTCCGGTCCTGATTGTACACATGCCAAAGAATGTACAGCTTGTTTTCTGCCAGTCTGTATCCTAATTCCAGTTGAAAGGCAAAAGGATATTTCTTTAGCGTTTCTTCATCTGATTCCAAAACAAACCATGCTTCACTATCCGACTGGGACTTTATGGCAAACTCCATATCTCTGGCAAATCCATGCTGTCCCATGGGATAAGATTTCCCTTCATATAAAAATTCTTTATTTTTTAAGCTTCCTACAATGGGAAATAAGACCGGTGAGGTTCGTTTCCAGTATTTCTCATCTGCATTCCACATATATTCTACATTTGTTTCTTTTTTGATAATGCTGGCAAGCTCGCCGCCAAAAGTATTGATCCGTACCTTTAACTGTTCATTTTCCAAAAATACCTGCATGTTTCTACCCCTTTCTTTTTAAAAGCATTTGATAAATCTGTGATCTCATTATAGCACAATCTTCTCTTCTGTTTTTATAAAATAACAATTTCCGTGATATACGCCTTTTTCATATAATCGAATTACAATTTCTCTCATATTGGAGTCCAGCCTGTGATAAACCATCTTTTTCTGGCAGAAAAGCCCTGTAACATAATCCCGCTGTCGTTTATTTAAAACCAGCATTCTTTCATCAAACTTCTTTGGTTCATTTATATGGAAGAATCCAAAATCACAGGAAACATAGGCTTCATCCTGTTCGTTCTTTTGACATTTTTCGGATAAATAATCCATTAACTTTCCATCCCTGTCCTCATTAAAATAATGTTCTTTCCAATAAATCTGTTTTGTGTCTACAGTCTTATCGGTTATCTGCCTGAAACTGATTTTTCCGTATTTTCCGTACTCCTTCACAAAATCGACTTTTTCATAATGCCTTTCTTTCCCCGGCTCCTCTAAAAGCAGAACTCCGGTATCCATAAAATGTTCCCAGACCGTCTTTTGAATTCTTTCATAAGGAGTGGGAAATGATAGATTTTCTTCAATCTGCTTTATACTGTAGCCCAAATCCGCCAAATGCCTGATGGCACCGCCGCTGGCAGCTTCATAAGTAAAATCAGATAAGGCTTTTTGGAAAATTTTTTGTTCTGACATGACTTCTCCCATATTTAAAATGCCGTAATCACTGGGATTACGGCATTTCTTAACATACACTATTTTTGTACCAAGGTGTTCGTACCTTAGAATTTACCTGCTTTTGCAGCTTCCTCGATGGAAACAGCTACAGCTACAGTAGCACCAACCATAGGGTTGTTACCCATACCGATGAGACCCATCATTTCTACGTGAGCCGGTACGGAAGAAGAACCTGCGAACTGAGCGTCAGAGTGCATACGTCCTAAAGTATCTGTGAAACCATAGGATGCAGGACCTGCAGCCATGTTATCAGGATGAAGTGTACGACCTGTACCGCCACCGGAAGCAACGGAGAAGTATTTCTTTCCTGCTTCGATTCTTTCTTTCTTATATGTACCTGCTACAGGATGCTGGAATCTTGTAGGGTTGGTAGAGTTACCGGTAATGGAAACGTCTACATTTTCTTTCCACATAATTGCTACGCCTTCCGGAACGGAGTTTGCACCATAGCAGTTAACTTTTGCACGAAGACCTTCAGAATAAGCTGTTCTGCTTACTTCTTTTACTTCGTTTGTATAAGGATCATATTCTGTCTCAACAAATGTAAATCCGTTGATACGTGAAATGATCAAAGCAGCGTCTTTTCCTAAACCGTTTAAGATAACGCGTAAAGGTTTCTGACGAACTTTGTTTGCTTTTTCAGCGATACCGATAGCGCCTTCAGCAGCAGCAAAGGACTCATGACCTGCTAAGAATGCGAAACATTCTGTTTCTTCCTCTAATAACATTTTACCAAGGTTACCATGTCCTAAACCTACTTTACGTGTATCTGCAACAGAACCGGGAATACAGAAAGCCTGAAGACCTTCACCGATTGCTGCAGCAGCGTCAGCAGCTTTTTTACAGCCTTTTTTGATAGCGATCGCAGCGCCTACAGTGTAAGCCCAGCAAGCGTTTTCAAAACAGATAGGCTGGATCTTCTTAACCTGCTCATATACATCAAGACCTGCATCTTTTGTAATTTTTTCAGCTTCTTCCAAGGAAGCGATACCATAGCTGTTTAATACGCCATTGATTTTATCAATACGTCTTTCATATGATTCAAATAAAGCCATTCTATTGTCCTCCTTCTATTACTCTTTACGTGGATCGATGATCTTTACAGCGTCATCAACACGTCCATACTGTCCGCATGCTTTTTCATATGCTGTGTTAGGATCATCACCTTTTTTGATGAAGTCTGTCATCTTGCCAAGGCTGACAAATTTGTAACCGATGATCTGATCATCTTTGTCAAGAGCGATACCTGTTACATAACCTTCTGCCATTTCCAGATAACGAGGACCTTTTTTGAGAGTACCGTACATAGTACCAACCTGGCTTCTCAAGCCTTTTCCTAAATCTTCAAGACCTGCACCGATAGGAAGACCTTCTTCGGAGAAAGCAGACTGTGTACGACCATAAACGATCTGTAAGAACAGCTCTCTCATTGCTGTATTGATAGCATCACATACCAAGTCGGTATTTAATGCTTCCATTACTGTTAAACCGGGTAAAATTTCAGATGCCATTGCTGCGGAATGAGTCATACCGGAACATCCGATTGTTTCAACTAATGCTTCCTGAATAATACCTTCTTTTACATTCAGGGTTAATTTGCAGGCACCCTGCTGAGGAGCACACCAGCCAACACCGTGTGTCAAACCGGAAATATCTTCTACTCTTTTTGCCTGAACCCATTTTGCTTCTTCTGGGATTGGAGCACAGCCATGATGAACGCCCTGTGCTACACAAGTCATTTCTTCCACTTCTTTTGAATAAATCATGTGAAATCTCCTTTCAATTATGTAGAAATATATCATAACAAAATATGTCATATTTTGTTAGACTCACCTTAAATATTCTCTCATATTTTATGCAAAAAATCCAGTGGTTTATGAAGAATATCACAAAAAATCAGTTGAGCATCATGCGGTCGTTTGCAAATTCACCGCCGCTGACCTCTTCAAACTTGGTAAGGAGATCAGAAACATGAAGCTTTTTCTTTTCTTCACCGCTGACATCATAGATAATATTGCCTTCGTGCATCATGATCAGCCTGTTGCCATGAGTAATGGCATCCTTCATATTGTGGGTGACCATCATTGCTGTCAACTGGTTCTCCTCAATGATCTTATCGGATAATGCCAATACTTTTGCTGCAGTTTTAGGGTCAAGGGCTGCTGTATGCTCATCCAAAAGTAAAAGCTGCGGTTTTTCCAGAGAAGCCATCAGCAAAGTGATCGCCTGTCTCTGTCCGCCGGAAAGAAGCCCTACCTTGGAAGTCAGTCTGTCTTCAAGGCCCAGATCAAGGGATTTTAACAGTTCCATATATCTTTCCCTTTCCTTACGGGTAATGCTCCAGCTTAATGTACGGTGTTTTCCGCGCCTTGCAGCAATGGCAAGATTTTCATCAATACCCATATCTGCAGCAGTTCCCATCATGGGGTCCTGGAATACCCTTCCGATATATTTTGCACGTTTATGTTCAGGAAGCCTTGTAATATCCACGCCTCCTACGGAAATGCTTCCGGAGTCAACAGGCCACACCCCTGCAATGGCATTGAGCATTGTGGATTTACCTGCTCCGTTTCCGCCGATGATGGTTACAAAATCCCCTTCATTGAGAGTAAGGGACACGTCTGTTAATGCCTTTTTCTCATTTACCGTTCCGGGATTGAAAGTTTTGCTTAAATTTTTGATCTCTAACATCTTACTTTCCTCCCTTCTTTGCTTTTGCCGGATGTGTCGCTTTATATCTGCCGCTCCAATAGGGAATCGCCAGGAAAATAGCAACGATCAGGGCACTGAACAGTTTCAGGTCCGTAGTGCTTAATCCCAATTGCAATACCATGGCAATGACTGCAAAGTAAATAACACAGCCGATCACAACCGAAAACAGTTTTAATCCAAAATTGCGGAATAACTTTCCAAAAAGTACTTCTCCGATAATAACAGATGCAAGTCCGATAACGATGGCACCCCGCCCCATGTTAATATCTGCATTGCCGTTATACTGTGCATATAATCCTCCGGCAAGACCTACAAGTCCGTTGGAAATAACAAGTCCGATGATCTTACCGATATTGGTATTGATCCCCTGTGCTCTTGCCATATTTTCATTACAGCCCGTAGCACGTACTGCGGAACCGATCTCCGTTCCTAAAAACCAGTACAGCACCAGAATAACCGCCACTACAAAAACCAGGCTTACAACAATTGCCATATTGATAAAACGCAGGCTTACAACCAGATCATATTTATCTACGCTGACCGCCTGATTGGATTTGCCCATAATTCTCATATTGATGGAATATAAACCCAGCTGGCTTAAAATGCCGGCAAGAATCCCCGGAATTCCCATAACAGTATGGAAAAAGCCCGTTAATAATCCCGCTAACATTCCCGAAGCAAATGCTGCCAGCAGGGAAACATAAGGATTCACCCCATTCATGATCAGCATAACCGCAACCGCACCGCCGGTACAAAGGCTTCCGTCTACTGTCAGATCCGCAAAGTCAAGTACCTTATAGGTTATGTAGACACCGATTGCCATGATTCCCATGATCACACCCTGTGCAATGGAACCGGGAAGCGCATTCAATAACGCAACAACATTAAACATACAAAAAAACCTCCAGTAAATTCAATAGAACAGGATTCAAAATCCCACCTAAACGACAGTATATCAAAAATACGCAAAAGAAGGAATAAAAAAAGAAAAAAATTTAAAAAATATGGCATAAAACAAAAGGATGTGTCAGACACACCCTTTTGTATATTTATTACTTTTCATTTTGAAATAACAGAAAATCCTGTTTCTTATTCCTCTTCTGCCTTTTCAATTGCAACTAAATCCTCGGGAATTGTCCAGTTAATGGATTCAGCAACTTCAGGATTGTATTTTGCGGTAATACCGTCAGATACAAATCCGATAGGAGTTGTTGCAGGATCAGCACCGTTTACCATGATTTCATAAGCCATTTCACCTGCTTTGTATCCTAAATCATAGTAGCTGATACTCAATGTAGCAAGACCGCCTACGGAGCACATATTTTCTTCACCGCAGATAACAGGAATTCCTGCAGGAACGGTTACGTTTTTAACGATTTCCATGTTGTCAGCAAAAGTGTTATCTGTAGGAACATATACACAGTCAGCGTCTGCAATGGCAGATGTGATCACTGCCTGGATCTCATTGGAATCTGCAGCAGTAAATACTTCATATTCAATACCTGCTTCTTCCAGATATTTTGCAGCAAGATCTGCCTGAAATACGGAGTTTGCTTCAGATGAGCAATATACAACTGCTACTTTTTTTACATCAGGACAAACTCTCTGTAATAAAGCGATCTGTTCGTCAACAGGAGCTAAGTCAGATACACCGGTAACGTTTGTGCCGGGCTCTTCATTGCTGTTTACAACCTCTGCTGTTACGAAATCTGTTACACTTGTTCCCACAATAGGGATATCATTAGTTGCTGCTGCTGCGGACTGCAGAGCAGGTGTAGCATTTGCCATGATCAGGTCAACGCCGTCATTTACAAATTTTGTAGAGATTGTTGCGCAGTTTGTAGCTTCACCCTGTGCATTCTGATAATCAAAGGTTACCTTGTCTCCCAGTTTGTCTTTTAAAGCATCCTGAAATCCTTCTGTAGCTGCGTCAAGAGCCTGATGCTCAACTAACTGGATAATACCTACTGTATAGGTATCACCTTCTGCAGCGCCTTCTGTTTCAGCTTCTGTTTCCACATCAGCTTCTGCTTCCGTTTCTGTTTCTGTTGTTTCTGCTTCAGGTGCTTCTGTCTCTGCTGCAGGTTCAGAACCACAGCCAACTAATAAAGATGCGGACAGAATGCCGACCATAAGCATTGCCATAAGTTTTTTCATAATGTCTTCCTCCCTTTTCATTTACCGCATGAACGCCGGTTCTTATGTTTCATCGTACCTGTCTGCGGTATTTGCATGACAATGGTTGAAATTCTTTATCACTTCAACCTAATAAAATATACAATACTTCTACAGATTCGTCAATAGAAAGACCTTTTAAAAATATGAAAAAACAGTGACAAATTGACTAAATCATCTCTGTTACAGTGCCTTCTTTTTTGTAAATGGAATTTTCATCCACCCATCCTCTTACAGAGTTTAAGGGATAAATGCGGGTATTTTTTCCGATCACGGTTCCCGGATTCAATACTGTATTGCACCCAACCTGTACGCCGTCGCCTACAACAGCCCCAAGCTTCCTTAACCCGGTCTCAATTTCGCCCAGCGGGAATTTGATCACTACATTCTTCTTATCATTTTTAATATTGGAAGTAATGGCTCCTGCGCCCAGATGTGCTTTATATCCTAATACGCTGTCTCCCACATAGTTGTAATGAGGTACTTCCACTTCATCAAACAGCAGGCTGTTTTTGATCTCACAGGAATTTCCGACTACAGCACCTTTTCCGATAATGGCATTTCCCCTGATAAACGCACAATGTCTGATCTGTGCATTGGCATCAATGATGCAGGGTCCTGTAATGCTGGCGCTGTCCGCCACTGTTGCGGATTTTGCGATCCATACATTTTCACCGATCCGGTCAAATTCTTCTGCCGGAAGCATAGGTCCCAGCTGCATAATAAAGGCTTCGATTCTGGGAAGAACTTCCCAGGGATAATCGATTCCCTCAAATAAAAACTGTGCCAGGGTTTTGTTTACATCCAGGTACTTGTCGATTTTGAACATGTCTAACATAACGCTTCTCTCCCTTTTCTTTTATTTTTTTGCTTTACCCTTTTTCTTTTGCGCCGGCTTTGGACCTGCCGGAACTTTTCCTGCCGATATCCGTATAATTGCTTCTCACATAGGACATACACTGATTCAGATAACCTCTGTTGTCCGTCTGTTTCACATAATCGGTTCTTCGTGATATAAATCCCTTTAATTTTACCATATATTCCTCAGAAGTGATATCCCCTTGTGCAACCATGGTCAATCCTTTTTCCCAGCTTGCAGTCAGTTTGGGGTCCAGCATGGACTTAATGGAGCAGTTGACCACTTCATAGATCACTTCTCCCAGACATGCAGGTGTAATGATCTGCGTCTTTTTGTTCAGATTCAGATAGCCGTTTGCCACCAGCTTTTTCAATATTTCTGCCCTGGTGGCGGAAGTGCCGATACCGCTTCCTTTGATCTGTTCCCGCAGATCCTCATCTTCTATGAGCTGCCCGGCATTTTCCATGGCAAGGATCAGGGAACCGGAATTATACCTTTTGGGCGGAGATGTTTCTCCCTCCTTAATGGTCATTTGGGAAATGGGAATCTCCATTCCCTTTTTCAACAATGCAAGCTGTCTTCGCAAGGAATCATCTATTTTGGCTTCCTGTCCGTTTTCCCCATTGGAATCCCCTTCACTTTGTTCTGTTTCTTTCTTTTTGGAAAAACTGTAGCTGACCGCAGTCAGATAACCGGGATTTACCAACACTTTAAAAGAAGCAAAAAAGGACTCCTTTTCCTTTTGCAGTACCAAAGATAATTTTTCATATTCCGCAGCCGGATAAAAAATACTCAAAAATCTGCCGCAGATCAATTCATAAACCTTTGCAGCCGTAGGATGAAGGCTGTTTAACGCCCCAAGTCCCTGTCCCGTAGGGATAATGGCATAATGGTCTGTGATCATTTTATCATTTACATATTTTGTTTTTGCTATATTAATGTAGCTCTTACTGCTTAGAACATATGCAGCACGCTCTGCCATGATGCCATAGGAACAGAGCCCTTTGATATTTTTGTATATTTCCTTTGCCACCGCTGTTGACAAAACTCTGGCATCAGTTCTGGGATAGGTGGTCAGCTTCTTTTCATATAACTCCTGAGCGATCCGCAGGGTTTCATCAGGACTGATCTTAAACAACCGTGAACAGTCATTTTGCAGTTCCGCCAGATTGTATAAAAGAGGGGGATTTTTCTTCTCTTTTTTCTTTTCCACTTTGGAAACTGTCATTTTATCATGGGGCTGCAGTTTTTCTATCAGTTCTTTGGCGCTTTCCTCTTTTTTAAAGCCATTTTCCTTATATAAAAGAGGCGAGTTGAAGTACTCCGAGCCTTCCACTGCTTTCCATTCGCCTTCAAAATCGCTTCCGCTTAAATCAAGACTTGCAACGACACGGTAGAAAGGTGTTTTTTCAAAGTGCCGTATTTCCCTTTCCCGGTCCACCACCATGCCCAAAACACAGGTCATGACACGTCCTACGGATACAACTGCATTTTTCTCCATGGAAAGGGCATTTTTGATATAATCTCCATACTTTAAGGTCAGAAGTCTGGAAAAATTGATGCCCATCAGATAATCTTCTTTGGCGCGAAGATAAGCCGAAGCACCCAGATTATCATATTCTGACAGATCCTTGGCTTCCCGGATTCCTCTCAGGATTTCTTCCTCGGTCTGGGAATCGATCCAGACTCTTCTCCGCTCCTTGCCTTCAACATGGGCTTCCTGCTCCACCAGTCTGTATATGTATTCTCCTTCTCTTCCCGAGTCGGTACACACATAGATCCGTTTCACATCTTCCCTGTTTAAAAGTCCGTTTACAATTTGAAACTGCTGTTTTACCCCATCGATGATCTCATATTTAAATTCATCACCGGGGGGAAAGAATGGAAGCGTCTGTAAAGACCATCTTTTTAATTTTTCATCATAAGCATCGGGATAGCTCATGGTAACAAGATGCCCTACACACCATGTAACAACGGCATTTTCGGACTCCATATAGCCGTTAAAGGACTTCATCTGTTCCTTCAGGGCCTTGGCAAATTCCCTTGCCACACTGGGCTTTTCCGCAATATATAAACTCTTATCCATGTAAAATCCTTTAATCAAATACTTTCATAATATCTTCAAGGGTCAAAAGATGCAGATTTTCTTTTACCCGGCTTTCCAGGACCAGCTTCTCGTCAAAATTGATGTAAGAAACCAGATAGTAGTCGGCAGCATTAATGCCTGCTTCATTTGCAGCAGCCACCAGCTCCTTATAATCCTCATAAGTAGTCATTGCCTTATACATTCTGCACCATACAAGGCTATATCCCTTTTCCGTCTTCCAGACAATATCAATGCTGTGCTTTTTTCCCACAAAACGGTCAGAAACCGCTTTTCTTTCCGGCGGCATGACTCCTGTCAGCAGAAAATATTCTCTGACTGCCTTTCTGATATAATCTCCGCAATATACAGACAAGCCTTCTTTAATATATTGGTCAAAATATTCTTCTGTTGTCATCAGCGCCAGTTCTCTTTCATGGGGATAGAGAAACTGAAACCAAAATGCAGTAAAACGATTGCTGATTTCATAGATTCCCTTTTTGGTATTTTCCATGCCGGGACATTCTATGGAATAAACCTTTTCAATCTGTCCCTGTTCCATCAGTGTTTTTAAGTAGACACTGATCTTAGCTCTGGAATATCCCGTGGTCTGATAGAGATCGTTTAGTTTTATATTCCCTTTTGCCATGGATGCTAAAATCGTATCATAAACGCCTCTTTCCCGTAAGCCATCCATGCAGTACAGATATCCATGGTGGCGGAGATACGATCGGTCAGACAAAATATTTTCCTGTATATTTTCCCGTATTTCCTTATCCATATCCATAAAATTCCACAAACCGGGAATACCGCCCAATATGCTGTAAAGAATAAACAGATCATTTCCGGAGTGATCAGGATAAAGCCTGCAGACAGCGCCAAAGGATAATTCCTTCAGTTTATAAAAGCCGTTGATCCTCACAGCATTTCTGCCAAAACATTTTACCATGGAAGATTCCACCCAGTTAATGGCAGAAGAAACCAGTATGATCAATATTTGCTCCTGTTCCATCAATTTAAGGCAAAAAGGCATAAACGCTTCTATTTTAGAAAGGTTTTGAAATTCATCCACGATCAGGATTTTTTTCCCTTCTGCCGAAAACTCATGAAGCCCGGATACAGCCTGATCCAGATCCTTTTCCAGCCACCCTTTGCATCCGGGCCTTGCGAGGCAATAAGAAAAAGGCCTGTCTTTGCAGAAATCCAGCAAAAATGAGGTCTTTCCAAGGAACTTTTGTCCATAGAAAACCACAAGCTGGCTGCCCGGCCTTTTCATATATTCTTCAAAATATCCATACTCACGATTGCGACCAACTAACATAGAAACTACCCTAACCCCTTAAACCATCGGCTTTTATCTAAAATTTCTCAGCCTGTCGCGCAATTCTGTCTCAACAATCCCGCAATATCTTCTGCCGGCATAGGCTTGCCCAATAAGAATCCCTGAATATTATCACAATCAATCTTTTTCAAATATTCATATTGTTCTTCCGTTTCCACGCCTTCGGCAACTGTCTCATATCCCAGCTTCTTAACCATGGAAACGATGGATTCCGTAATGACCTGTGTGCTTTCATCCTGAATAACCGTGTCAATAAAGGATTTATCGATCTTAAGGGTATCGATAGGAAGTCCCTTCAAATATGACAGGGAAGAATAACCGGTTCCGAAATCATCCAGAGAAATCTTAATTCCATACTCCTTTAAGGTACGCAGCTTTGAAACGACCTGTTCAAAATCATCAATCAAAACACTTTCCGTAATTTCCAGTTCAATATCCTTGGGATTTACTTTGTATTTTTCCAGAATTTCCAAAAGATTGCTGACAAAATCAGGACGCTTATACTGTATGGCAGAAATATTTAATGATAAAACCATGTTGCAGTTATAGTTTTCCCGCCATGCGGCATATTTGCGGATGCCTTCTTCTAAAACCCACATGCCGATAGGCACGATCATCCCGCTTTTTTCTGCAATGGGAATAAATACACCGGGACTGATCATTTTGCCGGATTCATCCTGCCAGCGGATCAGTGCTTCCACTCCCCGGAGTTTTTGGGATTTGGAATCATATTGAGGCTGGTAATACAATACAAAGCGGTTCATATTAACAGCTTCTTTTAATTTATTTTCTATATTGATATTGTCAATAAAATCCTGAAAGATGGGAGTTTCAAAATATCTCATGCTGTTAGGACCGTGTTCCTTGGCACGGAACATGACGATTTCCGAGCAATTGATCAACTCCAGACTGTTGGAAGCTGCCTCCGGGAATTCAGCCACACCGGCACAGACCGAAATGAATATTTCATGTCCGCCCATTAAACGGAAAGGTTCTTCCACCCTCTTTACAATGGCATCAAAAAGTTTCTCCGGGCTGTGGCTTTCCACCGGATTTCTGACTGCTATATAATAGGTATCATCCGTTACATGAGATACAATGATCCGCTCATCCATAAAACCCTTTAGAAACAGACCAAATGCCTGTATCAATTCATCTCCTGCCACAAGTCCCAGTCCGTCATTGATCTTTTTGAAGTTATCGATGTCCACACACATGACAGCCACGGTTTCTCCGCTTTCCTGGGCTTCTCTTATCCAGTCGCTTAAAATGCTCACAAAATAATTTCTGTTATATAAACCTGTAAGCATATCATAATATGCCAGATATCTTAATTCTTCATTCTGTTTTTTAAATTTGGTAATATCTCTGATACGGATTACTTTTTCTATGGGAAAATTACCATCATAACAAACTGTACATTCAAATTCCAGCCATTTTCCTGTAGAAGAAAGATGACATTCCGCCACTTTGCTCTGGGCTCCGGTTTTCTCCAGAAATAAAATTTTCTGCAGTTTGTTTTTATCTTTATCATCAACCAGATCCAAAAGTTTGATCATATCTTTTGGAGTATCAGCCTGAAAGTCAAAAAAGCCCTTCCAGTTTCCCAGTACATCCAGGGTATTCTTTTGAAAATCAATGTAAAGAAAGGCATTTTGGGAGGTGGAACAAACCAACTGATACATTTTCTCCTTACCGTTCAATTGTTGATTTAACGCACGAACCATATCCAGTTGAAATTGCAGATCATCCATTTGTTCCAACCTCCCTTTCCTTACATTCACTATAATCCCTGTTTTTTCAAACTATTTCTTTGTAATAAAACCTTTAGCCTTTAATAATTCTGCACAAAGCACCGCACCGCCTGCAGCACCTCTGACTGTATTATGGGATAATCCCACAAATTTATAGTCATAAATAGTATCTTCTCTTAAACGTCCGATGGAAACACCCATTCCTCTTTCAAAATCCACATCTGCTTTTACCTGAGGTCTGTTATCTTCCTCCATGTACTGGATAAACTGCTTGGGAGCAGAAGGTAATTCCAATTCCTGAGGAACGCCTTTAAAGGAAACAAGCTTTTCGATCAACTGCTCTTTGGTAGGCTGTTTTCTGAACTTTACAAATACTGCAGCCGTATGTCCGTTCAAAACAGGAACACGGATACACTGGCAGGAGATCTTAGGTTCAGCGGCAGGAACGATCTGACCGTTCTCTACCTTGCCATAAATTCTCAAAGGCTCTTTCTCGCTCTTTTCCTCTTCTCCGCCAATATAGGGAATAATATTTTCTACCATTTCAGGCCAGTCCTTAAAGGTTTTTCCTGCGCCGGAAATTGCCTGATATGTGGTGGCGATCACTTCATAAGGCTCAAATTCACGCCATGCGTAAAGAACCGGTGCATAGCTCTGAATAGAACAGTTGGGTTTTACGGCAACAAAACCCCTTGTGGTTCCAAGGCGCTTTTTCTGTGCTTCGATAACGTCTGTATGCTCAGGATTGATCTCCGGAATGATCATAGGTACATCCGGTGTCCATCTGTGTGCAGAGTTATTGGAAACCACAGGTGTTTCTGTTTTTGCATAAGCATCTTCGATCGCTCTGATTTCTTCCTTTGTCATATCTACAGCGGAAAAGACAAAATCAACCTCTGCTGCAACCTCTTCCACTTCATTTACATTTTTTACGATTATATTTTTAACGGCTTCCGGCATAGGTGTATCCATTTTCCATCTGCCGCCTACTGCCTCTTCATAAGTCTTTCCCGCAGATCTGGGACTTGCTGCAATAGTTGTCACTTCAAACCAGGGGTGGTCTTCAAGGAGAGATATAAATCTCTGTCCTACCATACCTGTACCGCCTAAAATACCGACTTTTAATTTTTCACTCATTTTTCCAATCTCCTCATTTCATTTTGTAACTATATTTATTAGCGGCAGACCGCTTAATAAATCATATCCTTGTCTTTCCAGTCACTTTGCAGGTATTCTTTCTCCATGGCAATGACCTTCTCCATTGCCGCCCTGCCCGGTGCGCCTATGGTAAGTCTCTTTTCCACACAGGTCTTTAAGCTGACTGCATCATAAATATCCGGTTCAAATACATCGCTGATTTCCTTAAACTCTTCCATGGAAAGATCCAGAATTGCCTTATCCTTTTCAATACAGGTCAGCACCAGCTTACCTATAATGCTGTGGGCATCCCTGAAGGGAACACCATGATTGACCAGATAATCTGCCGCATCCGTAGCATTGGTAAAGCCGTTCATGGCGCTTTTTTCCATGACATCATTGCAAAATTTCATGGTAGAGATCATACCATTAAACAAGGTTAAGCATCCTTTTACCGTATCAATGGCATCAAAGGTCAGCTCCTTATCTTCCTGCATATCTTTATTGTAAGCCAGGGGAATTCCCTTTAAGGTGGTAAGCATGGACATCAGGGCTCCATAAACCCGCCCTGTCTTTCCTCTGACCAGTTCCGCAATATCCGGATTTTTCTTTTGGGGCATAATGCTGCTTCCGGTTGAGTATGCATCATCGATTTCCACAAAACGGTATTCATTGGAATTCCAGATAATGATCTCCTCAGAAAAACGGCTTAAGTGCATCATGATCGTGGATAATGCGCTTAAAAACTCTATGACATAATCCCTGTCAGCAACGGAATCCATGCTGTTTAAGGTAGGACCTTCAAATCCCAATAAAGAAGCGGTATAAACCCGGTCCAGCGGATAGGTTGTACCTGCCAGGGCACCTGCACCAAGAGGGCAGTAATTCATTCTGTGATAAATATCCCGCATACGCAGTCTGTCCCTTTTGAACATTTCAAAATATGCTCCCAAATGGTGTGCCAATGTTACGGGCTGGGCTTTTTGCAGATGGGTAAAGCCCGGCATATAGGTTTCCGTATTTTCTTCCATAATGTGAAGAAGGGTTGTCAGCAGTTCTTTTAATATTTCATCTACATTCACGATCTCAGAGCGAACGTATAATTTCATATCCAATGCGACCTGATCGTTCCGGCTTCTTCCCGTATGAAGTTTTTTGCCGGTATCTCCGATCCTGTCTATAAGATTGGCTTCCACAAAACTGTGAATATCCTCATATTCTTCTGTGATAACCAGCTTACCGCTTTCCACATCCTCACGGATGCCGGTAAGCCCTTTTACAATCGCATCCTTTTCTTCCGTAGTGAGAATGCCCTGTTTGTGAAGCATGACTACATGGGCAATGCTGCCTTCAATATCCTGTTGAAAGAATTTCCGGTCAAAGGAAATGGATGCATTAAAATTATATACCAATTCATCTGTATCCTTTGTAAAACGTCCTCCCCATAGCTGTGCCATGATACTCATCCTCCAAATTCATGTTAAAACTAAATTTGATAATAGCATACTAAGCGCCGTTTTTCAAGAAATACAGACCAAAAACCCCTCACAAAGTCATTTTTTCTACATACATTAGTAGAAAAGGAGGAGAATATTCATGGAACCCTATATTGCATTAAACGGCGTTTCCTTTTCTTACCACCGTCCGGATGGTGAAATCGAAGCGCTTTCCGATATTTCATTTACTGTTTCACAAGGGGAATTTGTCTCCCTGGTAGGTCCAAGCGGCTGTGGAAAGTCCACGATCCTTTCCATTCTTGCAGGACTCATTGAAGCCGGCGGAGGAACCATTACTATCAACGAAGATGTTTCCTTTGGCTATATGTTTCAACAGGATTTATTATTGCCCTACAATACGATCTGGAAAAATATTTCTTTAGGTCCCGCCATTCATAAGACCATGAATGCATCCACCAAAAAAAGGCTTGAAGAATTATTGTATAAATACGGATTATCCCAATTCCGTGACAAATACCCGGGACAGTTATCCGGCGGCATGCGACAGCGCGCAGCACTGATCCGCACTCTTGCACTGGACCCGGATACCCTTCTTCTGGATGAACCTTTCAGCGCACTGGATTATCAGACCCGTCTGCTGGTGGCAGATGACATCGGCAAAATTATCCGCCGTGAAAATAAAACGGCAATTCTGGTTACCCACGATCTTTCTGAAGCCATCAGCCTTTCGGATAAGATCATCGTGCTGTCAGCCAGACCGGCCAGAGTCATAAAGGTCATGGATATCCATATTCCCTGTAAGGAGAAAGGTTCCCTTGCTGTCAGGGAGCACCCTAAATTCGGGGAATATTTTCAAATTTTATGGAAGGAGATGAATCCCCCTGATGAGCGAACAGCATAAACAATACTTATTGTCACTGGAAAGATACCACCGCAAGATCAAGTTTTTCCGCGCTCTGGTATTTATTCTTTTTATTGCCCTGTGGGAAACCGCTGCCAATTTGAACTGGATCGATTCCTTCTTTTTCAGCTCTCCTTCCCGAATTATAAAATGTATTTTTTCCATGGGAAAAACCGGAGAACTTTTTACCCATATAGGCTACACTCTGGCAGAAACCGTATTAAGTTTTATTTTTGTCATGTTACTGACTGTTATTCTGGCTTCCCTGCTCTGGTTTTCCAAGTCCATGGCTGCAGTCTTTGAACCTACGCTGGTGATTTTGAACAGCCTTCCCAAATCCGCCCTGGCGCCATTATTTATCGTATGGCTGGGAACCGGTATGAAGACCATTATCGTAGCCGGTATATCCGTTGCAATATTCGGCTCTATCATCAGCATCTATACCCAGTTTCACCAGACAAATCCGGAAATGGAAAAACTGATCCTGACACTGGGCGGTAACAAGTGGAACGTCTATACCCGCATTGTCATTCCCTACTCCGTCCCCACCCTGATCAACTCCATGAAGGTCAACATAGGACTTTCCCTGGTAGGCGTGGTGATCGGAGAATTTCTGGCTGCAAGACGGGGACTGGGCTACCTGATCATTTACGGAACCCAGGTCTTTAAACTGGATATGGTGATCTCATCTATTATTATTTTATGTATTATTGCCTATGGACTTTACTTTGTAATACAAAAACTTGAAAAAAGTGTGAATATGAATATATAGTAAAAGGACAGGATAAAAAAACAGTGCATATATCATCTATTTATGTGATACATACACCTTTTATCCTGTCTGATCTTATACAATAAAAGCTGAAAATGGGACTCGAACCCACGACCCCTTCATTACGAGTGAAGTGCTCTACCAACTGAGCTATTTCAGCCTGGCACAATTACCAAATGATATTATATACAATCTTCGGTTTTTGTGCAACAACAAAAATTTAATTTTCCATATGTTCCATATGTACATCCAGCTGAGGAAACGGAATGGCAATCCCTTCCTTATCAAAGCTCAGTTTGATGTCCTCTAAAAGCTGTCCTCTAAGCGTCCAGTAATCTTCTGTTTTAACATGACACTTTACGGCAAGGACCACTGCGCTGTCTGCCAGTTCATCCACAACCACTACTTTATCCTTATGTGGCAAAACAAGAGGATTTTCATTTAAAAGGTCGTTTAAAATGTCCTTTGCCTTTTTGATATCCGAGTCATAGGAAATTCCTACAGTCAGATCCAGCCTGCGGAAATTAGCCGCAGTAAAATTGACCAGACTGGTATTTGCCAATGATCCGTTTGGCAGAATGACCGTCTTTCCGTCAAAGGTCAGAAGCCTGGTATAAAACATCTGGATTTCCGTAACCGTTCCTTCATTCCCTTTGGAATCCTCTTTAATATAATCACCTACCTTAAAGGGCTTTAATAATAAGATTAAAACGCCTCCCGCAAAATTGGATAAGCTGCCCTGAAGCGCAAGACCTACCGCTACACCGGCAGAACCTACAACAGCCACCACGCTTGCAGCGTCCAATCCGAAACCGCTTGCGATCATAAATCCCAGAATAATATACAGGCAGACCTTGATAAAAGAATCCAGAAACTGAACCACTCCAACATCAACACTTGCCCGATTCATGGATTTCTTCACGATCTTGCGGACCAGCTTAATGAGCCAGATCCCGATCAGCAGGAAAATAACGGATAACAGGATTCTTACCCCCAGATTTAATGCCTTCTGGGGAAGTTCCTCCAAAAACTGCCTGATAATGCCGATTTCTTTTTCCACTTCCTCAGGAGTCATATTGTCCGGAGTTAACAATTCATACCAAAACTTCACGGTTTTTCCACCTCAATTTTTTTACGCTGTTCTTCCAGTTCCCTTGCCTTTTTCTCCAGTTCCTGTGCATACTGGGATTCTTCCATGGCTCTCTTTAAAGCCTCTTTTGCCATTCTGTCCGCCTCATCTGCCTTTTCTCTGGCTTCCCTTGCAGCAGCTTTGGCGGCATTTTCCGCTTCTACAGCTTTTCTTCTCCGTTCCTCTTCCAGTCTGCGCTGTCTTTCCAATTCCTTTTGCTTTTCGATCTCAGCCTTTTCTTTTGCAGTAAAAGGCGTATAGGAAAAGACATTGATACCGAATGCAGGAGACTTTATACGGATAGATTCTTCTCTTCCGTCACATTCATCCTCTTTGCTGGCTATGGCTTTGGCATTGATAAAACCTTTTCCGCCAAACTTTTTGGAATCAGAATTAAAAATTTCTTTATACTTACCGGGTAATGGTACTCCGATCTTATAATCCGTTCTGTCAACGCCGGAAAAGTTGCATACAACTAACAGATTTTCTTTTTCCTTTCCGCTCTTCCGCAGGAAAACGATCACGTTTTCATTTGCCGAGATATTGTTGATCCATTCAAAGCCTTCGGCATCTTCATCCAGTTCATATAAAGCGGGATGCTCTTTATAAAACTGATTCAATGCTGCCACATATTGATTCAGTTTTTTGTGATCATCATATTGCAGCAGATCCCATTCCAGACTGCGTTCTTCATTCCATTCATTAAATTCACCCAGATCCTGCCCCATAAACAGCAGCTTCTTGCCGGGATGCATCATCATAAATCCGTATGCAGCACGCAGATTGGCAAATTTTTCCGGTATTTCCCCGGGCATTTTGCCGATCATGGAGGATTTTCCATGAACAACCTCATCATGGGATAATACAAGGACAAATTTTTCGCTGTAAGCATAGATCATGCTGAAAGTCAGTTCTCCATGTTTTCCGGCACGGAATAAAGGATCGCATTTCATGTAATCCAGGAAATCGTTCATCCAGCCCATGTTCCACTTATAATCAAATCCTAATCCGTCTTTTTTAACATCTGCCGTCACATTGGGCCATGCTGTGGATTCTTCTGCGATCATCAGAACCGATGGATCTGTCTTTTTCATCATACTATTCAAATGCTTTAAAAATTCCATGGCTTCCAGATTTTCTTTGCCGCCGTACATATTTGCAACCCATTCCCCGTCTTTTTTGCCATAGTCCAGATAGAGCATGGAAGCTACTGCATCCATACGGATGCCGTCTGCATGAAATTCCTTTACCCAATACAGTGCATTGGCAATGAGATAATTTTTTACTTCCGGTCTGCCATAGTTAAAGATCAGGGTACCCCAATGAGGATGAGAGCCTTTTCTGGGATCTGCATGCTCATAGAGACAGGTTCCGTCAAAATTGGAAAGTCCATGAGTATCTCTGGGAAAATGTGCGGGAACCCAGTCTAAGATCACACCGATTCCATTCTCGTGCATCATATTCATAAAATATTGAAAATCCTCCGGTGTTCCGTATCGGGAGGTAGGTGAATAATATCCAATGACCTGATATCCCCAGGATGCATCAAAAGGATGCTCCATAACAGGCATCAGTTCAATATGGGTGTAGCCCATTTCCTTCACATAGGAAACAATCTTAGGCGCAATCTCCCTGTAAGTAAAGAAATCCCTGCCGTCTTCAGGTTTTGCAAAAGAACCTAAGTGAACTTCCAGAATACTCATGGGATTCTTGTGTATATCCTGCTTTTTCCGCTGTTCCATCCATGGGTCATCGTTCCACCGGAAACCGGTCAGGTCATATACCACCGACGCATTTTCCGGTCTTTTCTGACTATAGGAAGCATAAGGATCAGCTTTTAAGAAAGTCAGCCCGCCTTTTGCCTTGATCTCAAACTTATAATGGTCACCCACATTTGCCATAGGGATAAACAATTCAAAAATTCCGGAATCCCAAAGCCGTCTCATCTGATGGACTCTGCCGTCCCAGTGATTAAAATCTCCCACTACACTGACACGCATGGCATTAGGTGCCCATACTGCAAATAAAACACCATGAACTCCATCTATCACATAAGGATGCGCCCCCAGCAAATGATATATCTCATAATGGATACCTGCATTGAATTTTTCCGTATCCTTTTTGCTGATCACCGGTTCAAAGCCATAGGGATCATAAAAGTCCTTTTTGGTTCCGTCTTCCATGGTCACGTTAAAACTATAGCCTTCCGTAGAAGTGTTTCTGGGTATCAGCACCGCAAAAAAGCCTTCCTCATCTGCCATTTCCATGGGATAATCCTTGTTTTTGGTATGAAGCACCGCTTCCACAGCTTCAGGATAAAAAACCTGTGCCAGTTTGCCGCCTGTAACTGTATGGATGCCCAGCAGCTTATGGGGATCATCCTCTTCTGAATATACGATTGCCTCGATTGCCGCCCAGTCCATCAATTTGTAAAGTTTATTATTCATATTGTTTCTCTCCCCTTGTAATGTCATGGATCAAAAGCCCGCTTCTTAATTTGGGTTCAAACCATGTGGATTTCGGAGGCATCAGCCTGCCTTCGTCAGCTACTGCAAATAACTCCTGAATGGAAGTGGGATACATGGAAAAAGCACATGCCCCGCCTTCCGAAACTCTCTTCTCCAATTCTTTCAGTCCCCGGATGCCGCCTACAAACTCAATGCGCTTATCCGTTTTGGGATCTTTGATTCCAAAAAGCTCATCCAGCACATAGGTCTGCAAAATAGAAACATCCAGTCCCTCTACTGCATCGGTGCTTAAAATATCTTCTTTGGCAGTTACCACATACCATTGTTCTGCCAGATACATGCCGAATTCACCCTTTTTCCCCGGTCTGTAAGGAGCTGTTGCAGCCTTTTGTACCAGAAAATGTTCTTCCAGCCTGTGGATCAATTGTTCTTCCGTCATTCCGTTTAAATCCTTCAGAACCCGGTTATAATCCAGGATAGCCAGTTCATCATCAGGAAACAGTACGGAAAGGAAATAATTATATGCTTCATTTTCTCCATCTTCCGGGAACATACTCCTTCTGTTCATCGCCACCTTTACTGCAGATGCACAACGGTGATGCCCGTCCGCAATATAAATGCTGTCCATTTCACGGAAGGCTTCCATGATTCCTTTTATATCCGCCTCTTCATCTACGATCCACATTCTGTGAAAAATGCCGTCTTCAGCCTTAAAATCATAAACCGGCTTTTTCTGCTGGTTCTTTTGTATAATGGAATGAAGCTTATGATCGTGGTGATACGCCAGGAAAATAGGACCTGTCTGGGCATTGGTGGTATCTACATGCCTGATCCTGTCCACTTCCTTATCCGCTCTTGTATTTTCGTGCCGCTTAATGACCTGACGGTTATAGTCATCAACGCTGCAGCATGCCGCAAGTCCGGTCTGAGTGCGTCCGTTCATCTCTAACTGGTATATGTAATAACAGGGGTTTTCATCCCTGATAAATCTTCCATCATTTACCATGCCCCAAAGCAGCTCATTTGCCTTTTCATAAACACAGTCGGCATAAGTATCCACTTCATCGGAAAACTGGGTTTCTGCCCGGTCAATATTTAAAAAAGAATCCTCATTATTTTTTACAACTTCCTTTGCCTCTGCTCTGCTGTATACATCATAAGGCAATGCTGCAATCTTTTCTGCCATGCCCAGAGCAGGTCTGATTGCCGGAAAGGGTCTGATATCTGCCATATTTACCTCCAAAACGTAGTTTTCTCTATTCTACCAAATATAAACACCTAAAACAAGAAAAATGTCTTTTGACACATCCATGGATACATGCTAGAATTGGCGGGAAGGAAGTGAGTAAGATGACCGATCAGGACAAAGAATTTCTGGACAGGATCACAAGCTATGCCAATGATGTATGTGCTGATATCGATCCTCAAAAAACCCAGATCAGTGTACAGCTTGAACGATTGATGCCTGTTTTGCAGGAAATTGCAGATGAATCCGGTAAAAGTGTGGAGGATATTTTTATCCGCTATATGGATCTTGCCTCAGAAGCTATGGTAAAGACCGAAGAAAAGCTTCAGGAAAGTCTGCAGGATATACCGGATGATGACGGTAATGAAATGCCGTTTTCTTTTCATTAGTTTTGATGAGAAAAGGTTATACCATGACTAAGAAAATATATGCTTTGAGAAACACACCTCACCGGGTTTTTATTGAGTTTCTCAAAGCATATATTTTTTTGCAGTTATGTCATATTATTCTGCTTATTATTTACAAATCTTCCATAAAGTCCTTCAGGAAAATGCGGAATTCTTCACGAGCCTCTTCTATCTTTGCATTATCCCTTGTGTTCAGGGCATCGTCAAATTTCTGGAGGGCACGTTCCACTAAGCGGCGGTCGTTTCCAAGGCTTTCTTCATATAAGCGTTCTCCCCGAAGTAAGAGCAGTTTATTCTCTTCTTTTTCCCTGGGATGGATTTTCAGGTAAGCGATCTCTTTCATACGCTCTTCGATCTCTTCATCGCTCATATCCGTATGTCCGCCTTTGATGATCTGTTTTACCTTTTCTCCCGTGGACACAACCTTGATCTCCACTTCCAGTATGGAATTGATATCATAGGTATAGGTTACGTCCACAGGCTCTTCTCCTGCTTTTGCCGGTGGGATTTTGATGTTAATTTCTCCAAGCAGCAGATTGTTGGCTGCAAAGCGGCTTTCTCCCTGTAAAATCTTTACCCGCAGCTTGGTCTGGTTGTCCCGTATGGTGTATAAACGTTCTGTGCGGCTGGCAGGAATGGTAGTATTTCTCTCGATAATAGGACAGAAATGTCCGCCTTCATACACATTTTCTTCCCGCTCCAAAACTACTTCCGTTCCCAGAGTAAAGGGACATACATCCGTAAGGATCACTTCCCTGATCATGGAGTTGCGTTCCTTCATGGCAGCCTGAACGGCTGCACCTAACGCCACTGCCTCATCGGGATTGATATTGGTATCGGGAATGGTACGGAAAATCTTTCCTACAAATCTTCTGACAAAAGATAATTTGGTCGCACCGCCTACCAGTACCACTTTATCGATATCCTTGATCTTAATATGGGCATCTGCCAGACTGCGTTTGATGGGCTGTTTCATTTTGTCCAACAGTTCCTCGCATGCAGCTTCATATGCCTCTATGGTAACATTCATTTCCACAGACTGTCCGTCAATATTGCAGACCATTTTTGAAGTATTGCTGTCGGCAAAGGCTTTCTTGCAGGCTTCCGCCTGTTTGGTTATATGGCGCAGGGTCTGGAAGGACAGCTTTTCTTTATCAATTTCTTTATTTTTATCAAAAAACATCTGTTCCAGCACATGGGTAAAGTCTTCCCCACCCAGGAAATTATCTCCTGCCACTGCACGGACCTCAATAATGGAATCATATAATTCCAGAATGGAAACATCAAAGGTTCCGCCGCCCAGATCAAACACAAGAAATTTGGCGTTTTCATGACTCTGATATAAACCATAAGCAATTGCCGCCGCTGTGGGTTCACTGATAATACGCTCCACCTTTAAGCCCGCAAGTTCTCCTGCACGCTTGGTAGCCTTCCTTCTGTCATCATTAAAATATGCAGGAACGCTGATCACCGCTTCCGTTACCGGCTCCTGAAGATATGCCTCGGCATCCTCCTTTAAAGCCTTCAAGACCAGGGCTGATAATTCCTCGGGTCTGAACTGTTTATGAAGGAGCTGAAACTTGCGGTCACTTCCCATATCCCTCTTAAAAACGGCAGCCGCACTGTCGGGATGCAGAAGCATCCGTTCCCTTGCTGTTTCGCCTACATAAACCTGTTCATCCTCATCTATACTGACAATGGAAGGAGTCAGATTCTTCCCCAGCCTGTTGGGAATGATCTTTGGTCCTTCTTCCGAAAAATATGCCACCAGACTATTGGTTGTTCCCAAATCGATTCCTACAATCATTTCTCTTTTAAACTTCTCCTTAAAATTCTTTATTTATGTTTCTTTTTCATGAAGTCATGTTTTAAAAGTTACTTCTTTCTACTTCTATAACCGGAAGCCTTTGGATACCCGTTTTAATGCCCTCTTACATTCGGGATAATCCTGTTTGATCTGCAATGCCGCTTTAAATAACTCTGCAGCCTTTTGAAAATCTCCCCTGGCTTCCATGATCAGCCCTTCTCCGTAATATGCCTCAAAACATCTGCAGTAATGGCAGTCATGACACATAAAATTTTTCTTGACGATCTGCTGATATTTTTCCGCCTTCTCCAGATCTCCCGTCATGACAAAAGCACTGGCAATGGAAAAAGCTCTTGCTGTAGTATATTGAGGGGTTTCCATGATCCATTCTTCCAGATCCCCATACAGCTCCGTGGCAAGATCCAGATACTTCCGGGCATATACTGCCGCCTGACTGCGGTCTCCCATATCATAATAAACCGCTGCCAGATCCTTGGTCCGGTCTTTTACTATCCTTTTATTGGTATCTTTTGCCAAAGTAATACATTTCTGATATGCTTCCAGCGCTTCCTTAAATTTGCCTATATCCCTGCAGAAATCGCCATACTCATCATAGCATTCCAAAAGACCGTCTGCGCTTTTTTCCGCAAGGCTGATCGCCTTTAAATATTGCTTCTTTGCGGCATGATTGGACCCTGCAAGGTAGTGGCAGTGTGCAATATCATATGCAGTTTCATAATCCGTTATATAACCAAGGGATCTTAATTTTTCATAAGTCTGGATCGCCTTGGTATAAATACCGGTCTTTTCATACTGACGTGCCAGATCTTCCAGCAGTACACGGCTGTGAGGATATTCCTCCAGCTGCTTTTGTGTATATTCCAATGCTTTCTTATTATCGCCCATAGCTTCATATAGATCCGCCATATTGGAATAAACCCATACGTTCTGATTATTGCCAAGGAGTCCCAGGGCTTTCTCAAATTCCTGAAGCCCCAGTTCAAACTTTCTCATCTTACGGCATACATTTCCCGCATTGTTATGGGCATAAATATTGTCCGGTTCCAGCTTTGCCGCCTGTAAAAAGTCCTCCAAAGCTTTGTTCAGCTCATGTGCCTCTTCATACAACAATCCTCTTTCAATATAATAATAAGCCTCTTCGGAAATTTCCAACTGGGCATTGGCATGAAACAGCGCCTTTTCAAAGGAATCCTTCTTTGACCAGTTATGTACATATTTGCGCTTATACAACCGCATCAACAGGAAATTGATCTCTGAGTGATGGGGATTTAACTCATAAGCCTTTTCATATTCTGCCAAAGCCTTTTCAGCTCTGTCATTCATTTTACCCTGACCCATTTTATCCCAGCATTTGCCGATATTTATATGGATATTGGCATTTTGGGTATCTGTAGCTTCAATTTTGCCATAGTAGCCCAATGCTTCATTATATTTCTCCATATCCATTAAAAGATCAGCCTTTAACCACAAAAGATTCGTATGCTCTCCATATTTGTGAAGTCCTTCCTCAACTGATCTCATTGCGGATTCCACATCATCCAGATTCCAATATAACAGACCGATTTCCAGATATAATTCCCCGGGTTCTTCCAGATCACTTTCTTCTTCCGGATTTTCTTCATTCTGTTTGGCAAAATACTGTTCTTTAAACTTGATAACCTCACCTAAAGTCTTTTGCCAGTTTTCTTTTCCGGTCCGGGTCAGTCTCTGTATCTTGAAACGGTAAAGTTTCATTTCATCACTTTGAAGTCCCGCTTCTTCAGCTCTCTTCAAAATACCTGCCGCATCCTCATATTGTCTGTAAAAATAAAAAGTCTTATATGCCAGCACATAGGGCTTTACATAGCCCGGATACAATCTGATGCACTCATAGAAATCATCAATGATACCCTGTCCGTTCTTTTGCTCAAAATATGCCTGCTGTCTCTTCACATATGCCGGGAAATAATTGCGGTCCAGCTCTATGATCTGATTGCACATTCCGATTGCCTGGTCAAAGCTGCTGGCATCCAGATAAAACAATGCCATCTGATCCATATAAGAAAGCTTTGTCAGCAATTTGTCCTCCAGTTCAAAGCTCTTATACATATTTGCCGTTGCTTCAGGGATCAGATTCTGATTCCACTGGCAATAGCCAATGGCAAAATAAGCAAATCCTTTTCTGTTCAGACGTTTTTTTGCCTCTTTTGTACCATCATCCACGGTATTGTCTATGATATCCCTCCATTTGGGCAGATACTCCATTGCCTTATCATACTCATCCATGGCAAGATAATTCCGCCCGATCAGATTGATATAATCATATTCTTCATGATATTTTACATCTACCTGGTTTAAGAGATTTTCCACTGCTTTAAAGTCCTGCATCTGGAAGTAACACCATGCCAGCTTATTGACGGTCTCAAAGTCATCGGCATTCTCAGCCAGTTTTTCTTTATAAATTTCCACCAGCTTATCATTTAAGCTGTCCAAAAATTCCCTTAAATCAGGATTCCTGTCATCTATATCCAATAAATCCAGACAAAATTCCTTTGCTTCTGCCAGTTCACCTCTGTCAGCCATGATCTTTGCTACACCATATTTTGCCATATAATGGTCAGGATCTTCTTCCAACAGTTTCTGCCAGATATCCTCCGCTTCCTGCAGGCGGCTGCTTTTTTCCATGGCTTCGCCGCAATAATATGCAATATAAGAATTATCCGGGTACCGGCTGTATAAGTCATCGGCAAGTTCCACTGCTTTCTGCAGCATTTCTTCATCTCCTGCCAACAGATAGTATCTGATGATTTCCGCATCTGCATATGGATAATAGGTATCATAATCATCCAAAGCCTTTATGGCTGTTTTGATTTCCTCAAGATTGCTGCCATCTGATCTGTCCACAAGATTTTTCAGATCAAAATATTTATACAGATAATCATCCACATGCTCCGTGGTATCTCCGCCGAATATGGTGAAATCAATAAATTCCTCATGAGAAACTTTATATTGTACATAATTCAGAAAATCTTCCGGGAATTTTTCTTTTAAAAGCTCCAGATCATCCACATAATGAAACTTTGCATCAATGGTCTGCCACACTTCCATGGGCATATAATGATGGCTCATAATAAACACCAGAAGCCGCTCTGCGATCTCCGCATCCAGATCCAGTTCCCTGCATACATCATCTTCAAACGCTTCCTGCCATTTTGCCGGATTCTGTCTCTTATCCACATCTTCATAGATCCGGCTGATGCGGTAAATCCACTGATCCACCTCATCTCCGTTTTTCAGTTCTTCTATGTCATCACTTTTTTCCGCTGTTACATTGGCATATGCAAGAGCCTGCTCATATGCCTCCCTCAGCCGCATAAAGCCTGCCTGGTCTTCTTCCGGATTAACCCCTGATAACTTTTGGCGGTATGCCTGCCTGATCACATTTTCGTCCTTAGTTTCATCTATTCCCAAAACTTTCCAGATCAAATATTGTTCCATAATATTCCCCCAATGACTATAATTTACAATTACCTAATTTATTATAAACAAAGTGCAGATTTCATTCAACCATAAAATAAAAAGAGCCTGCTACAGCGAACTGCCCAAAGTCAGACTAAATATGTCTGACTTTTCAGAGCAGTTCAAATAACAGTCTCTCAATTTTCTTTTAAAATAAATTCTATTCCCAATGAAATAAAATTCACTTATTTTACAACGCGTACACGGAATACTCCGTCAATAGCAGAAAGTTTATTGATCACATCTTCCGTTGCAGGTGCTTCAATATCGAACATGGAAATGGCATAATCACCTCTGGATTTATTGCTCATATCGGAAATATTGATATTTACATCCCCAAAGCATCCTGCCAGTTTGGTGATCATATTTGCAATATTTTTGTGGAACACTGCAACACGGCCTGCCTTTGTGCAGACACCCATATCCAGTGCAGGATAGTTGACACTGTTCTTGATATTGCCGTTTTCCAGATAGTCTACCATTTCCTTAACACCCATAACTGCGCAGTTATCTTCAGACTCCTCTGTGGAAGCACCGATATGAGGTGTTACGATACAGCCGTCTTTTCCTGTTGTAATGGTATTCGGGAAATCTGTTACATATTTGCGTACCTTACCGGAGGCAATCCCTGCAAGAACATCTTCTTCATTGCAAAGTACGTCTCTTGCAAAGTTTAAGATCACAACGCCCTCTTTCATCATGTCTATGGCATCTTTATTGATCATACCTTTGGTAGAATCCAGCGCCGGTACATGAACGGTAATAAAATCACATTCTTTATAAATATCTTCCACATTCAAAACATGCTTTACATCACGGCTTAAATTCCATGCAGCATCTACAGAAAGATAAGGATCATAACCATATACTTCCATTCCCAGATGTTTTGCTGCATTTGCCACTTTTACACCAATGGCACCCAGACCGATGATACCCAGTTTCTTTCCCTGGATCTCAGTTCCGGCAAATTTTTTCTTTTCTTTTTCCGCAGCTTTTGCCACATCTGCATTTTCTGCCTGGGATTTCACCCAGTCGATACCGCCTGTAATATCACGGCATGCAAGAAGCATTCCGCAAAGAACCAGTTCCTTTACTGCATTGGCATTTGCTCCCGGCGTATTAAATACAACAATACCTTTTTTTGCACAATCCTCTAAAGGAATGTTGTTGACACCTGCTCCTGCTCTTACAACAGCTAAAAGATTGTCAGAAAATTCCATGGAATGCATATCAGCACTTCTTACCAGAATGCCGTCTGCTGCATTTACATCATCTGTTTTTACATATCCTTCGCCGAAGTTGTCAAGACCAACCTGTGCGATGGGGTTAAGACAATAATACTGAAACACGTTTTTATCCTTCTTTCTAAAATGAAATTCTGTTTTCTGTATGCTTATGAATTTTTTGCTTCAAACTCTTTCATGAAAGCAACTAACTTTTCAACGCCTTCCCTTGGCATGGCATTATAGATGGAAGCTCTCATACCGCCTACGGTTCTGTGTCCTTTCAGGTTCACAAATCCGGCTTCTGTAGCTTCTTTTACAAATTTTGCATCCAGATCAGCATCACCTGTTACAAAAGGAACATTCATAAGAGAACGGTCTTCTTTTACAACAGTGCCTTTGAACATCTTGCTCTCATCTAAGAAATCGTATAAAATCTTAGCTTTCTCTTCGTTTCTTTCTTTCATAACGGAAAGACCGCCCATTTTCTTTAACCATTTGAATACCTTGCCACAGATATAGATACCATAACATGGCGGTGTGTTATATAAGGATTCTGCATCTGCATGAATCTTATAGCGCAGCATAGTGGGTGTACCCGGTAAAACATCTTCTGTGATCAGATCTTCACGGATAATACAGATCACAACGCCTGCCGGTCCGATATTCTTCTGAACACCACCATAGATCATACCGTATTTGGATACATCTACAGGCTCTGACAAAAAGCAGGATGAGAGATCCGCAACAAGTGTATGTCCCTTCGTATTCGGCAATGTATGATACTTTGTCCCATAGATCGTATTGTTTTCACAAATATAAACGTAATCTACATCCTCAGGAATGTCCAGATCGCTGCAATCAGGTATGTAGGAAAATGTCTTGTCAGCGCTGGAAGCAAGTTCAATTGCTTCACCATACATCTTAGCTTCCTGATATGCCTTCTTCGCCCACTGTCCTGTTACGATATAACCTGCTTTTTTATTTTTCATCAGGTTCATGGGGATCATGGCAAACTGCTGGCTGGCTCCGCCCTGTAAGAACAGTACTTTGTAGTTGTCGGGAATATTCATTAATTCCCTTAAATCTGCTTCTGCTTCTTTGATAATGTTATCATATACCTTGGAGCGGTGGCTCATTTCCATAACGGACATTCCGCTTCCTTTGTAATCTAACATTTCATCTGCAGCTTCTTTTAATACTTCTTCAGGTAAAACTGCCGGACCTGCTGAAAAATTGTAAACTCTGGACACTTTTGGTCCCTCCTCTTATAAAATCTAAGTTCCATTGTACATTTCTATATTTTTTTCGTCAATGGTTAATTTAATAAAACATGATCACCGGTGTTCCTTCTTCCGCCATTTCATATAGCTGGCTCACTGCTTTCATGGGGGTGTTGATACAGCCGTGGGAACCGTTTGTCTTGTAAATGGTTCCGCCGAATTTCCCCCTCCATGTAGCATCATGAATACCGATATTGCCGTAAACAGCCATCCAATAGGATACAGGAGTTTCATAATCCTCTCCGATCAGAGTCCTGTTTCGCTGTTTAAAATAAATATAACATACCCTTTGGGGCGTTCCGTTGCCTCTGGATGTATTTCCCGTTACTACCGGTGTGGATAACTGCATCTGACCATCTTTATAATAATACATCATCTGATTGGACATATCCACTTCAATATAGGTGGAACCGATATCCCCTGAGGCATCACCCCAGCCCCTCTGGCTGTAAATCGCTTCTGTTACTGCACTTTCATGGGCACAGACCTGTTCCATGAAATATTCTTTTTGTTTCTTTTGGTTCAGTTTATAGCCATATGTACCCTTTTCAATGGTAACGGTTCCTCCCCGGGTAGGGCTGAAGGTCCATGGACCGTTTACGCTGTCATGTTTTCCGGCAAGCTGTTCCACATATTCCGCTACACTTTCTTCATCCAGGGTCAGCTCCCCGTTTTCATCCAATTGGAAATTTCCATCTTCATCCAGTGATATCCAGTCACAGATCACTGAACCATCCACAGTCTCGTCGCTGTCATAAAACTGACATACGATTTCCACATCCTGCAGTTTTTTTACTTTCTTCCAGACGTTAAGGGTGTCAAGCATATCTTTGGTATAGTCGATCTCCACATAACATCCGGCATCCTCCAGATCCAAATGCCTTTCCCCGTCAAGTACTGCCTGTTCAATGGTTTCCACGGCAGCATCCACATCTAACAGATTTTCCGTATCATCGATCAGGGCATAGCCGTTTTTTTCCTTGACGATCTCAACCCTGATATTGTCCGGATCTGCCTGATTTTTAATAAGTTCCATGGACATCAGATAATCATGAAGCTTTTGGGTATCACATACCCCCTCCGGTGTAATAGTATAATTCTCACTTGTGCCGTTGACCAATGCCAGCCCCCAGTGGAAGGGATTTTGTCCTGATTTGATCTGATTCAATTCATCCAGATAAGTATAGGCGAAATCCATGTCCGCAATGGGTATTTCATAGGTCTTGTCATACTTATCCATAACGGTAAAGGAAGCCTCTTCGGTTCTTTGCAACAACAGTACGTCCAACTCCTCCGGCGTCATTCCTGCCGCATAAACACCGTTGATCATAACGCCGTTCATAAAAGTATCGGAATAATACCATGCCAGTCCCAGGTAGATCAGCAACACCATACAAACAGGTGTCATGATGATAATTCCCAAAACCGTCAGAATCTTTTTCCTCATAAGTGTCCCCTGTAATCAATCACTTCATCACTTTATTGTATGTCATCTGCATCAAAAACTTCACTGATGGGCGCTCCCGGTGAAACCATAGGGAATACCTTATCATCTTCATGGATCACTACTTCGATCAATGCAGGCTTTCCGCAGGCAATCGCATCCTGAATAGCAGGAAGCGCCTCTTCCTTTGTAGTTACCTTATACGCTTTGCATCCTAAAGCTTCTGCTACTTTGCAGTAGTCTACCTCATCATTGAGGATGGTCTGTGAATAGCGATGTCCATAAAACAGAGTCTGCCATTGCCTTACCATGCCCAATACCTGATTATTGATCACAACCTCGATAATGGGAATCTGATAGCGGCTTGCTGTTGCAAGTTCCTGCATGTTCATACGGAAACAGCCGTCTCCTGCCACATTGATAACAGTCTTATCCGGTCTGCCCAGTTTTGCCCCGATACATGCGCCCAATCCGTATCCCATGGTGCCAAGACCGCCGGATGACAGGAAGGTCCTTGGCTCTGAATACTGATAAAACTGGGCTGCCCACATCTGATGCTGTCCTACGTCAGTCGTAATGATCGCTTTTCCCTCTGTAGCCTTATCCAGCTGCTCGATAAAGTATGGACAGCTTAATGTAGTTTCATCATATTTTAAAGGATACTTTTCTTTATAAGCTTCCACATGAGCCGTCCATTCCTTGTGCTCCTTGGAAGCAGCCTTCTCATTTAATTTTGTCAAAACCTCTTTCAGATCACCCACAATTGCTGCATCTGTCTTAATGTTTTTATTGATTTCCGCAGCATCTATATCGATATGTATGATTCTGGCGTTTTCTGCAAATTTCTTAGGATTGCCGATAACACGGTCTGAAAATCTGACACCCAGGGCAATGAGCAGGTCACATTCAGATACGCCCAGATTGGATGCCTTTGTTCCGTGCATGCCAAGCATTCCTGTATATAAAGGATCATGACCGTCAAAAGCGCCCTTGCCAAGCAGGGAATCACAGACAGGTGCATCAATTTTCTTTGCCAGCTTTCGTACTTCTTCTGCAGCACCGGATAAGATTGCACCGCCGCCCACAAAGATAAAAGGTTTTTCTGCCTTTTCAATCAATTCCAGGGCTTTATCAATGTCTGCATCGGTATAAGCGGATTTTCTTTCTACAGGTTCCGGTGTCATAGGTGTAAACTCAGCCTTATTGGCTGTTACATCTTTGGTAATGTCCACAAGAACCGGGCCGGGTCTTCCGCTTTTGGCAATATAAAACGCCTTCCTCAATGTGTCTGCAAGCTGGTTTACATCCTTTACAATGTAACCGTGCTTGGTAATAGGCATTGTAACACCTGCAATATCCACTTCCTGAAAAGAATCCTTGCCCAAAGCCGGCAGATTTACGTTTGCTGTAATTGCAACTACCGGAATGGAATCCATATAGGCTGTTGCAATACCTGTAACCAGGTTAGTGGCGCCGGGACCGCTTGTAGCCATACATACGCCAACCCTGCCCGTTGCTCTTGCATAACCGTCTGCCGCATGTGCTGCGCCCTGTTCGTGGGATGTGAGCACATGTCTGATCTCATCGCTGTGTTTATACAATGCGTCATATACATTTAAAATGGTTCCGCCGGGATAACCGAATACGGTATCAACTCCCTGCTCCTTTAAACATTCTATTACAATTTCCGCACCTGTTAACTGCATAGTTCAATCCTCTCCCTTATAGACTTTTATATCTTGTCCATTATATCCTCATGTCCAAGCATTGTAATGTATTGTTTCAGTTATTTGATCTCAAGAATAGCGCCTCTGTTGCCGCTTGTAACAAGTTCCCTGTAACGTGCCAGATAACCGGTAGTTACCTTAGGTTCACGGGGCTGCCATTTTGCTTTTCTTGCTGCCATTTCTTCATCGGAAATCTTAACTTCCAGTTTATTTTCCGGAATATTGATACTGATGATGTCGCCTTCTTCCACAAGAGCAATAGGCCCGCCCACTGCCGCTTCAGGAGAAACATGTCCGATAGAGGCGCCTCTGGAAGCTCCCGAGAAACGTCCGTCCGTGATCAAAGCAACACTGGAACCCAAGCCCATTCCGGCAATTGCCGAAGTCGGATTCAGCATTTCTCTCATACCCGGACCGCCCTTTGGTCCTTCATAACGGATAACAACCACATCACCTGCCACGATCTTACCGCCTTTAATAGCATCAATGGCATCTTCTTCACAGTCAAATACCCTTGCAGGTCCTTCATGGACCATCATTTCAGGCACTACTGCGGAACGTTTTACAACGCCGCTGTCAGGAGCCAGATTACCCTTTAAAACAGCAATGCCGCCTGTTTCGGAATAGGGATTATCAATAGGACGGATAACCTGAGGATCTTTGTTGACACATCCCTCAATATTTTCTGCTATGGTCTTGCCTGTTACGGTAAGTAAATCCGTATATAACAGGTTCTTCTTATTTAACTCATTCATGACCGCATAAACGCCGCCGGCTTCATTTAAATCTTCCATATAGGTAGGACCTGCAGGAGCCAGATGACAAAGGTTCGGGGTCTTTGCAGACAATTCATTGGCAATATCCAGATTCAGCTCTACGCCTGCTTCATGGGCGATTGCCGGCAGATGCAGCATGGAGTTTGTGGAACATCCCAAAGCCATATCAACGGTCAGGGCATTCATAAATGCCTTTTCTGTCATGATATCTCTGGGCTTAATGTTCTTTTCTACCAGTTCCATGATCTTCATGCCTGCATGTTTTGCAAGACGGATTCTTTCACTGTAAACAGCAGGGATCGTACCATTTCCTTTTAATCCCATACCAAGGGCTTCTGTGAGACAGTTCATGGAGTTCGCCGTATACATACCGGAACAGGAACCACAGGTAGGACAAACCTTTTCCTCAAATTCACAAAGATCTTCCATAGTCATTGTACCTGCCGCAACACTTCCTACAGCTTCAAACATACTGGAAAGACTTCTCTTTTCTCCTTTTACATGCCCGGCAAGCATGGGTCCGCCGGAAACAAAGATCGTAGGGATATTGACTCTTGCCGCAGCCATTAAAAGACCGGGAACATTTTTATCACAGTTGGGAATCATTACCAGCCCGTCAAAACCGTGAGCCATTGCCATACATTCCGTACTGTCCGCAATCAGATCTCTGGTAACCAGAGAATACTTCATGCCGATATGTCCCATGGCAATACCGTCACATACAGCAATAGCCGGAAACATGACCGGTGTACCGCCTGCCATTGCCACTCCCATCTTAACTGCGTCACAGATCTTATCCAGATTCATATGACCGGGAACAATTTCATTATATGAGCACACAATACCGATCAGAGGTCTCTGTCTCTCCTCCTCCGTATAGCCTAATGCATTAAATAAGCTTCTGTGAGGTGCCTGTGCCACTCCTGTTTTTACACTATCACTTCTCATTTCATTTCATCCTTTCTCATATTTTTAATCTATTCCCTCATTTGTATATTAAATTCTCTCAGCCAGCAGGTCACCCATTTTGCTGCATCCCACCTGGGAGAATCTCGCTTTTTCACTTTCCTCCTGCGGCATGATATCCACAGTACGGTATCCATCCTTTAACACCTGCTTGACCGCTGCATCAATGGCATCTGCCTCTTTGTCCAGATCAAAGGAATAGCGCAGCATCATGGATGCGGAAAGTATGGTTGCAATAGGGTTAGCAATGTCTAATCCTGCAATATCCGGTGCACTTCCGTGGCTGGGCTCATAAAGACCGAACCTGGTATCATTCAGGGAAGCGGATGCAAGCATACCGATAGAACCGGTTACCATGCTTGCTTCGTCGGATAAAATATCTCCAAACATATTCTCTGTTAAGATCACATCAAACTGTGCCGGGTCCTTTACAAGCTGCATGGCGCAGTTATCAACCAGCATATGCTCTAAGGTCACTTCCGGATAAGCCTTTGCTACCTCTTCCACGATTTTTCTCCAAAGTCTGGAGGAATCCAATACATTGGCTTTATCAACGCTGGTTACTTTTTTATTTCTTTTCATGGCAATATCAAAGCCTTTGACCGCAATTCTTCTGATCTCATCCTCAGAATAAGTCAGCGTATCCACTGCCACCAGCTTGCCGTCCACTTCTTCGGTTTTCCGCTCTCCGAAATATAGACCACCCGTCAGTTCCCTCATGATCATCATGTCAAAACCTGCTTTGGAGATTTCTTCCTTTAATGGACATGCACCTGCTAATTCATCATATAAGACTGCCGGTCTTAAGTTAGCAAATAGGTTTAATGCCTTTCTTAATTTCAGCAATCCGGCTTCCGGTCTCCTGTCAGGCGGAAGCTGATACCATGGACTGGTAGTCGTATTACCGCCGATAGAACCCATTAAAACCGCATCTGCAGACTTTGCAGTCTCTATAGCTTCATCTGTAAGGGGAACGCCATGCACATCAATAGATGCTCCTCCCATTAAGATATCCGTATATTTCATAGTATGTCCGAACTTGCTTCCTACTGCATCCAGCACCTTTTTAGCTTCTGCCACAATTTCCGGACCGATTCCGTCTCCCGGAATACATACAATATTTAATTCCATTTTTCATCCTCCGCTTTTCCTGATCCATGTCAGGATTCTATTGATTTTGTATACACGAAACAGATTGTACACTCTATCTTTCTTATCATATCGGAAACTGCTGTAAATATCAATACATTTCATATTAAAACCGCTTTGTATAACTTCAAGGAATACTCTTTATAAATAACAGTTATTTTATATAAAAAAAGAGCTTTACAACTCACAATTTCATGCGATCTTGCTTAAGCTCTCTTTACAATCATGCAACTTATTCAATTAAGAACCGGCTTATTCCGCACCGGGTTTCTCAACCTGCGCAATTGCATTTTTCTTCATTGGAATTCTGCAGTTCTTGTTGCTGCCGAATTCAACGATCACGGAATCTTCGGAAATATCGATCACCATTCCGTAAAAGCCGCTGGTTGTCAAAACATTGTCACCAATCTGTAAATCTGCAAGCATTGCATTTAATCTTTTCTGTTCTTTACGCTGTGAACCGCCCATGACCCAGAACATTGCGGCAATGACAATCACCCAGACAACAATCATTAAAATCGGGTTATATCCGGCTGCATCAGTTGTTGTTTCACTTAATAAAATTCCCATAACGGACCTCCAAATCTGTAATTAACTAAAACACATCATACACAAATTGTACAATTTCTTCAAGTATTTTTAAAAATTTAACATTTTAGCACTTATTTTTTTATCTCCCCGGCTTCCATGGATGCCAGCATTTCTTTTTTGAATGTGCCAAAGCGGTCCTCATCCAGAGCATTTCTAATCTCTTCCATCAGATGGTTATAAAAATAGAGATTGTGCAGTACACAAAGCCTCATGCCCAGCATTTCCTTTGCCTTCAGCAAGTGCCTGATATAAGCTCTGGAATACCTGCGGCACGCAGGACACCCGCAGCCCTCCTCTATGGGTCTGTCATCGGTCTCATATTTGGCATTGAGCAGGTTGATCTTGCCAAACCGGGTATATAAATGGGCATGTCTGCCGTTTCTGGTGGGATAAACGCAGTCAAAGAAATCCACTCCCCGTTCCACTGCTTCCAATATATTGGCTGGAGTTCCCACTCCCATCAGATAAGTAGGCTTGTTCTCAGGCAGATAGGGAACCGTTTCATCCAGGATATGATACATCTCTTCATGACTTTCTCCTACTGCCAGTCCGCCGATGGCATAGCCGGGCAGATCAAATTCTGCGATCCGTTTGGCATGTTCAATACGGATATCCGGAAAAATCGCTCCCTGATTGATACCAAACAACATCTGATCTTTATTGATAGTGTCTTCCAGA
This sequence comes from Lachnospiraceae bacterium, assembly GCA_017936785.1. Taxonomy (GTDB): domain Bacteria; phylum Bacillota; class Clostridia; order Lachnospirales; family Lachnospiraceae; genus UBA2882. The sequence continues at coordinate 5,731 of JAGBEV010000015.1, read as the reverse complement.
CCGTTCAGTCTGGTCATTTCCCTTTTGCACCGTTCCAGCCAACGGGTGGTCCGCTCCACGGATTTGGTCACATAATCCCTGTCCGCCAGTGCAGGAGCACATTCATCAAATGCCATGGCAATGGTAGAGGCAAGATTGGATTGTATCTGCATACTTTCCTCCGGTCCCATAAAAATCTTTCTGCCATCTATATGGGAATGAAAAGTCACGCCTTCCTCTTTGATACTGCGAAGTCCTGCCAGAGAAAAGACCTGAAATCCACCGGAATCTGTCAGGATCGGCTTTTCCCAGCTCATAAACTTATGAAGCCCTCCCATTTTTTTGACAATCTCATCTCCCGGTCTTACATGTAAATGGTAAGTATTGGATAACTCGATCTGCGTACCGATCTGCTCCAGGTCCTCTGTGGAAACAGCGCCCTTAATGGCTGCTACCGTCCCCACATTCATAAATACGGGAGTCTCCACCGTACCATGTACTGTATGAAACCTTCCTCTCTTTGCTCTTCCGTCTTTTTTTAACAGTTCGTACATTCCTTATCTCCAATCCTCCAGGGAATCTACAAATTCCTCCAGCGTTAAATCTTCACTTGTAATGATCGTTGCCGCTTCCGTTCCTACATAGCGGAAATGCCACGGTTCGTATTCAATTCCGGTTATATATTCCTTTCCCTTGGGATAGCGGAGAATAAAACCATATTCATAGCTGTGCTTTGCCAGCCACTTTCCCGCATCAGTATCTCCAAAGCCTTCATTCAGATAAATATAGCTGTCGCAGACAATATCCAGTGCCAGTCCGATCTGATGCTCCGATGCTCCCGGCACTGTAACCGCCTGGGATGTAAGAGCATACGCATCCATATAGGACATTCCCTGTTTCATATAAGCCTTTATATGCTTATCAAATAAATATACCTGCCTTTCCATATCCCGATAGGGAGAGGAAATCTGCAGATTGATCCCGTCATCCTTTGCCGCCTGCAGCATCTTGAGCACATCAGGAATGATGCGTTCGTCGCATTTCATGGTTCCTTTTTCTGTTTTAATGGAACCTAAGGTAAATGTATAGTCTTCCGGAATGGAATGGGACTTATTGATCAGCACCAGCCGCCAGTCATCTACGGACAACTCTGCTTCCTCCTCCATTTCATATAGCTCGTCAATGGAATTGTTGGACAGAATATCCTCTGCGGACATCATATCGCTGCCGCTTACATATTCCCCTTCGCCGTTTTCATAACCGTCTAAGAAATCATCTTCAGAAAGCAGCACATAATCACCGCTCATCTCTTCCGCCAGTTCAATTTCTTCCTGATTGAAGGCAAATACATGGACGGACAAGGCATTCCAGACAAAGCTGCAGCCTATGGCATAAAGAAATACCATAGCAAAAAAACATATGAACTTGTATTTATAAAATAAAGATCCGGTTTTCCTTTGTTGATTAGACTTCATGTTTTTCCTCAGTTATTTAACAGAAAAATAGAAGAGCCAGATTGCAACTCTTCTAGGTTTTATACTGCTTTTGGGTCAGTGGGCTTTTGCTCGTTTTTATTATAACATTCATTTGGAATAAATCAACTTGAATGTTGAAGATTCAAGTTACCCACTATGACTTCAAGCCTTTTTTCTAATTCCAATATTGATTCTTCATCCTGTTTTGGGTCGAATATATAATTTCCCACATCTTCCTGCCAAATTAAATGATATTCTGTAGAATCCTTATGTAATTTTGTCATACTGTACCATATTCCATCTATCTTTTCATCTGACAGCATCTGGTATTCTTCACAAAAAAGTTTTGCAATCAGATCATTTCCAATCTCTTGTTCTAAATCAATGATGAACAGCCTTCGGCGAAAGTCATTACAGTTAATATAAAGACTGTAATGACTTTAGATTGGTAGGCGTCCTTATGTGGAGATATAATTAAATATATAACTCAAGTCTTTATCTCCGAATTTGATATGTAATCCTACTCATAAATTTTTCCCACATAAAGCAAAGTAGCAATGAACCTCCAATTAATGTTAGTTGGCATATCAATATGCATATTATCAAAATATCCCTCCATATCATCGACCCAAGAACATATTCCTTCAAGATATGATGTTATCTCATTATTTTCCCACTCTTCACTCTTTTGTTCCTTATCACGTCGTAATTCAACCAAAAAATTCATAAAGTCTTCTTTAGAGTTAACACCATTTATTATACTATTAAAATCCATCTGCTTACCTCTCTATTGTATTATCATACTTTCTCCATTTCCTAATTTTAACCTAATAGAAGTTCCATTTGTTTTTGTGATCATTTCCACATTTGGCTTGCTATTTCCTCATCTGTCGCCCATCTAAACGGTACACTATCCAATTCAGCTATTCAAAATGCTGCTAACCTTCTATGATCAAGTGTCCATAACTTACCATCCGCATCTTGCCATATTCGTATTTCTGGAAAATCAGTGGCTTGTAATGTAGCATTTTTAAATGCTGCTGCATTTCCAAGTACAGTATGCTCACCAGTTTGATTTTTAGTTGAACTCTGCATGGAGTTAACATCTATTAGGCTTGATAGTATTCCTACCACTCCTAAAGGCATCCAAATCAACGTAGCCTCTATTGTCTGCCATAAAACTTCTAATATTATTAGAAATTTTCTGTCCCACATCACTTGATACCACACAGCTTGCAAGCTACTTTCCGCTGAAATATGCCGCCCTTCCAGCAAGTCCCATTCCCAGCACATTGATCCCCACATCCAGAGCATTCCACCAGCTCAGGGTTCCATTTTCATATGCATCCACCGCTCTTCCCACGGCTTCTATGGTTCCTTCCGTTGCCATAGCAAATGTCAGCCCATGTCCTATCATTTTCATCGCCAGTCCTGCCGAACCGCCGACAATATTTCCTACAAATGGCAGTGCACAGCTTGCGCTGACTACTGCCATATCATAGTTGCCTTCTGCTGCATACCATAACGCATTGATGACATCTGCTCCGTCCCAGACAATTCCTGCCAGATCCAGTGCTGCATGTCCATAGGTACTTATTGCATCATAGTTTCTTTCTGCTGCATACCACACCTCATTGATGATATCCGCTCCATGACAGTAATTTCCTATTCGGCTCAATAACATATGTCCAACAATACTTGATGGATTATATGAGCCTCTTAACTGACCTGTAATGTTAAACATTCCACCCATGCTTCCCATCATCGAGTTGGCTAACCCCTGCATGGTGCTGTTTCCATCAGGACACAATCCAAACGGGTCTACCAGACTCACCGGATTTCCCTGCACATAGCGGTATCTGTTCAGGCTGATACTGTTTGTGATATCCCCGCTGACCACATCACGGTTGATGAAACGCTTGATATCCTGGTCATAATATCTCGCCCTCATATAATACAGACCATTCCTGTCAGTAGTAACGCCATATTGTCCGTTGTAAAGGTATTCAATCCCGGTAGCATCTGCTAACTCCGCAAGGGTTATATCCTTCACCGCATCCTGTACCGCTTCTGCCGTCTTTAAGCTGATACCGTCATCTGTCCGGATATCACTTAATTCCCCATAGGTATCATAAACAAAACGATAGATGACATTTCCAGCTTCATCGCTGACTGCCATGGTTGACCCTATATGGTTATAATGGTAATAAAATTCCTGGTTATCATCTCTCCTTTCACTAATCAGACCGATCCCATAAGTATATACAGTCCGGGGTGCGCTGTTCTGTATAGAATCCAAGGAAATTCTTCTCATATTCCGTCCTGATCAGTACCCGGCTGTAGGTGCTTTCCCTGTCAGTGATGTATTCCGTACGGATGCCATTCGTAATGACTGCTGTCCTGATATTTTCCGCATCATACTCATAGGCTGTGACCGTTCCGTCTTCTTCCTCAACCCGAATAAGCCTGTTCCGGCAGTCATAAGTAAATTCTGCCATGCCAACCTTTAAGGTTCCTCTGGTCATGTTACCCACTGCATCGTATTCCACATTCTGTCCGTTATAGGTCAGCAGGCGGTTGTCCTCATCATAGGTCATGGAGTTTAGGTTGAAGTAAGTCTGAATAAATAACAATAATAAAGTTAAAATATTCCTTTAATTCATTAATTGTTCATACAAAAATTGACACGCATCATCTTCCGAATCAAAAAACTCATTTGTTGTCTTAATACCCTTTTCTAAATAGTAAACAGACCACTTATCTTTAATTTTTTCTAAGCACAAACGCTCATCTTTTTTTCCCTGTTCTGTAAGATTATAGACATAATCTGGAACCCCAGCTTTTTTTAATTTTTTTTCTAATATTCCTCTAGTCATTTAATTAATCTCCTTTATATAACCTAGGTCTTTTAATTTTTTAATATTGTATGGCAGTTCATACTGTATTCCACCCCTACTTGATCAAATGCCGGAGCAATCTTTGATATTGTAACATTATCAATCGGTTTTAATACTTCATATTTATGATATGCATTTGGATTCTCAATATAAGGCAGTGCCCTTTGTTCATATGGTACACCTACTGGTGATGTATATTTTCCCCATTGACTTCCATATCTATCAATAATAGTTCCTACAGGAATAGTTTGATTTTCCTTGATCGTTCCTGGTACTCGACCACCATTCGGAGCCCATTTCTCCCAGTTAATATTTCCATCTGCATCTAAAAATCTGCTGTCTCTTACAACTAATTCATCAGTTCTTATTTTTTTACTACCACTCTTATTTGCTGCAACCCGCTCCTTAACCCGTGAAATCGCATTGCTGAAAACCCCAGTTTCCGTCTTGCCAGCTAACGCACTTCCCAAGCTGTTGCCAAATGCCCTTCCTGCAAGTCCCATTCCCAGCGCATTGATCCCTACATCCAGCGCATTCCACCATTTTCATATGCGTCCATCGCTCTTCCCACGGCTTCTATGGTTCCTTCTGTTGCCATGGCAAATGTCAGCCCATGTCCCATCATTTTCATCGCCAGTCCAGCTGAACCACCCACTAGCGATCCCACAAACGGCAATGCACATATCGCCGCCATCTCATAGTTGCCTTCTGCCGCATACCAGACTGCATTGATCACATCTGCTCCGTCCCAGACGATTCCTGCCAGATCCAGTGCCGCATGTCCATAGGTGCTGATCGTTTCATAATCACTTTCTGCTATATACCATGCCACATTGATTACATTTGCCATGTGCCAGTAATTTCCTATCCGCGCCAGCACACTATGTCCATAGGTATTTGAATTCAACATCCGTTTTCCAACACCTAACAATTCTTCTGTGGTATTCGCCAACGAACCGGCTAATCCCTGCATGGTACTGTTCCCATCAGGACACAATCCAAACGGGTCTGCCAGGCTCACAGGATTTCCCTGTACATAGCAGTACCTGTTCAGGCTGAGACTATTAGTGATATCTCCGCTTACCACATCCCGGTTGATGAAACGCTTGATATCCTGGTCATAATATCTCGCCCTCATGTAATACAGACCGTTCCTGTCAGTAGTAACGCCATACTGCCCATTATACAGATATGCAATTCCGGCAGCATCTGCTAACTCCGCAAGGGTTATATCCTTCACAGCATCCTGTACTGCTTCTGCCGTCTTTAAGCTGATACCGTCATCTGTCCGGATATCACTTAATTCCCCATAGGTATCATAAACAAAACGATAGATGACATTTCCAGCTTCATCGCTGACTGCCATGGTTGACCCTATAT
>JAGBEV010000014.1 GCA_017936785.1 Lachnospiraceae bacterium | reverse complement strand
CACAGCCATCCATGGCTGTGTTTCCCTAGGGATTGAACCGTTCGGTAAGAAAAACCGCCATTTATTCATAAAGCCCCCAAAAACATATACCATCATCCGCCGCCTATACCAATACCATCCCCACTACAAGAAGAACTATATTGGCATCGGAAATTTCTGACAGGGAGTAGGGAAAGAATAGGGATTTAAGTTTTATTATAAAATCACAGCAGAAAAGATAACTGCTGAATATAAGTATGATGGTTGGGAAAACAGGTTGGAAAGACAACAGGTAAAGTGATGACACAAAAACCGGCAAAGAAGCCATGAAATAAAGTTTCCGGGGCAGAAGGAAAACAGGAAAGAGGAAAACAGGGAGGGGCGCATTGGGCTTTTGGGGGCTGTTGTTAAAAAATGTGATTTTTCTTACAGAATGGCACAATACCCAGGGAGAACAGCCCCGGACGGGCTGTTCAGCCGTCTCTGCGGCATGGATGCCGCATTGACGGCGACCCGGCAGAAGCCATAAACTTCCCCATTCTGTTAGAAAAACCCATTTTTTAACTCCAGCCCCCAAAAGCCCAATGCGCCCCTCCCTGTTTTCCTCTTTCCGTCCGTCCCCACAACCTTCCCCTTCCCCCAATCCCATACCAACAAGGAGGACATTTTCAATGGAAACACAAATCAAACTGGAAAAGGTCAACAAATACTACGGCAGAAAACATGCCCTGAAAGACATAACCATGACCATTCCCACCGGAATGTTCGGTCTGCTTGGAAGAAACGGTGCAGGCAAGACCACCTTAATGAAGATTCTGGCAACTTTGCATAAGGCAAATGGTGGAACAGTAACCGTCTGCGGAATCGGGATAGAGAACAGCTCTGAAATCCGCAGTATGACCGGATATCTGCCTCAGGATTTTTCCATGTATGGAAACATGAGTGTGTATGAGGCAATGGATTATCTGGGAACCTTGTCCGGATTATCAAAAAAGGAGAGGAAAGAACGGATTCCCGTATTGTTAGAGAGGGTGAATCTGCAGAATAATTTCAAAACAAAAGTAAAAGCCATGTCGGGAGGTATGAGAAGAAGGCTGGGAATTGCCCAGGCGCTTTTGAATGATCCCAAAGTGCTGATCGTAGATGAGCCCACTGCCGGACTGGACCCGGAAGAACGGGTTCGTTTCCGCAATCTGCTTTGTGAGATCGCAGAAGAAAGGATTGTTATTTTATCCACCCATATTGTAGGGGATGTGGAGGCAACCTGTGAAAATATTGCAGTGTTGGATGAGGGGACCCTGAAATTTGTAGGAACGGTGGAGGAGTTATTGGAGAAAGCCTCCGGAAAGATTTATACGGCAGAGGTATCCCGCATGGAGTTAGAAAAGATTAAAAAGGATTATATCGTAACAGGAATGCTGACAAAGGGCAGCATGGCTGATGTGCGGTTTGTGGCAGAGGAAAAGCCCTTTGAAGGTGCAAAAAGCTGTGAGCCAAATGTAGAGGATGCTTATCTGTATCTTATGAATGAAAAAGGCGGTGATAAAATATGTTTGGAAGTTTGTTAAAAAAAGAATGTGCATTGTGGCTGAAAAGCATTGTTTTTTATGCATATGTGATCCTGCTTTTTTTGTTTTATATATCACAGATGGGAGAAGAAGTTGCGCTGCAGAGACCCCAGCCCGGGGCAGGTGATTACGGGAGCGCATATTCTGATGATGAAAATATAATTATGAACGGAACTTTAAAAGATCTGGTAGTGGAATTTGAACGGGAGGGTCCTTTTATTACCTACCCTGTTGGATTTTATAAAGAAGTCACTTTATCGGAAGAGGAAAGAGAGCAAATTGCTGCATGTATTTCGGAATTAAGCGGCATGAGCCGTGAAGAGTGGGAAACGGCATATGATGTTTATTTGGAAGGAAGTTCAGTTTCCCTAGATGAAAACGGCAGATATGTGAATATTGAAAAGGTTCCCTGGAGTATTACCATGGACCCTTCCATTACCTATGAACAGTTTGAGAAAATCATGGCAAAGGTTGCAGAGGTTATCGGTCCCGGCAGCGATTATGAAGAAGAGCAGTTAAAAAAACATGGCATTGTAGATAAAACTTATGAACAGGAATTATCCGATTATGAGGATATCCTATATAAAGATAAGGTAACAGGAGCATATGCCAGATTGTTCAGCGATTATCTGGGAATCGTTCTGGGAATTCTTCCGGCATTTTTTGGCGTGACCAGAGTGCTCAAGGACAAAAGAAGTTATATCAAAGGGGTAATCTATTCCAAAAAAGCAGGAGCAGCGGCAATTGTAGGCGCAAGATATCTGGGAATGGTGCTCATGATGTTTGTGCCGGTGCTGTTGGTTTCATGCCTTCCTCTGACACAATCTCTGTATATTGCTTATGGTGCAGGAGCCGTACCGGATTATTTTGCTTATTTGAAATATTCCTTTGGATGGCTTCTTCCTATTATTTTATTTGTGACTGCATTGTCATATCTGCTTACAGAGCTGACAGAAAGCCTGTTGGGAATCCTTATCTGTGCAGCGGTCTGGTTCAACTCCGTATTTACCGGTTCGGCTTCCTTGGTGGGGGCAGGCTGGAATCTGATCCCCAGATTTAATTCTGTGGGAAAATATCAGATGTTTAGGGAAATGCTGCCTCAGCTTGTGCGCAACAGAATTTTATATACGGTGGCAGCTCTGGTCACTATGGCAGCGACCATGGTTGTTTACGATCTCAAGAGGAAAGGAGTCATGGGAAGACGTGGAAAGATATCTGAAAATTTCAAAAATAAATCTGAAATATAATCTGCTTCCCCATCTGCTTGTATGTATTGTGATGTGTCTTGCAGCACCGCTTTTTATGGGGACCAAAAATCTGGAGCAGTACCAGGTGGCTAAAATTATGGAAGGATATTTATCCTTGTGGGGAATAGTCCTTTTGATTCCGGTCTTTATACCGGATATGAATAAGGATATCAGAGATCTGATCGCCAGCAAAAAGGAATCCATGACCGTTCTCCATATTATCAGGATTATTTGGGCAGTTTTTTTTATGATAGTAATGGAATGTGTTTTCCTTTTATATCTGAAGTGGGGAAATTGTATTTTTGATTTTTGGGGTATATTTTATGGTATGATGGCAAATGCCCTGTTTCTGGGAGGCATGGGGATGTTTGTCTTTGCCTTGTCCGATCAGGTGGTCTTTGCCTATATGATCCCCTTGATGTATTATGTAGTCAATTTCGGCGCAGGCTTTAAGCAATTGGGCAGCTTCTGGCTTTTTTCCATGCAGTATGGGAGCGGTCCCGGCGGAAAACATTATTTATTGATAAGTGGAATCCTTTTGACCATAGGGGCAGTTTTTTGGAGAAAAAACGCAACCTTTTCCCTGCCGCTTTTGTTTTATAATAAAAGCAACTCCACAGGATAAAGCAGGAGAGTAAGAAGGAGCAAATTTATGAGTGAATTTATGAATGAATTGGCAGTGGATGGAATTTTGCTCATATTGGTACTTTTACCGGGTGTACTGGTGATCATGGATATTGTATTTGCAGTAAAGAAAAAGAAAAAATTCTTTTTTGAATGTATTGCATTTGGTATCGGATTGGTTTATATGGTATTGGCATTTGGCTTATGGGGCCCGCTGGAATATTATAAACCCATTAATCGTATGATGGGGTTCTCTAGTGTACATACGCCGGTCAATGGTGATCATATGCTCACATTGGTGGTTCTGGCAGTGGCAGGGTTTGTATCTTATCTGATCATAAAGTTTGCCGGCAGGCATCTTGCACCCCTTGCAAAAGTTTTGTGTATTGGCGGCGTTTATGGAGGTATTATTGTAAACGTGCTGTTTTTGGTCCAGCTGATCTGCTGGGCAAGACCGGAAGGCATTTCTCCCGGTCAGGTTTTGGCAGAAAATTTTATCTTTATTTTCTCCCTGTGTACTGTTCCTATATTATTTTTAATTCATGTGGCAGATATGTTTAAGGATCTGATCAGGCAGCAGGCGGAAGAACAGATGCAGGTAAAATATGAAAATGGTTTTCTGGCAAAATGTAATGCTTTTCTTTGCAAAGGCGCGAATATGTACTGGGCAGCATTGATCGCCATGATTCCTTTATACGGTATCGTGATCTGTATTTTGTGTCTGCTGGGGCAGAAACCGGACAGTGTGATACAGGCGTTTACAAAAACCAGTGACTGGGTTTTATCCAGGGAGATTTCACCGCCGCCGGTAGAGTATGATGCACATTATCTGTGCACAGTTTCCCTCCAGGGGCATAGAGGGCTGGTAAAGCCAACCCGCTATGGGATCAGAAGGGGACAACGCATTGTGGTCAACAGACAGTTGTGTGTGGCGAATGCCTTTGAGCAGCTTTTGGAGGAAAAAACGCCGCGTTTCCACAGGGCTGTCAGGAATTTTTATGATACTTACGGATATCCCATATCAAAATGGATCACAAATCCCTGGAGTGCAGATGTAGTCTATCTGGTGATGAAGCCTTTGGAATGGGTTTTTCTTGTTGTCTTATACCTTTTTGACGAGAAACCGGAAAACCGCATAAGCACCCAATATTTGCCAGAGGACTGGAAAAAAGAAGCCATAACTGATAAGATGTAATAAAAATACATGAAAAGAGGAAGTTGTGGAAATGAAAAAAAGTATCTGGGGAAAAATCGGCTGGTTTTTTGTAGCAGTTCTGCCTGCGTTTTTGTCGCTGGCGTTACAATTCGGAGCAGCAATAGTGATCATGTTTTGTATAAGCATTGCAGTTGGGTTCCAAAATGCTGATGCGGGCTTGTCACAAAATGAACTGATGCAGCTGGTTTCGGAACAGTATATGAATTCTGTGGGAAGTGTGGTCTTAGTATATCAGGTTATAGGATTAGTGGTATTTGGTTTGTGGTACTATCTGGCATACGGTAAGAAAAAAAGACCTCAAAATACAGAAAAAGCAGGCATAAAGGGAATTGTGATCATTGTGCTTGCCGGTATGTTATTGCAGATTTTTATCAGCGGTGCATTAGGCGTTCTGGATATGCTGTTTCCTAATTTGCTGCAAGGTTATCTTGAACTGATGGAAACAGTAGGTATTGGAGAAATGACACCTGTTGTGTTTATTGCAACAGTGATCTTGGCACCTATGGGAGAAGAAGTGTTATGCAGGGGCATCATCTTCCGTCTGGCAGGCAGGGTGAGTACTAAATTCTGGGTTGTAAACTGTATTCAGGCATTGGCATTCGGCGTTATTCATGCCAATCTGGTCCAGGGAACTTATGCTTTTTTCCTTGGTCTGATATTGGGATATGTATATGGCAAATACCACAATATCTGGTTGTGTATGCTGCTGCATGGTGCGGTAAATTTATCATCCAATTTTGTTGACGCAGTATGGGGAGCGCTGCCGGAAACCTATATGCTGCCGTTAGTGGCGCTTATCAGTTTCCTGAGTCTGGCACTGCTGATTTTATTCTACAGGCTTTTGGGAAAAATAAAACCTGTGGAAATGTCAGAAGCAAAATTACCCGTGGAGGGAGCAGACATTCAGGATGCAGGTGCAATGTAATTAAATATAAAAACGGATCATACAAAATAAGGCTGTTGTATTTAAAAATATTTTAAATGCAACAGTCTTATTTTTTGTACGGTTCTGTCTGTTGAGGTATGGATAAAAAGGAAGAAATTCAGTCATACTAAACAAAAAAATCAAAAGGGGATGAAATCATGAAATATATTTGTACAGTATGTGCCTACATTTATGATGAAGATCTGGGAGATCCGGAAAAGGGAATTGCTCCGGGAACCAAATGGGAAGATGTGCCGGAGGATTATCTCTGTCCCCTGTGCATGGTAGGAAAAGAATATTTCCAAAAGCAGGAAGAATAAAGGGGGCTATCAGGTGAAAGAAACAGTCATGTTACCGGTTACCAATGAAAACGGTTATTATGAGATCCGCTTGGAGAGTATCGGAGGCTTGGGAGCCAATTTGTGCGGAAAAATGCTGGGAGAACTGGGACTGCAGTATCTTGGGTTAAACAGCGCCAGCTTTTCCAGCTATGGATCGGAGAAAACGGGAACGCCGGTAAAAGGTTTTATTCGTTACAGTGCAGCAGATCAGGATATCCGTCTTCATTCCCCCATTAAAGAGCCACATTTGCTGGCAATTTTTCATGATGCACTTTTGACGGATTTTTCTGTTCTAAATGGATGTAATGAGAACACGGATATTATCATCAATACCATGGGCCAAAGCACGGACCCAAAGGAAATGGATAAAAACAGCGGGATGGCAGAAAACGCATTGAAAGGGCTTGGGGATTTTCATGGCATTTACTATGTGGATGCCCAGAAGATCGCCATAGAAACAAAATCCCGTGTGAATGTGGTCATGCTGGGAGCCATGGCAAAGATCATGGGATTTATAAAGCCGGAATATCTATATGAAATCTGTGAAAAAACCCTTGGCAAAAAATATCCTGCAGCTCTTGCAGGAAATCTGGAAGGAATCCGCAGAGGATATGAAGAAGTACATTCTGTAGGCAAAGAAGCAGGCGGTAAAAAAAGTTCCCAAAGAAACGTTGGTGAAAGTGCCGGGGAGAAAAATCAGGATATACCCACATGGGGGTATGAGACTGCACCTGCAGGCGGCATCAATCCCTGTTATGGCAACAGTGTAGTAAACGATCTGTCTCCGTCCAGACAGGGATTTTTCCCTGTATTCATACCGGAAAGATGTATTAACTGCGGGCTGTGCGATACTGCATGTCCAGATATGGTATTCCAGTTTCAAAAAGGAGAGTTTAAAGGCAGGGAAATGATGATCAATAAAGGGCTGGATTATTATCACTGCAAGGGATGTCTGCGGTGTGTGGATGTATGTCCCGTTCAGGCGCTGGTAAGCGGTGTGGAAGCAGAACACCCGGAAAAACAGTATTTTCTGCCGAACCAGCAGTTACAGAGAAGTCCTGTTTACTATGAGAAGGCAGGACCGGATGGTTATGTGACAAGCGAGTCCTATTTGACGGAAAAGCGTATGAAAGGAGGAGAGGTGTAGGATGCGGGAATGTAATCAGGTTATGGAATTTGCAAGCGGAAATGAAATGGCTTCCATTGCCATCAGACAGATCGGCTATGACCTTATGGGATATTATCCCATTACACCGTCCACACAGATCGCGGAAAATCTGGACCAGATGAAAGCTGATGGAAAAACGGATCTGATCATGATCGCAGCAGAAGGAGAGCATAGTGCTGCAGGTATCTGCTATGGGGCGGCAGTAGGAGGCGGAAGAGTCATCAATGCCACCAGTGCCAACGGTCTCTTATATGCCATAGAACAGTTTCCGGTCCAGTCGGGAACAAGATATCCTATGGTCATGAATGTGGCGTGCAGAACTGTTTCGGGACCTCTTTCCATTAAAGGAGACCACAGCGATATCATGTATCTGTTAAATGCAGGATGGTCTATTTTATTTGCCCATTCGGCACAGCAGGTATATGACTTCAATATAATAGCTTTAAGGCTGGCTGAAACCGTAAGACTGCCGGTGGCTGTGGCATATGACGGATTTTTTACCAGCCATCAGAAAAGAAGATGTATGCGCTTTGAACATGATGAAGATGTGAAAGCTTTTATAGGAGAAAAAAAGGAGCCCTATCCTTTTCTGGACCTGGAGCATCCTGTTACGGTAGGTTCCTATATGAATGAGCCGGACCTGATCAATAACCGTTATCAGCTTCATCTTGCCATGGAAGAGGTGAGAACGGTTCTGCCCGGACTGTTTGCAGAATTCGGAACTTTGTCCGGGAGAAATTATGGATGGTATGAAGGGTATTTTCATGAGGATGCGGATACCCTGCTGATTCTCTTAGGGTCCTCTTTTGATACGGCAATGGTGGCAGTGGACCGTTTGAGAAGTGAAGGAAAAAAGGTGGGACTGTTGACCCTGGAAGCCTTAAGACCTTTTCCCCAGAAAGAACTGGCAAAGGAGCTGATGCATGCTAAAAATATAGTGATCGGAGACAGACAGGACAGCTATGGGGCACAGGGGGGAAATCTGTCACTGGAAATACGTGCGCTGATGCAAAAGTACGGATGTCAGGGAAAGGTAACGAGTCTGGTCTATGGGCTGGGAGGAAAAGATTTCTTTGTGGAAGATGCCATTGCCATGTTTGACATGGCGGAACAATCCTCCAATATGGATTTTTCTTATTATGGCATTGAAAAAGGAGACCCTCAGAAAGCCGGCAAAGAGAATAAGCCTTTTTTTGCCCCTCTTACCAGGGAAAAAACAGAAATAGACGCAACAGAAGTTATACTGGGAGAGGACGGGAGAAAACAGGTCAAGGGCGGTCAGATCAATCAGACTGCCGGTGTGCCAAAGCGGCTTGCTCCGGGGCATGGGGCATGTCCGGGATGCGGTATTCCTGTCAACGTAAACCTGCTTTTGCGTGCCATTGAAGATCCTGTTGTGTTGTTGTTTCAGACAGGCTGCGGGATGATCGTTACCACGCCTTATCCCAAGACTTCCTTTAAAGTGCCTTATCTGCACAACCTGTTCCAAAACGGAGCGGCTACCTTAAGCGGGCTTGCAGAAATCTGTTACAGAAAACAGGAAAAGGGAGAGCTTCCTCCCGGAGAGATCACTTTTATCATGGTCAGCGGTGACGGCGGAATGGATATCGGTATGGGTTCGGCCCTTGCCACGGCATTGCGGGGGCACCGTCTGCTGTTGTTTGAATATGATAACGGCGGCTATATGAATACCGGTTATCAGTTATCCTATTCCACACCGAAAGGAGCCAGAAGCTCCACTTCCCATGTGGGAAATCATCAGTATGGGAAGCATTATTTTCATAAAGATATGCCTCAGCTTATGGCGGCTGCCAATATTCCCTATGTGGCAACGGTGGCGGAATCCAATCCTGTGGATTTTATCAAGAAAGCTGCAAAAGCTGCGGATTATGCTAAAAAGGACGGCTGTGCTTATGTAAAATCCATATCGGCATGTCCGCTGAACTGGAATGATCCGCCCAATAAGGAACGAAAGGTTATTGAAGCAGCGGTGGATTGCTGTTACTTTCCGCTTTATGAGGTTGAGCGTGGAATTACCACATTAAGCTATGATCCTGAGAAAAGCGGAAAGAAAATTCCCGTCCTTGAATGGCTGTCCATGATGGGAAGGACGAAGCATCTGAAAAAAGAAGAATATAAGGATGTAGTGGATTCTCTGCAGAAAGAAGTGGACAGAAGGTTTATGTGTTTAAAGGCAAAATCAGAAAACCCTTATTTGTAAAAGTAGATATGAAATGAATTTTAAGGAAAATCCTGGGAACACTGAAAAAGAAAATAAAAATAGTTCCGGATGAAGGAGGAAGAATATGGCAGTAGATTTTAAAAACAGCGAAACAAAAGACAATTTGATGAGAGCCTTTGCAGGAGAAAGCCAGGCAAGAAACCGTTATACTTTTGGGGCAGGGGTGGCAAGAAAGCAGAAACAGCAGGCAATTGCCCAGGTATTTACCTATACCGCCGACCAGGAAAAAGAGCATGCGGAGATCTTTTATAATCATTTAAAAGAGCTGGCAGGAGAGACTATTCATGTGGACGGCGGTTATCCGGTGGACCTTACAGAAGATCTTGCAGAACTTTTGCGTATGGCGCAGCACAATGAGTATGAAGAACATGATGATGTTTATAAGAAATTCGGTGAGAAAGCAAAGGAAGAAGGTTTTGATAAGGTTGCGGCGTCTTTTTTCATGATCGCTGAGATCGAGAAATATCATGGAGACCGTTTTGGCAGATATGCAGAATATATAGAGCAGAACAAGCTTCATGGCTCTGATGGAAAAACAGCCTGGATCTGTTTAAACTGCGGCTATATCTATGAAGGTGAAAAGGCGCCTGAAATGTGCCCTGTCTGCGAACATGACAAGGGCTATTTTATCAGACTGGAGCAGTCTCCTTTTGCAGACAGCACCCGGAAAGCCTGAATTAAGAGATAATGTCAGGCAGTCTCAATCCCGGGTTTAAATATAAGAGTAGAAAAGGAGAAAAGTCAAATGGAACCTGTATTTATCAAATGGAAAGAGTCAATTCTTTACTGTATCTGCGGCTGTAAAGAGGAGGTGGCAAAAGATCTGCCCCAGGGAGCCGGCATACTTGACAGCACCATGTCAGAAGGAGCAGGAGAAAAGCATCTTCCTTCTGTTGAAAGAAACGGAAATAAAATTCATGTGCAGGTTGGCAGCGTGGAACATCCCATGACGGAAGAACACAGTATTGAATGGATATTTTTGGAGACAAAGAAAGGCGGGCAGTTTGCTTATCTTGAGGCAGCGGGAAAGCCTGCGGCAGATTTTGAGATCCTGAATGGTGATGAACCGGTTGCAGCATATGCCTATTGTAACCTGCACGGATTTTGGAAGACAGAGATTGTGTAACCCACAATCTCTTTTGCTTGATACTGCCCAATTCACTTACTGATTGCTCTGATCATGCAAATTTTCTAACAAATTAAGAAAATAGGAAATAAAATGAAAAAACAATGGATTGTATCATATATATGTTGTAAAATACATATAAGATCATTGCTTATAAAGTGTGGTTTAGAAAGATAATGATAGTATTAGGATATGGTATACATAGGAGGGCGGGAAATGAATCTGATTCATATGCTTCAAAGTTGTCTGAATTATATTGTTGAATTTGCGATTCTTATTTTTGAATTTGTAGGTGTGGGAATTATTGTTGCATCCGGCGTGAGAGGAATTTTTAATTATATTACCCGTTCCCCCAATACCCGTCTTACTCTGGCAAAAGGGCTTGCCATGGGGCTGGAATTTAAATTGGGCAGTGAGATCTTAAAAACTGTTGTAGTCAGGGAATGGACTGAAATCGCTACGGCAGCAGGCATTATTGCATTAAGAGCAGCATTAACATTCCTCATCCATTGGGAAATCAAAGAGGAAAAGGATGAAAAGGAAAAGGCGCTTGCTGACAATGCTGAGTACGGCAAAGAGAAGAAGCAAAATAATTAAATAAATATAGGAGGTATATGTTATGGGCAGATTAGAAGGTAAGGTTGCAGTGATCACCGGAGGAAATTCCGGTATTGGAGCAAAGGCGGCTGAAATGTTTGCCAGGGAAGGTGCCAGGGTTGTGATTTCCGCAAGAAGGGAAGCACAGCTTGAGGAAGTGGCAGCAGGCATCCGTGCCGCAGGTGGGGAAGTATTGAGCGTGCCGTGTGATATTTCAAAGCCGAATCAATGTGCAGCATTGGTGGAAAAAACACTGGAAAAGTTTGGGACTGTGGATATTCTCGTAAACAATGCAGGTGTCCTTGACGGTGGTCTTGAAGCTGTGGAAAAGGTTTCTGATGAAACCATTGATTATCTGATCGATATCAATACAAAAGGGACCATGTATGTAACAAGAAACTGTGCCAAAATTATGATGGAAAAGAAATCCGGCTCTATTGTAAATGTGGCAAGCGTAGCAGGTTATTGCGGAAACGGCGGGGCAGCCTATGTGGCAAGTAAAGCCGCAGTCATAGGACTTACCAAAAACATTGCCATGAGAGGCGCAGGCGTAAATGTCCGCTGTAACGCAGTCTGTCCCGGAACAGTTGTCACTCCCATGACAATGAATCTGCAGAAGGATAAGCTGGATATGGATATGTTGTCCGCCATGAATAAACATGCGGATAATTCCCTTCCTCCATGTATGCCTGACGAAGTGGCAAATGTGCTGTTATTCCTTGCATCCGATGAATCCTCTGCAGTAACCGGTCAGGTAATGGTAGTAGACCACGGCGCAGACTTATAAAATTTAATTTACCCGGCAAATAATATGAAATCATAAACACTGACCTGAGCCAGAGAGCAGAAGCGGGAGATGTGAAAATGGTTTATATATATCAAAGGAAACTGTATAAAAACGCCGGCACTTGAATTTTGCAGGCGCAAGCCGCCCAAAATTCTTAGTACCGCTGCGTTTTTATCCAAGCGAAAGCGGGTTTCCGTGATATATATAAACCATTTTCGCATCTCCCGCTTCGTCCGTTATACTAAACTTTTTTTCACAACCGCTATCCAAACTTACAAAAACTGGAATTATCCAAGCTCCTTTTGGCAATGATTTATATAAAATCATAAGCCTGACAGGAAAGGAGTTTTTATATGCAGGAGTTTATTACGGATTATCTGGGAGAAATCATTCCCGTGTCATTTTGTATCAGAACCCAAAAAGGCGTTCAGAAGATCGGAGAGGGGAATCCGGAGTTTACGGTGATTCTCAATAAGGAGCCGGATAAAAAGGAATTGTTTACCAGTACATCTTTAGCTTTAGGCGAGGGCTACATGAGGGGAGACATTGATACAGACCGGGATCTGTATGAGGTTTTGGACTTATTTATGGGGCAGATGGGCAAATTCCATAAGGATAAATCTGCTTTGCGCAAGCTCCTTCATACATCCAAAGGAGCCAAAAATCAAAAGAAGGAGGTTTCTTCCCATTATGATATCGGAAATGACTTTTACAGTCTGTGGCTGGATGAAAGCATGAGTTATTCCTGCGGATATTTTCAAAATGAGGAAGATACCCTGTATGAAGCGCAGATTCATAAGGTGGATCATATTTTGGAAAAACTGCATTTAAAAGAAGGAGAAAAGTTGTTGGATGTCGGATGCGGCTGGGGCTTTCTTTTAAAACGTGCAGCAGAAAAATATGGGGTAAAAGGCGTGGGGATTACCCTGAGCAAAGAGCAGTATGAAAAGTTTTCCGGGGATATACAAAAAGAAGGGCTTTCTGACAAACTGGAAGTAAAGCTGATGGACTATCGGGAATTATCGGACAGCGGAATGCAGTTTGATAAAGTAGTCAGCGTGGGAATGATCGAGCATGTGGGAAGAGGCAATTATGAATTGTTTATGAAAAATGTGGAAAAGGTTTTAAAACCGGGCGGTCTTTTCCTGCTTCACTATATCAGTGCCCAAAAGGAGCATGAAGGAGATCCATGGGTAAGAAAATATATATTTCCCGGAGGTACGATTCCCAGCCTCAGGGAGATCATGAACCTGCTTCCGGAGTACAATTTTTATACTCTGGATGTGGAAAGCCTGAGAAGACATTATACCAGAACTTTATTGTGCTGGAGAGAAAATTTCCTAAATCACAGGGAAGAGATCGCAGCGGAAAAAGGAGAGGAATTTGCCAGAATGTGGGAATTGTATCTTGCGTCCTGTGCGGCAACCTTCCATAATGGGATCATTGATCTGCACCAGATTCTGGTGTCTAAAGGGGTAAATAATGAATTGCCAATGAACAGGGTGGTTTAGAATAGGTACGGCGGCTCTGACGGCTGATTGGATTTTTTGACATGAAGGGAGAATTCTATTATTATTTCCTTTAGAAGAATGTGTTTGTTGGTGGGAGTTGATAACAAACAAAAAGGAGGAAACAGTATGTTATCTTTTGCCAGTGATTATATGGAAGGGGCTCATGAGAAGATTTTAGATAAATTGAGGGAAACAAATATGGAGCAGTTGCCCGGGTATGGGACGGATGAGTATTGTGAAAGGGCGAAGAGGAAGATTAAGGAATTATGCAGGTGTGATCATGGGGAGGTATTTTTCCTGACAGGAGGGACTCAGACCAATCAGATCGTGATCGGTTCCATGCTTGCCTCTTATGAGGGCGTAATCGCAGCGGAAAGCGGACATGTGAATGTTCATGAGGCTGGAGCCATAGAGCTTACAGGGCATAAAGTTTTGGCTTTGCCGGAACATGCAGGTAAAATCTGCGGTGAGGAATTGAGGGAATATCTAAGAGGATTTTATGAGGATGAAAATCATGAACATATGGTATTTCCGGGAATGGTCTATATTTCCCATCCTACAGAATATGGAACGTTATATACGGCAGGGGAATTGAAGGAAATACATGAAATCTGTAAGGAATATAAGATTCCTTTATATCTGGATGGAGCAAGACTGGGGTATGGGCTGGCGGCTTCCGGGACAGATGTAACATTGCCTTTTATGGCTGAGAATTGTGATGTGTTTTACATAGGCGGGACAAAAGTGGGAGCACTTATGGGAGAAGCGGTGGTGTTTCCGGAAGGAAATGCGCCGGCTCATTTTATGACTATTGTGAAGCAGCATGGGGCGCTGTTGGCAAAGGGAAGGCTGTTAGGCATTCAGTTTGATGTCCTTTTTAGCGATGATCTGTATTTTGAGATCAGTGCCCATGCAATTAAAATGGCAGAGAAATTAAAAGAAGGATTTCATAAAAAGGGATATTCTTTTGCCATAGATTCGCCGACCAACCAGCAGTTTATCATTTTGTCCAATAAGCAGATGGAAGAACTTTCCAAACAGGTTTCCTTTGGCTTTTGGGAGAAAAAGGATGAGGGGCATGCCGTTGTCCGGTTTGCCACAAGCTGGGCGACGAGGGAAGAGGATGTAGAAAAACTGCTTTCCATAATATAATTTTTTAATTTAATATTTTCTTAATTGTATTTCTTTTTGTAAATGGTATAGTTGTTTCATTGGATAAAATACTGTGTTTTGGATAAAGAGGAATGAAAATTGGGAAAAATGTCTGGAAAAACAATTCTATTATTTGTATTGGTTTTTATTTGTTATGTTATTTTAGGAGCAATCCTCCCTTTTGTCAAACAGCCGGAAGTGACAGAGGAGACAAAAGAAAATTTTGATGCGGCACAGTTTTACGGTATGGAGTATATAGGAGAAAGAGCGGCTGTAATTCCTGATAACGGAGATGCTTTAAAAGAAAGAATCCGTTTGATCTCACATGCCAGGGAGCGCATTATTCTATCTACTTTTCAATTTAGTGCTGACGAAAGTGGAAAAGATATGCTGGCAGCTTTACAGGCTGCGGCGGAAAGAGGCGTTAAAGTTTCCATACTGACGGACGGAATGCCCGGTTTGATTTCCATGGAAGGAAATTCGTATTTTTATGCCTTATCTGTTACGGAAAATGTGGAGATAAGGCTTTATAATCCGGTAAATCTTCTGACGCCATGGAAACTTATGGGACGTCTTCATGACAAATATCTGATCGTGGATGAGACTGCTTATATTGTGGGCGGACGAAATACCTATGACTATTTTTTGGGAGACGGACCCGGATATAAAAATTATGACTGGGATGTGTTGGTGTATTGTGAAAGAGGAGAAGCAGATTCATTAAACAGATTAGAGGAGTATTATGAAAATATCTGGAATCAGCCTGAATGCCGGGATTTTCATGGAAAAACTTTGACAGGGAAACTTCCGGGAGTGAAAAATGCAAAGGAAAAGCTGCGGGAAAGATATGCTGATATGCAGGAAGAACATCCCGACTGGTTTGAATCATGTGATTATGAAACTGTTACAAAACCGGTAAAGGAAATCCGTCTGATCACCAATCCCACATCTGTTAAGGCAAAAGAGCCTCTGGTTTATTATGAAATGACACAATTGATGAAAAACGCCAAAGAAGAGGTTTGCTTTCATACGCCTTATATTCTGTGTAATGACTGGATGCTGGAACAATTATCAGAAATCTGTGGGCAGGTTGAAAATGTTACCATGATGACCAATTCTGTGGCAAACAACGGAAATCCTTTCGGCACCATGGATTATGCCGAAAATAAAGGCGATATTCTGGATACGGGAGTCAATATTCTGGAATACGATGGCGGAATATCCTATCACGGCAAATGTTTTACCATAGATGATGATCTGGTAGGGATCGGTTCTTTTAACTGGGATATGCGCAGCACATATATGGATACGGAAATGATGTTGGTGATCAACAGTGAAGAATTGAATGCGGATATGAAACGGGAAATGGAGCATTATGAAGCACAGTCGCTGACTGTTATAGATGAAAATATTTCTTTGGCGCCGGAAGGCATGATGCCTCAGGAGATTTCGTGGAAGAAGGCTTTGCAAATTAAATTGCTTCAGATTTTCGGCGGCTGGGCAAGATTCTTGATGTGAATTATGTGATCTGAAAGGGATATGGGACAGCCGGTCTGCATTGCTGTTTCTTCTGCATGAAATTTTTAACAAAATGAAAAAGAAGAGGAAATTCATAAATGACAAATATTGCGATCATAGAAGATGATCAGGGACTAAACAACGGAATAGCAATGGCGTTAAAACAGGAAGATTTTCGGTTTTATCAGTACGCATCCCTTGCAGAAGCTAAGGATGTAAAAGAGATGGATCTGATCATTCTGGATATCAATCTGCCTGATGGAAACGGTTTTGATTTCTTAAAGAAATTGAGAACTCATTCCGATGTACCGGTCATTATCCTGACGGCAAACGATCTGGAGACAGACGAGGTCATGGGACTGAATCTGGGAGCTGATGATTATATGACAAAGCCCTTCAGCCTTATGGTGCTGCGGGCGAGGATTGAAAAAATATTGCAAAAGCGAAACAGTCATCAGGCGGTATATCGGTTTGGAGATATGGAACTGGATTTTGACAAGATGATTTTCCAAAAAAACGGTCAGTCTGTAGAATTGAGTAAAACCGAACAGAAGTTATTAAAAATTCTCGTAGAGAACCGCAATATGACCATGCAGAGAGATGTGCTTTTAGATAAGGTCTGGACAGACGGAGCTGAGTATGTGGATGAAAACGCTTTGTCCGTTACCATTAAGAGACTTCGGGATAAACTGGAGACAAAAGAAACGAAGTACATTCAGACTGTCTATGGTGTCGGATATGTATGGAAAGTATAAGAATTTGGAGATTTCTAATTGATGAAACCAATAGGGAACAGAAAAATTTTTAACAGATTAAATCAGATGCTGGATGATGCCATAGATGGGAATTTTTGCGAACAGGATTATGATGAAAGCGAATTATCCAAGCTGGAAGTAAAGTGGAAAAGATATCTGACTTCCTCAAAATTATCCGCTAAAAAAATAGAAGATGAGCGTACTGCCATTAAGGAACTGGTAACGGATATATCCCACCAGACCAAGACGCCCCTTGCCAATATTCTTTTATATGCACAGCTTTTGGAAGAGCGGTCTTTAGATGAACAGACTATGAAAATGGTAGAGGAGATTCACAGACAGTCGGAAAAACTGGATTTTCTCATTCAATCCCTTGTGAAAACATCCCGTTTGGAATCAGGAACCTTCCAGCTCTATCCGGAAAAACAGGATGTAGAACCCCTTATAAAAGAAGTAATAGAACTTGCTGCAGCAAAGGCAGGGAAAAAGGGAATCACCATTAAAAATGAGGCAGCCTCCGCCGGGGCTGTTTTTGACCCTAAATGGACAAAAGAAGCCTTATTTAATATTGTGGACAATGCCATCAAATATTCCCCTGAAGCCTCGCAAATTTCAATTACAGTATTGGTTTACGAAATGTTTTTGTGCATCCAGGTCAGGGACCATGGCATCGGCATCGAAGAGGAAGAGATTCCCCGGATATTCGGCAGATTCTACCGTGGAAAAAATGTCCGCACCGACGAAGGCGTAGGCATCGGTCTATACCTGGCGCGACAGATCATTGAATCCCAGAACGGCTACATCAAAGTAACTTCCAATCCCGGCTCCGGCTCCAAATTTCAAATCTTCCTGCCAAAAGTCTGATTTTTGCTGAAAATCTTTCAAAACTGTAAGATTTCAGAAAGATTGTAGAAAGATTGCTTTGTTATAGTCTGTGTTGTAAGAAACACAGACTATATTTTTAAAGGAGAGTGAAATCATGGTTGTATTAAAAACCGACGATTTAAAGAAATTTTATGGAGACGGAGAAAATCAGGTAAAAGCATTAAACGGTGTCAGCCTTTCCATTGAGCAGGGAGAGTTTGTGGCAATCGTAGGAACCAGCGGCAGCGGCAAATCCACCCTGTTACATATGCTGGGCGGATTGGACAGACCTACATCCGGTAAAGTATATGTGGATGATAAGGACATTTTTGCATTAAAAGATGAAGCCCTTACCATTTTCAGAAGAAGAAAGATCGGATTTGTATTTCAGGCATTTAATCTGGTCCCGGTGCTGAATGTATATGAAAACATTGTTCTGCCCATTCAGTTAGACGGAAACGAAGTGGATGAGGCATATGTAGAAGAAGTTATAACTGCACTGGGACTTTCTGAAAAGAAAAACAGTATGCCCAGCCAGTTATCCGGCGGTCAGCAGCAGAGAGTTGCAATCGCAAGAGCCCTTGCTTCAAAACCAACCATTCTGCTTGCGGATGAGCCTACAGGAAATCTGGATTCCAGGACAAGCCAGGATGTTTTAAGCCTGTTAAAGATCACGGGGCAGAAGTTCGGTCAGACCATTGTAATGATCACCCATAATGAAGAAATTGCCCAGATGGCAGACAAGATCATCCGTATTGAAGACGGTATCATCGTAAAAGGCGGTGAGGATCATGCTTAAGGTAAAGAATCAGAAAGTCATCAGGAAGATTTCCGCCAGGTCATTGATGGCAAACAAGAAAAAGAATTTCATTGCGGTCCTGGCGATCATGCTGACCTGTATTTTGTTTACTGCAGTATTTTCCATCGGAGGCAGTCTGATCAAGAGTTCTCAGGAAAGTACCTTCCGCCAGGTGGGAGGCTCCCATATGGCAGGACTGAAATATGCTTTACCCGAGGATTTTGAAAAATTATCAAAAGATCCGGCAGTAAAGGATATTTGTATGGCGGTCATTGTAGGCAGAGGGGCAAATGACCAATTGTCCAAGGTAAACACGGAAGTAAATTATGCAGATGATACTTATGCCAGGTTCAGCTTCAGTTATCCGGAAGAAGGAACCATGCCAAAGGAAAAAATGGATATTGCTGCCAGCACGCTGGTGCTGGATGCTTTGGGAGTCCCCCGCAAAATAGGCGCAAAAGTTCCTTTGGAAATTGATATTGACGGCAGGATCGTGAAAGAGGAATTTACCTTATGTGGTTTTTGGGAGGGTGATCCTGTGGCAATGGCACAGGAATGCTGGATTTCCAAAGAACTGGCAGATGAACTGGCACCCACACCGCAGATTCCATATGTTGAGAGCGATTTCCGTTCACTTACCGGTTATATGAACGTGAATTGGAATTTTTCCTCAAGCTGGGATATTAAGGGACAGTTAATTGAAGTTCTGGAAAGAAACGGTTATGATCCGGAACTTACTGATTATGGTGTAAACTGGGGGTATGCGGCAAGTGAAGTGGACTGGCAGGCAGTGGCATTGATCGGAGGAATATTGTTTATTATCCTCCTTTCGGGATATCTGATCATTTATAATGTATTCTATATCAATGTTACAGGAGAAATCCATGAATATGGCTTATTAAAGACAATTGGTACTACGGCAAAACAATTAAAAAAACTGGTGTACAGACAGGCAATGCTGTTATCGGTTATAGGAATTCCCCTGGGATTGTTGCTGGGCACGATTTTATCCAGAATATTGCTGCCGATTGTTACGGGAAATTTTACATTCCGTTTTGTGGCGTTTTCCATGAATCCTTTGATCTATGCGGCAGCAGTTATCTTTACTTTTTTAACAGTATTCCTAAGCTGCAATAAGCCCTGTCGTCTGGCGGCAAAAGTTTCGCCTGTTGAAGCGGTCCGCTATACGGAAAAATCATCCGTAAAGAAAAAAACAAAAAAGAGCCGGAAGGTTTCTGCCTTCTCCATGGCGGTGGAAAATATTAAAAGAAGCCGTAAAAAAGTTGTAGTCGTAGTTATGTCCCTTTCCATGAGTCTGATCCTGGTAAATCTGGTCTACAGTATCGTACACAGCTTTGATATGGAGGCATATATCTCCAATTCCATAGTAGGGGATATTCAGGTTACACATCAATCGGTTCTCAATCTGGGTGCGTCAGTCAGGATTTATGATGGTGTCAGTCAGGAAGAGTGCGCTATGTTTGAAGAGCTGGAAGGGGTGGAATCTTCTTTTCAGGTCTATACTACAGGGGGCTTTGCAATATTGGATCAGGAAGGAAAGGAAAAGGTACAGGATTTTATTGACTGCCATGAGACATTAAAAAATGATCCGTGGATGGAGGATACCATTGCAGGAATCCAAAAGGACGGAAATATGGATGCAGACATTTACGGTGTGGATGAAGGCGCTTTTGATGAACTGGAATTCCGGGGAAAATCCATAACCTGGGAAGAATTTATAATGGGAGATTATATTCTTTTGGCAGAAGAAAATCAGGATGAGGCTGATTGGATTTTCAATGCCGGAGAAAAGATCTGTCTGGAATTCAATGATGGAACAAAGAAAGAGTATACGGCAGTTTCAGTGGCAAATCTACCTTATCCGCTGTCTACCAGATCTTATCCGGCTTTGGGGGTCAGAGTCATTCTGCCGGCAGAAGAATATCTTTCCCATACAGATAGAAGCGGTGCTCTGGTTACTACTCTGGAAGTGGAGGAGGATGAGCAGGCTTTGGTGGAAGAATTTTTAAAAGCCTATACGGAAAACGGCAATTCCGAGCTTACTTATGTATCCAGACAGACTTATATAGATGAATTTGAAAGTTATGTTTCCATGTTCTGGATCATTGGAGGTTCTTTGAGTTTTATTCTGGCGCTGATCGGAATTCTGAACTTTATCAATGCCATTGTAACAAGCATATTGACCAGAAAACAGGAATTTGCCATGATGGAAGCAGTAGGTATGACCAGAAAACAGTTACGTATCATGCTGATCTTTGAAGGAATGATATATGCGTGTCTGACGATTCTGTTTTCCCTTACTATCGGAAGTCTGATCTGCGGTATTCTGGTAGATGCAGCTTCGGGAATGGTATGGTTCTTCAAATATTACTTTAACATTATGCCCATTCTGTTGTGTACACCTGTATTGCTGATATTCTCCTGTATCATACCCTTTTTGGCATATGGACAGATGAGTAAAGACAGTATTGTGGAACGGTTAAAAATAATAGAATAAAAGTCTGGAAAACTGTTTTTCCTGACGATGGAAAAAAGCCGGCTTTTTGTGCCGGCTTTTCCCATATACATTGACAAGCCTTTGAAATTTTCCTATAATATTTTCGTAACAAAATTTTAACAAAGAGGATAGGGATATGAAGAAAAAACTAGTGTATATTTTATTGGCATGCGGTTTAAGTTTAAGCCTTGCAGCATGCGGCGGTAAAGAGCCGGCAGAAGAAGAGCCGGTAGAGCAGGAAAGTGCAGTTGAGGATACCGTAACCGTAGAAGAACCGGCAGAAGAAGTTGTTGTGGAAGAGACCAGAGACGGCATGTACCGCAGCGAACTGACCAATGAGTGGATTGATGAAAGTCTCAAAAATCAAAGACCCATTGCAGTTATGATCGATAATGAGAAAGCAGCTTTGCCTCATTACGGAATCAGTGAAGCAGATGTTGTTTATGAAATGATGAACAGCACTATGAACGGTCATATTACCAGATTTATGGTATTGGTAAAAGACTGGGAAAAGATCGAACAGCTGGGCAGCATTCGAAGCACACGTACCACCAATTTACAGCTGGCGCCTGAATGGAATGCAGTTGTGTGCCATGATGGAGGTCCTTTCTACATCGATTATTTCCTTGTAAATCCTTATGTGGATAACTTTAATGGTGGTTTCAGCCGTGTAAATAACGGTAAATCCAGAGAGTTTACAGAGTACATTTTAAGCGGTGACTTAGATAAGAAGTTTGATAATTCAGGTGTATCCAGAGAGTATAATGAATATTATCAGGGAGCACATTTCCAGTTTGCTTCCGAATCGGCTCCGGTTGATTTAAGCGGTGAAAATGGTTCTATTGATTGTACCAATATCGAGCTTCCTTTTGAACATAACAATTCCTGTCTGGAATATATTGCTGAAAGCAATACATACCGTTATTCTGAATATGGCAGCGAATATAAGGATGCAGGAAACGGTTCTTATATGGAATTTACCAACGTGATCCTTCAGGAATGCTCATATGAGCAGTATGATGATAACGGCTATATGAATTTCTGGGTCAAAGAAAGCAATAGAATGAGCGGTTATTATATTACAGGCGGAAAAGCCATTCCTGTAACCTGGTCCAAACAGGATGATATCTATCCCACCAAGTATTATGACAAAGACGGAAATGAGATAACTTTAAATACAGGAAAGACCTACATCGCCCTTGTTGCAGATGATGTCTGGGATGATCTTGTAGTAGAATAAAAAAGCAGAAATGCACAAAAAAGAACATTGACAAACCCGGTGGGTTATGCAATGATATGAATGTATGAGCGTTATGGATAATTACGCAAATATAAGCCCTTTATAATAAGCCAACGGACAGGCGGGGCAATTGCCGAGGGTGGCCTTATGCCACATTATTGATAGAGTTAAAAGCTCAATTTTATAAGTTGATTACTTAATAATCAGTGTAGTACACATCATCTTGTGAAACGGTCAATAAGAAAAGCAATATATTTGTTTTAATTACTCCGGATGAAAAGCTTATACTTCTTATGTATATGACTTTAAAACTAGAAAGCAGGTGGTGACACCTGCTTTTTGTGTGAGCAATGAGACCCCACTGGCTTGGCACGTCGGAGTAAATAATTGCAACTATCCTTACAATTAACACATTCATTTACCGCAAAAAACGAGGTGCACAATGGATCTGGAAAGACAAAAATCCGCCCCAATCTACGAGGCGCTTGAAAAGTTCAGAAAGAAAAGAGTAGTACCCTTTGACGTACCGGGACATAAGCGAGGCAGGGGCAATCCTGAGTTAGTAGAACTCTTAGGAGAAAAATGCGTGGGTCTGGACGTAAATTCCATGAAACCCTTAGACAACCTGTGTCATCCGATTTCCGTCATCAGAGAAGCGGAAGAACTCGCCGCAGATGCATTTTCAGCTGAGCATGCCTTTCTGATGATCGGAGGAACCACCTCTGCAGTACAGAGTATGATCCTGTCCGTATGCAAAGCCGGAGACAAGATCATCCTGCCCAGAAATGTCCATAAAAGCGTTATCAATGCTTTGGTCATCTGTGGTGCAGTTCCCGTTTATGTGGAGCCTGAAGTCAACAGCCAGATCGGCATTGCCCTTGGAATAGAAACAGAACCTTTGGAGCAGATTATCAAAGAAAACCCTGATGCAGTTGCAGTGTTGGTCAATAATCCCACATACTACGGCATTTGCTCTGATCTGAAAAGCATTGTGGAGCTTGCTCATGGTTATGGCATTCAGGTATTGGTGGATGAGGCTCACGGAACCCATTTATACTTTGGAGAAAATCTTCCCATATCCGCTATGGCAGCAGGGGCGGACTATGCAGCGGTTTCCATGCACAAATCCGGCGGAAGCCTGACCCAGAGCTCCCTGCTTTTGACCAATAACGGGGTCAATGCAGATTATGTGAGGCAGATCATCAATCTGACACAGACAACCAGTGCCTCATACCTGCTTTTATCCAGCCTGGATATTTCCAGAAGAAATCTGGCGCTGCGGGGAAGGGAATCCTTTGCCAAGGTGGTACAGATGGCAGAATATGCCAGAAATGAGATCAATGCTATCGGTGGATATTATGCGTACAGCAAGGAACTGGTCAATGGCGGCAGTATTTTTGATTATGATGTGACAAAGCTGTCTATTCATACCCAGGGTATCGGACTGACAGGAATAGAGGTCTATGATCTTTTGCGGGATGAATACGATATTCAGATAGAATTCGGTGATATTGGCAATATTCTTGCGTATATTTCCATAGGGGACAGAATCAGGGATATAGAGCGGCTGGTAGGAGCCCTGGCGGATATTAAACGGCTTTATGAACGGGACGGAAGCGATCTGGTAACGGGAGAATATATTCAGCCTCAGGTTGCCATGAGTCCCCAGAAGGCATTTTATTCCCAAAAGGTTTCCCTTCCCATTGAAGAAACAGAAGGGGCAGTGTGCGGAGAATTTGTTATGTGCTATCCGCCGGGAATTCCCATTCTGGCGCCGGGAGAGAAGATCAGCAAAGAGATCATTGATTTTATTCTGTACGCAGGAGAAAAAGGGTGTTCTTTGCAGGGAACCGAGGACCCGGAAGTTAAAAGGTTAAATGTTATCAAATCAATAAATTGAAACAGAGTCTTTTTATTACCATGAAAACATATAAGTTATGTAAACTATAGGAGGGCGCAGCTATGGAAATGTGGTTTTCTGAAATGCATACTGCAAATGTTAAGATCTCCATTCGTACGGACAAACAATTATATAGTGCTCAAAGTGATTACCAGAGAATCGATGTTTTTGAGTCGCCGGAGTTCGGACGATTTGTAACTCTGGACGGAGATATTATATTTTCTGAAGCTGACGAGTTTATTTATAATGAAATGGTAACCCATGTTCCCATGAGCGTTCACCCTGATGTAAAAAAAGTGCTGATCATCGGCGGCGGTGACGGGGGCGTGGCAAGAGAATTCTGTCGCTATTCCGAAATCGAAGAAATCGATGTGGTGGAATCCGATGATATGTTTGTGGATGTATGCAGAAAGTTTTTCCCTGAGACGGCAAAAGGATTTGAGGACTCCAGAGTGAAAATTTTTTATGAAGACGGTCTGCGGTTCTTGCGTGACAAGATCAATGCTTATGATATTATCGTAAATGATTCCACAGATCCTTTCGGACATACGGAAGGACTTTTTACCAAAGAATTTTACGGAAGCTGTTATAAAGCCCTGAAGGAAGACGGCATTATGGTATATCAGCACGGAAGCCCCTTTTATGATGAGGATGAAGTGGCATGCCGGAGCATGCACAGGAAAGCCTATAAGAGTTTTCCCATCAGCCGGGTGTATCAGGCGCATATTCCCACCTGTCCCTCAGGCTACTGGCTTTTCGGATTTGCTTCCAAAAAGTATCACCCTTTAAATGATTTTAAACCGGAGCGGTTTAATAACCGCAATCTGGAAACATGGTATTATACCACCAATCTGCACATGGGCGCTTTTATGCTGCCTAAATACGTTGAAGATTTACTGGAAGAGGAGGAAAATTCATGAGCAGGTTATTAATTATCGGATGCGGCGGTGTCGCACAGGTAGCGATCAAAAAGTGCTGTCAGAACAGTGAGGTTTTTACAGAGATCTGTATTGCAAGCCGTACTAAATCCAAATGTGATGCAGTAAAAGAAGAAGTGGACAAATGGACGAAGACCAAAGTTACAACAGCACAGGTGGATGCGGATAAAAGTGAAGAAGTCGCAGCTTTGATCAAGGCATACAAGCCGGATGCGGTTTTAAATGTGGCACTGCCTTATCAGGATCTGTCCATTATGGATGCCTGTGTGGAATGTAAGGTTTCCTATATTGATACGGCTAATTATGAGGCAGAGGATACCAATGATCCTGCATGGAGAAAGGTATACGAGGAACGCTGTAAGCGTCTGGGCTTTACTGCATATTTTGATTATTCCTGGCAGTGGGCTTATGAAGAAAAATTTAAAGAAGCGGGAATTACCGGACTTTTGGGAAGCGGCTTTGATCCCGGCGTAACCAGTGTCTTTTCCGCTTATGCCTTAAAACATTATTTTGATGAGATCGATACCATTGATATTTTGGACTGTAACGGCGGCGATCACGGTTACCCCTTTGCTACTAATTTTAATCCGGAAATCAATCTTCGTGAAGTTTCTGCACCCGGTTCCTACTGGGAAAACGGCAAATGGATAGAAGTAGAGCCTATGAGCATTAAAAGGGAGTATGATTTCCCACAGGTAGGCATGAAGGATATGTATCTTCTTCACCACGAGGAAATCGAATCTTTAGCAAAGAATATTCCGGGAGTAAAAAGAATCCGTTTCTTTATGACCTTTGGACAGAGCTATTTAACACATATGAAATGTCTGGAAAATGTAGGAATGCTTTCTACAGAACCCATTGAGTTTGAAGGGAAACAGATCGTGCCCATTCAGTTTTTAAAAGCCCTTCTGCCTGATCCTGCATCTTTGGGACCCAGAACAGTAGGAAAGACCAATATCGGCTGTATTTTCCACGGTAAAAAGGATGGAAAAGAAAAGACCATCTATATCTATAATGTATGTGATCATCAGGAATGCTACAAAGAAGTAGGTTCCCAGGCAATTTCCTATACTACAGGCGTACCGGCAATGATCGGAGCCATGATGTTAGTAACCGGCACATGGAGCGGTGCAGGTGTCTTCAATATTGAAGAATTTGATCCTGACCCTTATATGGATGCTTTAAATAAATGGGGACTGCCCTGGGTAGTGGAAGAAAATCCCCGGACTGTGGAGTAGTGTATAATGGAATTATGTAAACTTCCCACACCCTGTTATGTGGTGGATGAAGAAAAGTTAATTCACAATTTGACTATTTTGCAGAAGGTGGAACAGGACACCGGATGCCATATTTTGCTGGCACAGAAGGCTTTTTCCTTCTTTTATTCCTATCCCCTGATCGGAAAGTATATCAGCGGAACAACAGCCAGCGGTTTATATGAGGCAAGGCTGGGAATGGAAGAAATGGGAAAGGAAAACCATGTTTTCTGTCCTGCTTACAAAAAAGAAGAAATAGAAGAACTGGACCGGATTTGTGATCACATTGTTTTTAATTCAGCCGGTCAATATGAAAAGTTTCATGAGCTGTGTAAAAACAGCAGTATTGGTATTCGCATCAATCCGGAGTGTTCCACCCAGGAAGGACATGCCATTTATGATCCCTGCGCCTATGGTTCCCGTCTGGGAATGACACTGGAGCAGCTGGGAAAATGGCTGGAAGAGAAACATAACGTGTGTTTGCCAAAGGATGTGGAAGGCTTGCATTTCCATACTCTCTGCGAACAGAATGCAGATGATCTGAAAAAGACCCTGGATGCAGTGGAAGAAAAATTTGCCCCCTTTCTGTCACAGATCAAGTGGCTGAATATGGGCGGCGGACATCATATTACAAGGGAAGACTATGATATAGAGCTTTTAAAAGACTGTATCCGTCATATGAAAGAAACTTATGGAGTAGAAGTATATTTAGAGCCGGGAGAAGCCATTGCGCTGAATGCAGGCTATTTGATAACAGAAGTACTTGATAAGGTAAAAAACGGCTTGGAAATCCTCATATTGGATGCTTCTGCAGCATGCCATATGCCTGACGTGCTGGAAATGCCCTACAGACCGCCGTTAAAGGATGGTGGAGAGCCGGGAGAGAAGGCATATACCTACAGACTTTCTTCAGCCACCTGTCTGGCAGGAGATGTGATCGGAGATTATTCTTTTGATAAGGAAATTAAAATTGGTGATAAACTGTTGTTTGAGGATATGGCGATTTATTCCATGGTAAAAAATAACACATTTAATGGAATGCCGTTGCCTGCAATCGCCATTCAAAAGACAGGCGGGGACTGCCAAATCGTAAAGACTTTTGGATATATAGATTTTAAAGAACGTTTATCATAAATAAAGGTCAATGAATGCTGCAGAAAAAAAGAGATAAGATCGTTTAGATGGAATAAAAGGCTGATAATGAAAATGTCAAAGACAGAAATGCTAAATAATAAAATAAATCAATATAATTTAAAAGATGCTTTTATCATGCCCGGAGAATTTGAACAACATTTTGGCTGCATCATGATCTGGCCCGTAAGACCCGGATCATGGATATATGAAGGCAGGGATGCCAAAAAAACCTTTTGTGAAATCGCCAATGCCATCGGGGCAGATGAAAAGCTGTTTATGCTGGCTGATAAAGAGCATGTAAAAGAAGCAAAACAGATGTTATCTAAATGTGGTAACTACGAAAATATGCAGGTTTTGGAAATTGCATCCGATGACGCATGGGCAAGAGATGTGGGGCCTACCTTTGTACGGAACCGGGAAGGAGAAGTACAAGGGATCAGCTGGACCTTCAACGCATGGGGCGGAACCTATGACGGACTTTATGCCCATTGGGAAAAGGATGACCTGGTGGCAAAAGAGCTTTGCAGGCAGTTGGATTATCCATGTGTGGATGCGACACCGTTTGTATTAGAAGGCGGTTCTGTTCATACGGACGGAGAAGGAACTATTATAACAACAGAGGCATGTCTGTTAAGCCCGGGAAGAAATCCCTCTATGACCAAAGAAGAAATAGAACAAGCGTTATGCAATTATCTTGGCGGTGAAAAAGTTATTTGGCTGCCGCATGGAATCTATGGGGATGAAACCAATGAACATGTGGACAATGTATGTGCCTTTGTGAAGCCGGGAACAGTTGTCCTTGCATGGACAGATGATGAAAACGATCCCCAGTATGCTTATTCAAAAGAAGCATATGGGGTGTTATGTAATGAGAAAGATGCAAAAGGAAGAACATTGGAGGTCATAAAGCTGCCCATTCCCAGGAAGCCGGTCTGTATTACAAAGGAAGAATGTGAGGGCTTTGTTTTTGAAGAGGGCGAAGATATACGTCAGGCAGGAGAAAGATTGGCGGCTAGTTATGTAAACTTCTATATTTCCAACCATAGTATTATACTTCCCCAGTTCGGTGACGAAAATGATGGTCTGGCAGTACAGTTGATGGAACATGCCTTCCCTGATAGAAAAATAGTACCTGTTATGGCAAGAAGTGTCATTGTGGGCGGAGGAAATATCCATTGTATTACCCAGCAGATCCCTTTGTAATTATATATTGGATATAGAAGATTACAGATAGTATGCAGGAAAGGAAAACAGGCATATGAGAAATGTATCAGTAGCTGCCATTCAGATGAGAATGAGCGGACAAGTAGAGGATAATATAAAAAAAGCTGATAAGATGGTGAGAGAGGCGGCTGCACAGGGAGCTGATATCATATTGCTGCCGGAATTATTTGAACGTCCCTATTTTTGTCAGGAACGCAGATATGATTATTACAGCTTTGCCACACCTGTCATGGAAAATGCCGCTGTACGGCATTTTATGAAAGTGGCAGAGGAATTGTCAGTAGTAATACCCGTCAGCTTTTACGAAAAGGATGAAAACAGGCTATATAATTCCATTGCAGTGATCGATGGAGATGGTTCATTTTTGGGCATTTACCGCAAGACACATATTCCTGATGACCATTATTATCAGGAAAAATTCTATTTTTCTCCGGGGAATACAGGATTTCCGGTATGGGATACCCAATATGGCAGAATCGGCATTGGTATCTGCTGGGACCAGTGGTTTCCTGAAACTGCCCGTGCCCTTGCTGTAAAAGGCGCAGAATTGATTTTATATCCTACAGCCATAGGCAGTGAACCTATTCTGGGAAGCGACAGCAGCCTTCATTGGAGGAGGACCATGCAGGGACATGCAGCGGCCAATACGGTTCCGGTCATTGCGGCAAATCGTATCGGTGAGGAAAAAGTGGAACCCTGCAAAGAAAACGGAGGTCAGTCATCCGCTTTAAACTTTTATGGCTTTTCCTTTATGACAGATATTACGGGAGAAATCATAAAGAGTGCGTCCAAAGACCGGGAAGAGATTCTGATCGCAGCATATGATCTGGATAAAAATGCGGAGGAAAGGCTGGAATGGGGGCTGTTTCGGGACCGCAGACCGGAATGTTACAAGGATCTGTGTAAGTAAGAAATGGGAAAAGCGGGAGCGGATTCCGGAAATGCTCCTGTTATAAAAAGGAGGCTGCTGCAAAGAGAAAATATTCAATAGTATGAGAATCGTTTTTTTAACATTTGATATTTTCTTTATGCGGCAGCCTTATTTCTATATTTAAATATTTTTCTATTTCAAATATTTTTTTATTGCAAAGACTTTGCAATTTCAAAGATCTACTTCGCCATAGATTGTTGTTTTAAATTCAGTCCTACTTTGATATCCCTGATCATGGGAATCTTTAAGAGAATCGGTGTCAAAGCGGCAGCAAGTATCAGACCGGTAATTCCCTGTACGCAGTTAGGGAAGATTTCTGCCACTGCAGCAGCAAAGCCTTCGTAAAAGATTTCAAACAGGAAATAGCCTGATACTACAACGATTTCAGAAGCCAGACCTGCAAGAATCGTGCCCGGCAGATTGTATTTTTTGAATAATTTCTGAAATGCTGTAAATGTAAATCCGGCAGCCAGTGCTGCGAGGAATTTGATCACAAATGTTGCAACGGAAAATACGTAATAGCCGCCAAGTAAGTCAGCAAGCATGGAGCCGATTCCGGCTGCAAGCCCGCCTACAACAGGTCCTAAGATAATACCGGATGCAATGACCATGCAGTCTCCGATATGTACGTATCCTTTAAAAGTGGGAATCCGGATGATCATGGTTGCAACACAGGTTAAGGCTGCAAATAATCCGGCAAGTACAATTTTCATTGTTTTGTTTTGAGTATTCATTGTTTGTGCCTCCTCATTCATGGATAATCCGATGTAAAATTATGTTATTTGCATATTAATCCCAGAGTGGATCGAGTAAAATAGCCAGATTTTGTTTTTTTAATCATGCCAGTTTTGGAATATGAAAAGAAAAGGAGCATTTGTATGAAACAAGTAAAAATAAAAGATAAAATAGTCCCGGCAGTTATTCAGGGCTGTATGCGTATTGGAGAAATGAGTGTCAGAGAAGTACAGGAGCTTATAGATAAACAATTGGAGCTGGGGATTCATTTTTGGGATCATGCAGATATTTATGGCGGCGGAAACTGTGAGAGGATTTTTGGGGATGCTTTAAAGGATATGCCCGGTATGAGAGAAAAACTGATCATTCAGAGCAAATGTGGCATCAGACCGGGAGAGTATACCGAATATGACTTTTCTAAAGAGCATATTGTGAAAAGTGTGGAAGGCAGCTTAAAGCGTCTTCATACAGACCATCTGGATTATCTGCTTTTGCACAGACCCGATCTGCTTATGGAGCCGGAGGAAGTGGCAGAAGCCTTTGACTGGCTGCAAAAGCAGGGAAAAGTATTGTATTTCGGTGTCAGCAATCATACACCCGGACAGATCGAGCTCTTAAAGACCTGTGTAAAACAGCCGATCGAAATCAATCAATTGCAGTTTTCTCTGGCGCACACATTGCTTTTGGATGCGCCTGCCTATCTGAATACCACAGATTCCCACGGAATCAACAGAGATGCAGGTGTTTTGGATTATTGCAGATGCAACAAAATCACAATCCAGTGTTACAGCCCTTTCCAGTATGGGGTATTTGAAGGAACTTTTCTTGGAAATCCCCATTACGGGCAGTTAAATGAAGTTCTGAAACGTCTGGCAGAAAAATATGATACAACGGTAAACGGAATTGCCACAGCGTGGATCTTGCGCCATCCTGCGGATATGCAGGTGGTAGTAGGGACTACCAATATAAAACGGACGCCGGGAATCGCAGAAGGAGCGGATATCCGCCTGACCAGGGAAGAGTGGTATGAATTGTATGGGGCTGCAGGAAATAAACTGCCTTAAAGCCATAAAAAATAACACAAAAGCAGTATTCACATGTTTTTTGTGTTATTTTTTTGCATATATGTGGTATCTGTATTCCTTTACCGTGTATAAATAACATCAGTTCTTTAAACATTTGCAGGATGCAGCAGCGTTAGATCAATACCTTGGATAAGAAATCCTTCAATCTGTCGCTTTGGGGATTGGAAAAGATTTCATGAGGGGTATTTTCTTCCACGATCCTTCCGTCATCCATAAATAAAACTCTGGAGCCGACTTCTTTGGCAAATCCCATTTCATGGGTTACTACCAGCATGGTCATGCCTGATTTGGCAAGATCCTTCATAACTTCCAGAACTTCCCCTACCATTTCGGGATCAAGAGCGGATGTGGGTTCATCGAATAATAATACATCAGGCTGCATACACAATGCCCTTACAATGGCAATACGCTGTTTCTGCCCGCCGGATAACTGGTTGGGGTAGGCGCTGGCTTTTTCCTCTAATCCCACACGTTTTAAATAATCCATTGCCATTTTTTGGGCATCGGCTTCCGGCATTTTCAAAAGCTTAACGGGAGCAAGGGTCATATTGCGCAGGATAGTCATATGAGGAAACAGATTAAAATGCTGGAATACCATACCGATATTCTGGCGGTATTTGTTGACATTGGCATGTTTATCCGTAATATCTTTTCCTTCAAAGAGAATGGTTCCTTCCGTAGGGTCTTCCAACAGATTTAAAGAACGCAGGAACGTGGATTTACCGGAACCGGAAGGTCCGATAATAACCACAACCTCCCCTTTTCTGATCTCAGTGGAAATGTTTTTCAGTACAGAAAGGGAGCCGAAGGATTTACAGAGATTATCGATCTGAAATAAAATATCTCCATCCTGAATGGGTGCCTGTGTTTCATAATTAAAAGTATTTTTATCGCTCACTGTTTCTCAGCCTCCTTTCCAGTTTCTTTACAAGTGCAGTTAAAATCATAACCATACATAAATAGATCAAAGCCACGGCGATCAGGGGAAGGAAAGCTTCATATGTAACGCTTCGGATAATATCGCCGCCTCTGGTCAAATCAGATAAGCCGATATAACCGCAAATGGAAGTTTCCTTTAACAATACGATAAATTCGTTTGCCAGAGCAGGAAGAACATTTTTAAATGCCTGGGGCATGATAATATATACCATGGTGCTGGGATAGGAGAAACCAAGGCTTCTGCCGGCTTCAAACTGTCCCTGGTCAATGGACATGATACCTGAACGGACGATTTCAGCCACATAGGCGCCTGAGTTAATACCAAAGGATAAAATTGCAACCACCGTTTTGTTGGAAGAGGTTGCAAATATGACATAATACATGATCAATAACTGCACCATTACAGGAGTTCCGCGGATAATCGTCAGATAAAAATTGCAAATAAAATTCAGAATTTTTAATTTGCCTGTTTTGTCATAGGTGGAACGGATGATCGCCACCAAAAATCCCAGAAAGACGCCCAGGATCACAGCAAAAAGAGTGATGGAAAGAGTTGTTCCCAAACCTTTTAACAAATACATGTACCGGTTATCGTCAATAAAACATTGTTGAAATTTTTGAATAAATGAATCCAAATTTCTTCCTCCTCTTTGTATCGTTTAAAAAGGGCTATAGCGGAAGCTACAGCCCTTGTACATCATATCACATTTTACTACTTTCTTACAATGATAACCTGTGTTGCGGTTGTATAGGAATCTGTGAAATCAATGTTCTTCAGACGGTCTTCAGTTACTGTCATGCCGGCAGCGCCGAAATCAGCTTTACCGGACTGAACAGCAGTGATAATGGAATCAAATTCCATATCCTCTATCACCAGTTCATATCCCAGCTTGTCACAGATGGCTTTTGCCATGTCAGCGTCGATACCTATAACTTCATTATTTGCATAATATTCATAGGGTTCGAAAGCGGCATTGGTTGCCATTGTCAAGGTTCCGTTAGGATATTCGGTTCCTTCGGGTGTTTCATAAGGGCAGGTACCCTTTGTATCATCACCGATGTAATTTGCAACGATCTGGTCAAGTGTTCCGTCAGCTTTTAATTCTGCTAAAGCATCATTGAATGCTTCTGTTAATTCCTTGTTGTCCTTGCTGATGCAGATCGCATATTCTTCCACAGCAAATTCCTCATCCAGAATGGTTAAATCATCATTTTTGCTGACAAATGCCTGAGCAGGCTGGCTGTCAATGATAACGCAGTCGATCTTGCCCTGCTTTAAAGCAAGAACCGCATCATTCCCTTTGTTGAAACGCTCGATGGTGGAGCCTTCCTCTTCATAATCGGATGCATAGATATCGCCGGTTGTACCTAACTGAACACCGATTGTCTTTCCGGGCAGATCATCTACAGAGAAAACAGTATTCTCTGCTACTTTGCTGCCGCATGCACATAAGGATAATGCCATAGCGCCGATCAATCCCAGTGCAACAAGTTTGTTACATTTTTTCATGATAGTTCCTCCTCTTTTCATAAATCCATTTGTGGGTTATTATATCAGAGTAAGAAAATTGGCGCAATATGGAAAGTGTGCATAAAATGCAGAAAAATGAATTTTTTGTTCATGAAGCATATGAGGAACCCCATATGGGTAATTTTTTTATAGATCATGACAAAAGGAAAGAGGGCGTAGGAAATGATGATCCGATTATTAAATAAAGAAGAAATTGCGGAAATCTATCATAAAAAAATGCCGCAGGACTTTGCAAAGGGAGAAATCAAGCCCTTAGAAAGGATTCTGATGCTTCGGGAATCGGGAAAATATTTATGCTATGGCATTTTTGAATATTTAAATGGAACGGAAAAAATGGTCAGCTATTGTTTTTGTGTGACTTCTGAAGCAAAAGATGCAGTACTCCTTGACTATTTTGCAGTTTCGGGAGACATACGGGGAAAGGGGTATGGCAGCCGGTGTTTTGCCATGCTGAAAGAAGAAATCAGAAAGAAAGAACTGGGAAATCTGATCCTGGAGGTAGAGAACCCAAGATTTGGCATTGATCCATGGGACCGGGAGCTGCGCAGGCGGAGAATTGCCTTTTATATCAGAAACGGAATGACGCTGACTCATCTGCGCATTTTTTTGTATGATGTGGAATATCTTGTGATGACGGAGGACAGCGGACAATTGTTTCAGACAGCAGATCAGATTTATCACACATATCAGGTGTTATTAAAACCTGATAAATTAAAAAGTAAACTAAGTATTTCCACTAATATCCGCTGCATCGCCACAGACTTGGACAGAACCATTCTGAATGAACAGGGAAAATTATCTGAACATACCACAAAGGTCATAAAAGCTGCCATGGAAAATGGAATCGGGTTGATCATCGCCAGCGGAAGGGCATATGATACCCTTCCGGCGGAAATTGCCGAAATAGCCAAAACGCAATATGCCATTACATCTAATGGGGCTGTAGTCAGTCAGAACGGGGAATGTATCCGCCGCAGCTTCCTGAAGGAGGATGGGGCAGAAGCACTTTTGAAGGAATATTTACAGGCAAAAGAGAGATTTCTTATAACAATGGAAGTGTTCTGGCAGGGAAGAGCCTATTGTGATAAGGAATATTATGAACATCCGGAAAGGTTTGGCTCCCAAAAAGCAGCGGAATATGTGCGCACCACCAGAAATGCAGTGGATGATATGGGCGGGTTTGTTAAGGAACATAAAAAAGAATTGGAAAGTATTTCATTTATCAGTGCACAAAAAGATGAAAGAGAAAAGTTAAAACAAAAATTAACAAATGAAATAAAAGGCATATCCATAACCTCATCCATTGAGCATTTAATAGAAATTACGCCGGAGGGAGTATCAAAGGGAACTTCTTTGAAGTGGCTTTTGGAACAAATCGGCATAGAGCCTGAGGAGTGTCTGGCATTTGGTGACGGAGATAATGATGCAGATATGTTAGCTTATGCAGGAATCGGTATTGCGGTAGAAAATGCTTCTGATACTGCAAAAAATGCTGCAAATTATGTGACAAAATCCCATAAATCCGAGGGTGTAGGAATAGTTGTGGAAGAAATCCTGCAAATTTTGCAGAAAGAGTGAGAAAAAGTTCGCTAAATATGTAAAAATAAATTTATGGAAAAGGGACAGAAATTACTATGGAAAAAGGTCGTTTATTGTTGTAAACTGATAACAAATGATGATAAATATGCGGAGGGATATCCATGAGACTTTTGGAGGAACGGATTTTAAAAGATGGGATTGTAAAAGAAGGAGGGGTTTTAAAGGTTGACAGCTTTTTAAACCATCAGATGGATATTGAATTATTCAATGAGATGGGAAAGGAGTTCAAACGCCTTTTTTCAGATGCTCCCATTAACAAAATATTGACCATCGAGGCTTCGGGAATTGGGATAGCGTGTGTTGTGGCACAATATTTTCATGTTCCTGTAGTATTTGCCAAAAAGGCTCAGAGCATCAATATTGACGGAGATGTTTACCAGACCAAAATTCAGTCCTTTACCCATAAGCGGGTATATGATGTGATCGTTTCCAGGAAATATCTGAGTCCGGAAGATCATGTGCTGATCATTGATGATTTCCTGGCAAACGGCTGTGCCCTGGAAGGTTTGGTGGACCTGGTGCACAGTTCAGGCGCTACGGTAGAAGGCATCGGAATAGCAGTGGAAAAGGGCTTTCAGCATGGAGGAGATCTGATCCGCAGCAAAGGGCTCAGGCTGGAATCACTGGCAATTATCGATCGTTTTGAAAACGGAACTGTTGTTTTTAAAGAGCAATAAAGAAGGATAAAAGGAGAGGGGTTAAACATGATATTTAAATGTAAAAACTGCGGTGCCAATATTTTGTGGTCACCGGAGAAAGACAGTATGTGCTGCCCGCACTGTGAAAGCATTGACAGTGAAGAAATGGTTGCAGGCAGCAATATGTCACAATGTGCTGCCTGCGGAGCTCCCATGCAGCCTAAGCAGTATGACAGTGCCAATAAATGTGAGCATTGTGGTGCTTATACTATTTTTGAACAAAGGATCAGCGGAGAATACGAACCGCATCTGATCCTTCCTTTTGCAATAGGAAAGGAAAAGGCAAAAGAACTGATCAAAAAGGAATTTGGCAAAAAATTGTTTTTGCCGTCTAATTTTTTAAAAGCATCTTATCTGGATAAAATTGAAGGAGATTATATTCCCTTTTTCCTCTATGACTTTGACTGCCATTACAGGTTTGCGGCAAAAGCTAAGAAGATCAGGCGCTGGACCAGTGGAGATACGGAATACACGGAAACCTCCATTTTTCAGATTTACAGGGATATGGATGTGGATTTTTCCAGAATTCCTGTTGATGCTTCCATTGCCATGCCCGATGGGGAAATGGATCTGTTAGAACCTTATGATTATGGAGCATTGGTAAATTTTCAGGCAAAATATATGTCGGGATATTTGGGAGAAGTGTACAGCGTTTCAGGGGATACCTTAGAGCCAAGGGCAAAGCAGAAAGCAAGAAATGATGCGTCTGCCCTGATGCGGGAGAGCATTGTGGGTTATGACAGCGTAACGCCGGAAATGGACGATTGCCGTTGTAACAGAACTGCCCAAAATTATGCGTTACTGCCTGTGTGGAATTATGTGTACCGCTTTAACGGAAAAGATTACTTTTTCAGATTAAACGGACAAACGGGTAAATTGGTAGGAAAAGCCCCGATTTCCTTTGGAAAAATGGCTGCTTATGCCGCTACGCTTTTTGCAAGCATTATGGCGATCGGCGCCTTATTAAACGGAATTTTGGGGGTGATCTGATATGAAAAATTATTTAAGACATTTTCGGTTCCTTTTTATTGCGCTGGGTGTGCTGCTGGTAATTTTCATAGGGGTGAAAATTGCAGCAGGATCTGATCAGAAGGAATATACACGAACCAATGACCAATGTACGGAAACGGAAAGGGTTTTCGATTATGCGGATAAGCTGACAGATGCACAGGAAGATGATCTGAGGGAGCTGATCGCAGAGAAGGAAAAGGAAGTGGGTTGTGACATTATTCTGGTGACCATCAATGATTCTTCCATTGCTTCGGATTATGACATGATGAACTATGCCGATGATTTTTATGATAACCATATGTTCGGCTATGATGAACCGTGGGGGGACGGAGCCCTTTATCTGGACAATTGGGCAAACGGATATTGCTGGTTTTCCACCTGCGGCAGAGTAGAAATGGAGTATTCCACTTATGAGATCAATGAATTGATCGATGATGTGTGTGCAACAGTAAATGCAGATCCATACAAGGCATATAAGACTTATGTGAATTCTTTAAGCCGCACTATGTCAGGCAAAGCTGCGCCGGTTTACAGTATGGGCATTGTTTTATTTGCTGCATTTATCATTACCCTTATTTATGTGATCGTTGGTGTATATCATAATAAAGGGAAGAAAACCACAACAGCAAGTACTTATGTGGCAGGCGGACGTCCTGTGTTCAATGACAGAAGGGATCTTTTTGTGACGAAGCATACCACCAGCCGTCATATTGAGAGAAGCAGCGGCGGCGGTGGAGGCGGTGGCGGACACCATATATCCTCCGGCGGCCATTCACACGGTGGAGGCGGCGGACGCCACTAGGCTTCTATTTCGTCAAATGCCATGTTGAGGGCTTCGGAAATGGTAAAGCTCAGACGCTTGATGATCGCATCTACGTCTTTGCCGGTCACATACATATTGTTTAATTCCTGGAGCATAGTGTTGGAGCAGTCATCCTGGAGCATGTGAAGGTCAATGGAATGATGTGACTTTTTGGAAAAATCTTCTAATGCGTCCCAGACGATGGTTGCTGCATCTACAACGGTAGGAATGCCAATGGCAATGACGGGAACGCCCAGACTTTCTTCTGTCAGTGCATTTCTGTGATTTCCCACACCGGAACCGGGATGTATGCCTGTATCGGTAATCTGTATGGTACGGTTTAATCTGTGGAGCGTTCTGGCAGCAAGAGAATCTATGACAATGACAATATCAGGAGAAGTCTGGTCTATGACACCCTTAATGATTTCAGCAGTTTCCATGCCGTTTTGAGCCATAACGCCGGGGGCAAGGGAACTGATGGAGTGCATACGGCTCTTATCATAGGCGGCAGTTCCGTATTCCAGGATAATATGTCTTGTAATGCAGAGATTATCAATTACATGGGGACCTAAAGAGTCAGCAGTGACATCCCGGTTTCCCAGCCCTATGACGAGAATGGATTT
Source organism: Lachnospiraceae bacterium (assembly GCA_017936785.1). Lineage (GTDB taxonomy): Bacteria > Bacillota > Clostridia > Lachnospirales > Lachnospiraceae > UBA2882. Next base: position 108,401 of record JAGBEV010000014.1, on the reverse strand, counting down.
TTCGTTTTCAAAATCGGGAATCAGTTCTTTGAGAATGGAAGCTAAATGTGTGGAAACCTCCCGGTGGCTGCCGTCATCGGGAATATCCAGCGCAGGTGCTTCTATGGTGATATAGGTTCCCATAGGTTTTCCCAATGCTTTTGCCGCATTTTTTGTTGTAACGGAAACAGTGGTGATATGCACCTGATCCTCTTTAAAATCCTTTTCATTGACTTCTATGCCATGAATATGGGTGGTGGACTGGTCGATGCTTTCATGAGCTTCCAGAGCCAGGTCGGTACGGATTTGTTGTGTCTGCATAGGTTGACCTCCTGAAAAAATTATATGCCGGGACTTCTGATGACCACGAAACAGGTCACAACTTTTTACAGGTATTTTTTCCAGAAAAATATGAAATATGTATTGACATTAAAATTGGTTTCAGCTATTATAATATGCGTGTGTTCGCATTAGTCTGCCCGTGTCTGGATGAAGCGTGACACAGGCATAGAGATATGACTATTAGATAATAGGAGGTGTGAGTTATGGCTAACATCAAATCTGCTAAGAAAAGAATTTTAGTAAACAGAACAAAGGCTGAGAGAAACAAAGCAATCAAATCCGGCGTTAAAACTGCGATCAAAAAAGTTTACGCAGCAATTGATGCAAAAGATGCAGATGCAGCAAAAGCAGCATTAAGAGATGCTACAGTTGCAATTGATAAAGCAGCTACAAAGGGCGTTTATCACAAAAACAATGCATCCAGAAAGGTTTCCCGTTTGACAAAAGCTGTTAACGGTATTGCCTAGTTTTTGGAATAGAGATAAGAATTATAAATGTAAAATTTGATGATACCGGGTCCGTCATCCCGGTATGATGAAAAGAATTCAGAAACCAATCAGTTTACCCGCTGGTTGGTTTTTTTGTCCTTTCATATGAGGCATAGACAGGCATTTTTACTCATATATTTAATTGGTGATAACATGAGAAGAAAATGGGTAAAAGGAAGACAGGAAAACCTGTTGTTTTTAATTGCCATGGTTTGTCTGTTGATTTTGCTGTCTTTAGGCTTAAAGGAACAATTATTCTGCCTGGTCTATCCGGGCATTTCCTATATGTTGGATGAATACGATACCGATGATAGCAGCGTATATAAAATGGCAGCCGGTTTTTCCAGCGGGTATTACGGATATATGGAAAAATACATGGAACCGGAGATCTGTGTGGAAAATTCGGCAGGAGCCAGAGAACTTTTGATGGCATATGAATTAAATCCCGGGGAAATTGAGACAGATGAGCAGCATAATGAAGGGATGGCAGAAGATGAGAGCATGAATGAAGTATTTCTGACGGAGGGACAACAGGAGGAAATACTGGCGGAAAACGGAGTACAGAGCGGAGAATCCAAAGAATTTATCAAAGCAGCTGAACCGGCACAGGTTCTGGATTATGAGGCATTGCTGGATTTTGATTATTTAAAGAAGCATTTTTATACAGTGGACAGCTCTACAAATATCGGAGAGGACCGGCTCAATGCAAGAAAAATGCTGGAGTATGATGCAACTATCTCCACAGATGCCTCACAGCCGCAGATTTTAATCTATCACACTCATTCCCAGGAAGGATTTGCTGACAGCATTCCGGGAGATGCTTCCACCAGCATTGTGGGGGTAGGAGATAAACTGGCGCAGATCCTGCAGGATGAATATGGTTTTAACGTCATCCACCACACCGGAGTATATGATGTGGAGAGCAGGGATTATGCATATTCAGCCGCAGGTCCTGCCATTGAACAGATTCTTGAGGAAAATCCCTCCATAGAGGTGGTTATTGATTTGCACAGAGATGGTGTGGCGGATACTACCAGGCTGGTAACAGATGTGGGAGGCAGAAATACGGCGCAGTTTATGTTTTTTAACGGATTGAGTTATTTAAACAGTAAAGGGAATATTGATTATCTGGAAAACCCCTATATTGAAGAAAATCTTGCATTTTCCTTCCAGATGAAGCTTGCCGCAGAGGAATATTACCCCAATTTTGCAAGAAATATTTACTTAAAAGGTCTCCGGTATAATATGCATTACCGTGCCAAAAGCCTGCTGATCGAGGTGGGAGCCCAGACCAATACCGTGGAAGAAGCCATGAATGCCGTCGAGCCCATTGCGCATATCCTTGCAATGGTCCTAAAAGGCGAGAAACCGTAGAAAGAGGAAGGCATTTCACATTGCCATGAATTGAGAATTTTGTTATACTCTTACACAGTAGATAAAACGGAGGAAACCCCATGCAGCAATATGATCAAAGTAAAATCCGCAACTTCTGTATTGTGGCGCATATTGACCACGGTAAATCCACTCTTGCGGATAGAATTATAGAAAAAACAGGTCTGCTTACCAGTCGTGAAATGCAGGCGCAGGTTCTCGATAATATGGATCTGGAGAGAGAAAGAGGCATTACCATTAAGGCGCAGACTGTGCGCATTATCTATAATGCCAGGGACGGGGAAGAGTATATATTCAATTTGATCGACACCCCCGGTCATGTAGATTTTAATTATGAGGTAAGCAGAGCTTTAGCGGCATGTGACGGCGCAATTCTGGTGGTGGATGCGGCACAGGGAATCGAGGCACAGACCCTTGCCAATGTGTATCTGGCATTGGATCATGATCTGGATGTATTTCCGGTTATCAACAAAATCGATCTGCCCAGTGCGGAGCCGGAAAGAGTAAAAGATGAAATAGAAGATGTCATTGGAATAGAAGCTCAGGATGCACCTTTGATCTCTGCCAAAAACGGAATCGGCATAGAAGATGTGTTAGAGCAGATCGTGGCTAAAATTCCTGCCCCTTCAGGAAATCCCGATGCACCTTTATCAGCTCTGATCTTTGATTCCCTTTATGATTCTTATAAAGGGGTGATCATTTTCTGCCGGCTGATGGAAGGAAGAGTGAGGAAGGGCACGAAAATTAAAATGATGGCTACGAAAGCTACTGCAGAGGTCGTGGAAGTGGGATATTTCGGACCGGGGCAGTTTATACCCTGTGAAGAACTGGCGGCAGGCATGGTAGGATATATTACGGCTTCCATTAAAAATGTAAAGGATACGGCAGTAGGCGATACGGTTACGGATGCGGACAACCCCTGTGCAGAACCTCTTCCGGGTTACAAAAAGGTCAATTCCATGGTTTACTGCGGCATGTACCCGGCAGACGGAGCTAAATACCCGGATCTGCGGGATGCACTGGAAAAACTGCAGTTAAATGATGCTTCGTTAAATTATGAGCCGGAAACTTCCATTGCTTTGGGATTCGGATTCCGCTGTGGTTTTCTCGGACTATTGCATTTGGAAATCATTCAAGAAAGGCTGGAAAGAGAATATAATCTGGATCTGGTCACCACAGCGCCGGGAGTTATTTATAAGGTGCATAAGACCAACGGAGAGGTTATTGAACTGACTAATCCAAGCAATCTGCCCGATCCGGCAGAAATTGAATATATGGAGGAGCCTATTGTTACGGCGGAGATCATGGTAACGACGGAATTTATCGGCTCCATTATGGAACTGTGCCAGGAACGGCGGGGCGTTTACCTTGGTATGGAATATATGGAAGAAAAAAGAGCTTTGCTGAAATATGAACTTCCTTTAAATGAAATTATTTATGACTTCTTTGATGCTTTAAAATCCCGTTCCAGAGGTTATGCTTCCTTTGACTATGAGTTGAAGGGCTATGAACAGTCTGAACTGGTTAAACTGGATATTCTGATCAATAAGGAAGAAGTGGATGCGCTGTCCTTTATTGTTCATAAAGACAGTGCTTATGACAGGGGAAGGAAAATGTGCGAGAAATTAAAAGATGAGATTCCCCGTCATCTATTTGAAATTCCCATACAGGCTGCTGTAGGAGGCAAGGTCATTGCCAGAGAAACTGTAAAGGCTATGCGCAAGGACGTTTTGGCAAAATGCTATGGCGGCGATATTACCCGTAAGAAAAAACTGTTGGAGAAACAGAAAGAGGGCAAAAAGCGAATGAGGCAGATCGGAAACGTAGAGATTCCTCAATCTGCATTTATGAGCGTTCTGAAGCTGGACGACAAAAAATAGTGTAAGGGTAAAACAGATCAAGTGGCAGAGCGGGCGCAGGATAGAAGCGGCAGGAGGATAATCCGGGATGGAATTGTATGTTCATATTCCCTTTTGTGTGAGAAAGTGCAGATATTGTGATTTTTTATCTATGCCGGCTGATGAGGAAACCAGAAATCGGTATGTAGAAGCGCTATGTCACGAAATTGAATATTATGGTAAAGTTTTTAAACATAGCAGCCAAAGAGAAGCGGGAAATGAAAAAGAGACAATTTTTTCCGGAAGCCAACAGATTGAGACTATATATTTTGGCGGCGGGACACCTTCTGTAATGGGGGCAGAGGCGCTGGTATGTATATTGGAATGTATCCGGAACAGTTTTGATGTGATAGAGGATGCAGAGGTCACAGTTGAAATAAATCCTGCAACTATTGACAAAAATGGACTGCAAAATTTAAGAGAAAACGGAGTAAACAGGCTCAGTATCGGATTGCAGTCCGCAAATGCTGAGGAATTAAAATTATTGGGCAGAATTCATGATTATGAGGATTTTCTAAGTGTTTTTTCTGATGCGGTAGAAGTTGGATTTAAAAACTTAAATGTAGATTTAATTTCTTCCCTGCCGGGACAAAGTGTGAAAAGTTATTTGGAAAGTCTGGAGAAGGTCATTGCTCTGAAACCGGAGCATATTTCCGCTTACAGCTTGATTTTGGAGGAAGGAACGCCTTTTTATGAGGTTTATTCACAGCGTCCGGATCTGCTTCCTGATGAAGAGGAAGACCGGGAAATGTATCATCTGACCAAGGAAAAACTTGGGGAAGCCGGTTATGGACGGTATGAGATTTCAAATTATGCAAAGCCCGGTTTTGAATCAAAACATAACAGTGGTTATTGGAAGAGGATTCCATATCTGGGACTGGGGTTGGGGGCATCCTCTTTTATGAATCATACCAGATGGAAAAATATCAGCGATTTGAAGGAATACTTGCAGATTTGGGGACAGACAGATTTTGAAAACAATGGGGACTTTGTCAGATGTGGACAGGAGAAAGAGGCAGATGGAACAGGAAAGTGCTGCCCAATCTATGAGGAATATGAAAGACTTACTTTGCAGGATGAAATGGCAGAGTATATGTATCTGGGACTTCGGATGAGCGAAGGCGTGTCTCTGGAAAGGTTTGAGGCTTGTTTTGGACGAAAAATGCCTGAAGTGTATGGAGATGTTTTGAAAAAACTGGCAGAGCAGGGCTTATTGGTAATAGAACAGCAGAAAGATCGCGTTTATCTGACGGATTATGGAATGGATTTAAGCAATTATGTGTTTGAGAAGTTTTTGATTTTATGACTGCAGTCAGGAAATGGAACCTGCAATATAAATTATTTTTAATTATTTGAATATAAAATAGAAATATCTTGCATGAAAATATATTTCATGCTATGATTTTTTTGCTTGAAAAGCGGTCTTTTATTCTTGCGGCAATTCGCCGGTAATTTCATTTTTCATTAAATCATATAGGAGCTGTACTAACTTTAATTATTACTCATATCTAAAAATCTTATTTAAAACACAATTCTATTCCACATATAAACTGTTAAATGTGAAAAATCATTCGGTTTATAGTGACAAGTTTGTGCTGTCTATGGTAGACTTAACACAGGTGGATCTGGCTACTGAAGAAGATAAAAAGTACCAGATTGATTATTGGGCAAGGTCGTTCAACATTGACAAAGTAAGGGGGCTATACTAAAATTATTTTGTAAAAAATTATGATTTTTTTAAAGAGAAATGAAAATATTTTATGAAAGCTTTAGTAAATTGGAGATTGAAATGGCTGAAGATAGAAACAGGGAAGAACTGGTAAGTTTATTAAGTGATATGCCCAATATTAAAGGAAAGAATCTTTACATATGGGGAACGGGGAATACAGCGGAATTATATCGGGAAGGTCTGAAACGTCTGACTGATGAAGGCTTCATGATCAAGGGATATTGCGACAATAATCCTGATAAATGGGGCAAATTTTTTGATGATAAAGAGATTATCAGTCCAAAGGAATTGGGAAAAAGGGATTCTGTATGTGTATTAATTTGTTCTCCGCAAAAGCGGGTAGTTATAGCAGTGGGCAGTCAGTTAGATCATAGTGGCATAGACTGGTATCATATTGATGAAGTAATATTCAAAACTCATAAAGAAGATATATTGGCATGTTATGATCTGTTAGAGGATCTGGAGTCTAAAAAAATTTACAAAGAAGTCATAAAATGCAGAATGGCAGGAGTATATCCTGATATCGAATATGTAAATGAAAAGCAGTATTTTGCTGTTCCTTCTCATATGGGGAAAAATCCAAAAGAAGTTTTTGTAGACTGTGGGGCATTTGTAGGTGATTCAATTGAGAAATATATGTGGGAAAGAGATGGAGGATTTCAAAAGATTATTGCATTTGAACCTGATCCGGGCAATTTTACAGCAATGGAACACAGAGTGGATAGATTGAAAAAAGAGTGGAATATCAAAGATGGAGCCATTGAATTATATCCCTATGGAGTAGGTGCCAAAAGTGTTATAGGCAGGTTGGAAAGAAATGCAGGAAATAATGGTCTGGGGTCCAAAATGACAGAAAGATCATGGGATGAAAAAGCTACTGCAGATCCGGGTAAAGAGGAATGCAGGATTGTGGCATTAGATGAATTCATTGAAGAACCGGTTACCTTTTTAAAAGCGGATATAGAAAGCTATGAATATAATATGTTGTTAGGTGCAAAGGATATTATTGAAAAATATCGCCCTTTAGTAGCTGTCTGCATTTATCATAACGGAGTTGATATGTATTCCGTTCCGTTGTTATTGAAGTCCATGGTTCCTGAATATAAAATGGCGGTCAGACATCATTCTGTGGAAATGGATGACACTGTTTTGTATGCGTGGATTGAGTGATCAGAGAGAAAAAGGGTGAGCATATGAATAAAAGGATTGAATTGCTGGATTGTACTTTAAGGGATGGGGCATATATTGTGGAATCCCGGTTTGGGACGCCGGCAATTAAAGGCATCATCAAAAAAATGCAGGATGCAAATGTGGATATTATAGAATGCGGCTGGCTGAAAAACAATGATCATGAAGAAGGCAGCACTTTTTATCATGTCCCAAAGGATCTGGAGCAGTATCTTTATCATAAAAGCAATCGTTCCACCTATGTGGTGATGATTGACTGGGACCGGTATGATCTGGAATATCTCCCGCCCAGGGATGGAAAGTCTATTGATGCCATCAGAGTTGTGTTCCCTTATGAGAAATTCCGGGAAGGCATTGCCATAGGCATTAAAATCAGAGAAAAAGGTTATAAGGTTTATTACCAGGCGGCAAATACCCTGGCGTATAGTGAAGAAGATTTAGTTGAACTGGCACATATGATCAACGAAGTACATCCGGAAAGTTTGTCGGTTGTAGATACTTTTGGTGCAATGTATCAGGATGATCTGGATAGAATCGTAACCGTTTTAGATAAGGAATTAAATCCGGATATTAAGCTGGGGTTTCATTCTCATAATAATCAGCAGTTATCCTTTTCCTTATCCATTCATTTTGTAGAAATGCTGACAAAGAGCAGCAGGGGAATGATCATAGATGCCAGCTTGTGTGGTATGGGCAGAGGAGCCGGCAATACCACTACGGAATTGATTGCCAATTATCTTAATAATAAGTGTTATTGTAATTATGACATGAATGTGATCATGGATGCAATCGATATGTATATGGAGTATTTTCAGGAAAACTATTCGTGGGGATATTCCACATCTTATTTCATTGCGGGAATGTATTGCTGTCATGTAAATAATATTGCATATTTAACTCAAAATCATAGGACAAACGCACATGATATGAGGAATATTATTCAATCCCTTTCACCGGCAGCACGCAAAAAATATGATTATGATCTGTTAGAGAAAAAATACAATGAAAATCAAAACAGAATCGTAAATGATGAAAATGTTTTGGCAGAGTTAAAGCAGGTCATAGGAGAAAGGGAAGTCCTTTTGCTGGCGCCGGGAAAAACCATAGACATAGAAAAGGATAAGATCAAAGCTTATATTGAGAAAAATGATCCTCTTGTTATAGGAGTAAATGCACTGAATCCTGTTTATGAATATGATTATTTATTTGTCATTAATTCAGCAAGATATCAGTATGCCAGAGAAATCTATACACAGCAGTTTAACAGGACGAAGAAGATTCTGCTTTCCAACATAAAGACGGAGCCGGAGCAGGATGAAATTATTATCAACTTTAACAGAGTTGTTAAATTTGGATGGGAGCATTTTGATAATGCTGTTATCAACTGTCTTAGATTGATGGACAGGCTGCAGGTTTCTCATATAGCAATTGCAGGTTTTGACGGCTTTAAACACAAATATAATGAAAGTTATGCGGATGCTTCTTTGCCCACTTTAAATCCTGATGGGAAATGGGACGAGCTGAATGAAGAAATAGCGGACATGTTTGAGGATTTTTGCAGGACTACAAGTACTACAATGGAAATCCGGTTTATAACGGAAAGTATATTTAACAAAAAATAAATTTTGGAGTGCGAAAAATGAAAGTTGTTATTTTAGCAGGAGGTTTTGGGACACGTATCAGTGAAGAGAGCCATTTAAAACCGAAACCTATGATAGAAATCGGAGAGAAGCCTATATTATGGCATATTATGAAGCAGTATTCTCATTATGGCTTTAATGAGTTTATTATTTGCTGCGGTTATAAACAGCATATGATCAAAGAGTGGTTTGCGGATTATTATCTCTATAATTGTGATGTTACTTTTGATTTTACAAAAGGGAACGAAATGACTGTTCATAATAATGAATCGGAACAATGGAAGGTTACTTTAGTTGATACAGGATTAAAGACCATGACCGGAGGCAGGGTGAAGCGGGTGCAGAAATATGTTGGAAATGAGCCGTTTATGCTGACTTACGGAGATGCAGTGTCTGATATCAATATCAATAAGCTGTTGGATTTTCATAGGTCACATGGAAAAATTGCAACGGTAACGGCTGTTACTTTGGGACAAAGATTTGGAATACTGGATATTGATGTGGATAATACCATCAGATGCTTCAGGGAAAAAGATGTCAGCGATGGAAGCCGTGCCAATGCAGGATTTATGGTAATGGAACCGGAAATTTTTGATTACATAGAAGGGGATGAAACTGTTTTTGAAAAAGAACCTCTTCAGACATTGGCAGATAAAGGTGAACTGAAAGCGTATATGTACAACGGCTTTTGGCAGTGTATGGATACGAAAAGGGAAAAGATTCGTTTGGAAGAATTGTGGAGCAGTGGCAGGGCGCCATGGAAGGTATGGTAATCAGGATGGATAATTTGTTTGAAAATATGACCGAGCAGCAGGCAAGGGAACAAATCCTAAAGCTGGTAGAGGAATATTGTAATACTTACCATAATCAAAAAAAAGAATTTGTACGGGGACAGAGAATTCCTTATGCGTCCAGAGTATATGACAGCAGAGAGATGACAAATCTGGTGGACTCAGCACTGGAATTCTGGCTGACCTCAGGGCGATATACGGCACAATTTGAAAAGGCGTTTGCCGATTATCTGGGAGTGAAATTCTGTTCTTTGGTCAATTCCGGTTCATCGGCAAATCTGATTGCATTTATGGCATTGACGTCTCCTCTTTTGGGAGAAAGGCAGGTTCGTCCCGGAGATGAAATGATCACAGTGGCAGCGGGATTTCCCACTACGGTAACACCGGCAATACAATATGGGGTGGTTCCTGTATTCGTTGACGTGACCATTCCCCAGTATAATCTGGATGTGACACAATTGGAGGCAGCCTTATCGCCAAAAACGAAATTGGTCATGGCGGCGCATACCTTAGGCAATCCTTTTGATCTGGGAGAAGTGAAAAAATTTTGTGACAAACATGGTCTCTGGCTGATCGAAGATAATTGTGATGCTTTGGGCAGTAAATATGTAATTGATGGAAAAGAGAAGTTTACCGGAACTATTGGGGATGTGGGAACTTCCAGTTTTTATCCGCCTCATCATATGACTATGGGAGAAGGCGGTGCAGTTTATACCAACAACCCGCTTCTTCACAAATGCATCCGTTCCTTCAGGGATTGGGGAAGGGACTGTATTTGTGCTTCCGGGCAGGATAATCTGTGCGGACATCGCTTTGACAGACAATTCGGGAAACTGCCTTTAGGATATGATCACAAATATGTATATTCCCATTTTGGATACAATCTGAAGGCAACGGACATGCAGGCTGCCATCGGATGTGCCCAAATAGAGAAATTTCCTTCTTTTGTGGAGAGAAGGCGGCAAAATTTTGAAAGGCTGTACAAGGGTCTTGAAAATGTACAAAAGAAGCTGATTTTGCCCGTTCCCTGTGAAAACTCCGTGCCCAGTTGGTTTGGATTTCTCCTTACCTGCAGGGAAGGGGTGGAGAGAAAGAGGGTAGTTGAATATGTGGAAGATCATGGCGTGCAGACAAGAATGTTATTTGCAGGCAACCTGACCAAGCATCCCTGTTTTGATCAGATGAGGGCGGAAGGAAACGGATACCGCATTGTTGGAGAACTTGTCAATACGGACCGGATTATGAATGACACCTTCTGGGTAGGCGTATATCCGGGAATGACTGATGAAATGATCGACTATATGGCAGAGGTCATTACGGATGCAGTTAGGAGTTGAAGATTTGTGATAAAAGTATCGGATTATATAATTCAGAGATTAGAAGAATTAAATGTGGGACATATGTTTATGCTGCCCGGAGGCGGTGCCATGCATTTAAATGATTCTCTGGGAAAAAGCAGAAAGATTCAATTTGTCTGCTGTCAGCATGAGCAGGGATGCGCTATTGCGGCGGAAGCCTATGCCAGAGTCAATAATACCATTGGACTTCTCATGGTAACTACCGGACCGGGAGGGACCAATGCCCTGACAGGTGTTGCAGGAGCATTCCTGGAGTCCACTCCCATGTTTGTTGTATCGGGACAGGTAAAGCGGCTGGATATGATCAGAGATCAGGGACTTCGCCAGCAGGGAATGCAGGAACTGGATATTATTTCTGTAGTAAAGCCCATTACCAAATATGCAGCAGTTGTAGATGAACCACAGATGATAAAATATCATATGGACAGGGCATTATATGAGGCTGTGCATGGCAGGAAAGGACCGGTATGGCTGGATATTCCATTGGATGTACAGGCAAGCATGGTGGAAGAAAGTGAATTGATTGGATTTTATCCTGTTGCGGAAAAAGTTCCTCAGCTGGATAATATAGTTTTGGATATTATTGATAGATTGAATGCTTCAGAAAGACCTGTATTACTGGCTGGAAACGGTATACGTCTGTCAGGCGGCATCCCTGAATTTGAAGAATTGATCAAAGTATTGGAAATTCCGGTACTGACCACATGGAATGGTATTGATCTGATAGAGGAAAGCAATCCTTTGTATTACGGCAGACCGGGAGGACTGGGGCATCGTTATGCCAACTTTATCCAGCAGAATTCAGATTTCTTTATGAGCATCGGAGCAAGGCTGAATCTTCTTCAAACAGGCTATAATTTTGACGGATTTGCGAGAGAAGCGGTTAAGATCATGGTGGATATCGACAGTGCGGAACTGCATAAGATCAATGTAAGACCGGATATTCCCGTATGTGCAGATGCAAAGCAATTCATAGACACTTTCCTAAAATATAAAGACAGAATACAAAGAAAATCCAGAAAAGACTGGTTTGATTATGCTGACAGGCTGAAACAAAAATATCCTATTGTCCAGCCGGAATACTGGGAACAAAAAGAATTGGTAAATACTTATTGCCTGTTGGATACCATTTCGGAGCAGTTGACGGAAAAAGATGTATATGTATCGGGAAGTTCAGGAAGCTGCATTGATATTTCCATGCAGGCTTTCAGGGTAAAAAAAGGTCAGAGAGTATTCTGTACCAAAGGACTTGCTTCTATGGGATACGGACTGCCATCTACTATCGGGGCGTGTCTTGCAAGCGGCAGAAAGAGGACAGTGGGGGTTAATGGCGACGGCGGTTTTGTTATGAATATTCAGGAGCTGGAAACAATCCGCAGGCTGAATCTGCCAATTAAAATTTTTGTGTTGAGTAACCGGGGATACGGCGCTATCAAGGCGACACAGACCAATGTATTTGCAAAACATTTTGTAGCATGTGATGAGAGCTCAGATTTATCGATTCCCCATATTGCCCATATTGCAGAGGCATATGGATTAAAAACCTTCCGGATTCATTCCAATGAGGAATTAAGGGATAAGGTAAGGGAAGTGCTGGAATATGAAGGACCGGTAATCTGTGAGGTATTTACCCCTATTGGATTGACAGCAGTGCCCAAACAGGTTTCTTATAAGAGAAAAGACGGGCAGATGGAATCAAAACCATTGGAGTATATGAATCCACCTATTGATGAAAAAGAATTTGAGGAAAATATGCTGATTCCCCTGTTTCGGGAGTCATGACCAAAAGAGGATGATGGAATGAAAAAGATCAGTATTCTGATACCATGCTATAATGAAGAAGAAAATGTGGGACCCATGAGTGAGGCAATCGTTGCTCTCTTCGAAGGGGAATTGTCTGATTATGACTATGAACTGGTTTTCATTGATAACGATTCTAAGGATACAACACGAATAAAACTGAGGGAAATATGCAGGCAGAATCCTCATATTAAGGCAATTTTTAATGCTAAAAATTTTGGACAGTTTAATTCTCCCTATTATGGCATTCTTCAGACTACAGGAGATTGTACCATTGCTATGGTTTGTGATTTCCAGGACCCGGTAGATCTGATACCAAGATATATTACAGAATGGGAAAAAGGATATAAGATCGTTATCGGTATCAAGACCAGCAGTAAGGAAAATAAGATTATGTATGGCATACGAAGCCTTTATTACAAACTGCTGAACAAATTTTCCGGAGTGGAGCAGATTGAACATTTTACCGGATCAGGGCTTTATGATAAGGATTTTATTCAGGTATTGCGGGATTTAAAAGACCCTACTCCTTTTATGAGGGGAATTGTGGCAGAACTGGGATATAAGCGAAAAGAGATTCCTTATGAACAGCCCAGGAGAAGAGCGGGAAAAAGTAAAAATAATTTTTATACGCTGTATGATGCAGCCATGCTCAGCATTACTTCCTATACTAAGTTTGGTTTGAGACTTTGCACTTTTATCGGAATGTTCTGCGGATTTGTCAGTGTTATCATTGGTTTGATCTATCTGGTATTTAAACTTATTTGGTGGGACCGCTTTGCTGCCGGTATGGCACCGGTTTTGATCGGAATGTTTTTCCTGGGTTCCCTTCAATTGTTTTTTATCGGGTTTATCGGAGAATATATCAGCAGTATCAATCAAAGGGTTATGAACAGACCTTTGGTAGTGGAAGAAGAGCGTATTAACTTTTGATGGAGGAAAATCCGTGAAGATTGTGATCACAGGACCCACAGGCGCCATTGGCTGTGCCTTGCTTGACGTATGTAAACAACAACATATCGAAGCTTTGGCAGTATGCAGGAAAGATTCTTTGCGTAAAGATGATTTGCCCAGGGCTCCTTTTATCAAAGTGCTGGAATTGGATCTGTGTGATTATGCAGAGGCTGCAAAAAAGTTAAGCGGGGATTATGATATTTTTTATCATCTTGCATGGGAAGGAGCAGGTAGAGCGTATCGCAATGATACGGTTATACAGGCAAAAAATATCGGCTATGCGCTGGATGCTGTCAGGCTCGCCAAGGCTTTGGGATGTCATACTTTTGTAGGAGCTGGCAGTCAGGCTGAATATGGCAGACAGGAAGGAAAACTTAGAGAAAACACACCAGTGGAGCCTGAAAACGGTTATGGAATGGCTAAGCTTGCTGCCGGAGGCTTGACACGGATATTGTGTGAACAGCTTGAGATCAGACATATCTGGACAAGGATATTGAGCGTTTATGGTCCCCATGACGGTGCGGATAGTATGATCATGATGGCAATCCGGGAAATGTCAGAGAAAAAACCGACACATTTTACAGAAGGCAGGCAGCAATGGGATTATCTTTACAGTGCAGATGCGGCAAAGGCACTGCTATTGCTGGGACAAAAGGGAAAACACGGCAGAGTTTATCCCCTTGGAAGTGGAAATGCAAGAAGCCTTAAGGAATACATAGAGATCATAAAAAATGAGATTGATCCCAATCAGGAACCGGGATATGGTGATATTCCATATACTAAAGGACAGGTAATGCATTTGTGTGCAGATATCAGTGCGTTGATACAGGATACGGGAATGATGCCGGAAACATCTTTTGAGGCGGGAATTAAGAAGACTATTGAATGGGCAAGAAAAGAGAGGGAATAACAGATGCTTGATCTGTCATTTTATCAGGGGAAAAAGATATTGATTACCGGGCATACCGGATTTAAGGGAGCATGGATGTGCCGTGTGCTGCTTTTAGCGGGGGCACAGATTACAGGTTATGCACTGGATGCCCCCACAGATCCCAGTTTGTTTGAGTTATGTAAACTGAATCGGGAAATTCGTTCTATCCATGGTGATATCAGAGATTTACAGCATTTAAAGAAGGTTTTCGATGAAGTGCAGCCTCAGATCGTCATTCATTTGGCGGCACAGCCTATTGTCAGGGAAGGCTACCGGAATCCGGTGACAACCTATGAGACAAATGTAATGGGGACGGTCAATGTACTGGAATGCGTTAGGCTGCATCCGGAAGTCAGAAGTTTTGTTAATGTAACAACGGATAAAGTATACAAAAATAAGGAGTGGGAGTGGGGATACCGTGAAAATGAAGAACTTGACGGATATGATCCATATTCTAATTCTAAATCCTGTTCTGAGCTTGTGACACACTGCTACGTCAACTCATTTTTTGGACAGACACAGACCGCTGTCAGCTGTATGCGTGCGGGCAATGTGATCGGCGGAGGAGATTTTGCAAAGGACCGGATCATTCCGGACTGTGTGAGAGCACTGGAAGAGGGAAAAAATATCCTGATCCGGAATCCATATTCCACAAGACCTTATCAGCATGTGCTGGAGCCGGTATGTGCTTATCTGTATATTGCTATGAAACAGTACGAGGATCAGGGCATAGCCGGTTACTATAATGTGGGACCGGATGATGAAGGATGCCTGTCAACAGGACAGCTTGTACAGATGTTTTGTGAAAAGTGGAATAGCAGGACCGGACATAATGGCACACAGCAGGGGCGAATGCATATAAAATGGGAGCAGGTATGTAATGAAGGTCCTCATGAAGCAAATTTTTTGAAGCTTGACTGCAGCCATTTAAAGCGTATGACGGGATGGCATCCGGTCTGGAAAATTGAGACAGCAGTTGAACGGATTACAGAGTGGCTGGATGTTTACTTGGCCGGAAACGATATCTGTCGGTGTATGGATGACCAGATTAATGCGTTTTGTAAAGAAGCAGAGTGGATGAAATAGGTTAGAAAGGTTTTGAAATGAATATAAAACGGGGAGAATGTGAGATGGAGAAACAAAAACAGAAGAAAGAAATCAGTATCTGGCAGATTTTTTTCTTTATCATTCTGGCAGGGTGGATTTTTACTGGTTTTTCTTTGATTATTACCCATGGAGACATTTGGAATAACATTATATTTCAGAACGGTAATGATCGGTTTGCAGATTTTTTGAATCATATAGCATATGTGTCTAATGGAAAGGAAAAAGTATATGAGCTCAATTGTAATGTTTGTTTTCCACCGCTGGCATATATGTTTTTCCATTTGCTCGCTTGTATTCTTCCGGAAAACAGTATCGGTATTTGGGAGCCGTTATCAGCAAATACATACAGTATACTGGTTTATGCGGGTTTTGCTTTGATTACTGTAATCATGCTTTTTTATGCTGTGATTAAAGTACTTGGAAATGTTGAAAAGAGCTTGGCGCTTATTGTGAGTGTCTGTTTTTCGTATACGTTTATATCCGGGGTTTTGGAAAGAGGAAGTTTAGCTGCTGTTATATCATTTATACTGATTCTGGCATTATATTTGAAAGACTCAGATAACAAGATTAAAAAAGAAATTGCTTTGATCCTGATTGCGGTAGCAGCTGGCTTAAAAATATACCCTGCTGTATTCGGATTGCTTTATATAAAAGAAAAAAGGTGGAAAGAAACAGTAAGGTTACTGATTTATGGTATTTTGTGTTTTTTTGTACCATTTGTCTTTTTTGATGGAATACATGGATTGGTTCAAATGCTGCAGAATCAATTAATGTTACATACGATTTCAACATTGACGGATTGTATCAGTGCTGCTGCAGCAGTGAGTTGTATTACCAGCCAGAAAGCTGTTATGCAAATTGCATCATGTGTTGTGCTGGTTATGCTGCTTGCCGCCTTTTTTATCCAAAAGACTCCATGGAAAAGATATCTGATTTTGACCACTATTATGATTGTTGTGCCCATATGGAGCGGATATTATACAGTCAGTTATCTGGTAATTCTTATGGTTTTCTTTATGAAAGAAAAATGGGATTCGACAGCATCACAAGATGCTGTCTATGCATTGTTGTTTTCCATAGCGTTTTCAATGTTCCAGCTTCCCACGGGAATACGCTGGGCACATGCAATATGTGCGATGGGTGTATATTTATTAGTTCTTTATATATTAGTTGATACTGTGTTATCTGTGTTGAAACAGGATGGACGGCGGCGTTTTAGGAAACAATAAATCAGGATGACTGCAAATGTTGTGATAAATGAAATCCATGTGCAGATCTGATAGATAGTCACATCATAGATCAGTTTTATTTCATGGCTGCCGGCAGGTGTGTGAACAAACACCGCAGAATTCAATACATTTTCAACAGGCACTTCTATTCCGTCAATGTATGCCTTCCAGTTTTCATCATAAGGGAGGCTTAGCATTGTATAACCGTCTTCTTCATAATCGGATGTGGCAGTGATCACATTGTCGTCAATAGTAATATTTTCCAACTGATTTTTTGATACTTCTCTGATAAATTTTTCATAAACATCATCGTCGAAAGTATAGAGAAAATACTCCTTTGAAATATCCGGTGTTTTATTGGGATATGGAATGGTTATGCTTGCTTTTTCTCCTGCTGTATAGTAACCAAGACAGATAAATTCATTTAGGCTCAGATAAACCTGCCCTGATTTTGCCGGGGTAAAATCCATTTTAAGGTAAAGAGAAGAATTAGCAGAAGAAGCTGACTCCGCAGTTTTGGGAGAAGACAATATGGCATCAGCTTCCGCAATATTGATTTTCTCAAGATTATTGTTTAGGAATGTTATGGAGTTTTCTTCGCCGGTATTTACGCTCAATGCAAGAGGTGTAAGCAATGGAGCATAGCTGTTGGCAGTATAACAATCGGTAAAGATATTCATAAAATCCGGTAGTGAAGCAGTATCAAATTCCGTAGCTAAATCCAGAGGGATATAGAAGCCTAAATGCAGGGCATCCGGATTTTTAAATAAATAGCATTGGTTGGCATAGCCGATATATTCGTATTGTGCCAGATCGCGTAAGGTCTGTGTTGCATAAAGGGGCACGGAAATGTAGCCGTTTGCGGCAACAGATTGTCCCCATGGAGTGGAATCGTAGTTGCTGCAAATGAAATTATCCCCGCCATAGTTGCCATAAAGAGAATTTAGTGTCTGTTGGAAGGTTGATAATGTGGAAATAAATACATTTCCGTTTGGTGTGTTGGAAAAATTACCTGTATTCAGGCAAAAAGTAGCAGGCGTGCAGAAACGTGAAAAGCTGTCAGCATCTGCAAGCAGGGAAGTATTTACCTCACTTTGCGTTTCATAATCACCATAGGGAATGGGACTGGTCAAGCTAAATGTGGTGCATGTATAAAACCAGTTGGCAGAAAGTTCAGCAAACAGCACAAGAATCATGACCGGATAGTAAAAGCGCCTGTATTTTGGAAACTTTTTATATATCAGATGCAGCAACAGATACAGCAGAATAAGTGCCAGTGAGCATACATAGCAGAATAAGGCATTTCCATCACCGACAAACTGGCATAATGTCAGAAAGGCAACTGCTGACAGGCACAAAAGAGACATTTTGAGGATGCTTTGTCGGCGGATCACAAGCAGCCCGTCATAAGCCATAATGCTGCATAAAAATACAAGAAGAAAAACATAGCGGTTCGGAACGTTGGACTGATAATGCATACCATTCCACATATAAGAGAGAATCTGCTCATTGAAACTGAAAAGCAGAAAAGCAGAAGGCAGTGCAAAGGTAAGCTTACGTCTTAGGCTTATGCAGCGGTTTGTTAGAAAAACTGCAAGCAAAACCAGACACAGCAGGCTCATATAGAGATTGATACCGCCATCATTGGTATTGACGGCACCGGAAGGGGTGAAGATCATTAATTTCTTCCACTGGTCAAAGAAAGAGCCGTGGAAACCAAAGGAGGGGAAAATACTATCTTTTTCGCTGTAGCCGGAGCCGGTGACACCCAATAAGATCGTGATGATATTGCATAGAGAACATAGGGCGGCAAGAAGGGAAAAGACAGTAAAACGCAGTCCTTTTCTGATGAAGTCCGTAAAATTTTCAAATCTGCAGGTAAAAAAGTACAGTACCAGAAAGATGCAGAGATAGAGTGCAATATTGGTGTTGGTAAAGATAGATAGTGCAAGCAGTATGGTATAGCCAAACCATTTTTTCTGATATAGCAGGCGTTCAACTGATAAAATCAGTAGAGGCAGGATAAAAAACAGCAGGTACCAGGAATACACATAGCTATGCATTGCCAGCATGAAAGCGTTAATGGTATAGAGGAATGCGGGCGCAAGAAGCCGGAAATCCTTTTTGTATGCCTTCGGACCATTCCATCTGTGCGTCAGATAGTATACAACGGAAAAGCCGCAAAGCCCCAGTAATACAGCTTCTGACAGTAATAGTACACTGGGAAGGGATGAGGGAGAAAACGGCAACAGGAAAGCAGTATATACCGTATTGCTTGCAGAATATATGTTGGTGGCATAGCCCATAAGCATACTGAGGACTGTATTGCCGCTTTTCAGGTTATGATAGTACCCAAGAGAACCTGCAAGGACAGAGGGATAGCCGTCCTCATCCAAAAAGGATTGGCTGCCAAATGGCTCGCAGCTGAATAGGATCATGGAAATGACAAATAAGAAAAAAGGGACTGCAAAGGCTGCAAGATAAACAGCATTTTCCCGGAACCAGTGTAATGCCTTTTCATAAAAGTGCCAATTCATGACTGCTTCTTTTTGTGATGAAAACCACATTAGCAGTGGTTTTTTGTGATGATTGACTGTCAGTGCCAGAAGAATCAATATGCAGATACAGGTAATCACAAAATAGATCAGATACATCATAGAAGAAAATGAAGTGTTATTTGCGCTCATATAATCGACCAGAAGATCCGGAACTGTCTGGAAGCCGTCTTCGTCAAAGGAATAAACATTTAAACGGAAATTCAGATTAATTTCTTCAGAAGGTGCAAGAGACAGATATCCCTTTGCGCTGAGATCTTCTTTTGTGATATCAAAACGCATAAGATTGCCGCTGATATTATCATAAATGAGATAGATTCCGGGAGATTGGAATTCTACCGTATAGGGAATGATAATATGATCATATGATAATGCTTTATGGTACGAATGAAAATTATAGATTCTGTTGGTCTCATCTGTGATCTCATAGAGGTCAGAAGTATCAAAGGATATAGTGGCATCTGATGTTTGAAGGATGTCTGTATCAATGCCAAGTTTATGGCATTTGAGATTGAATTCTTCAAAAAAGTCAAGAATTCTGTGTGGATTATAAGCGGTTTCTTCTTCAGAGGTAAAGCTGACATACTGATTAACGGCATTAAATGTGCCGTAAACTTCATTTGAAATTGCTTTTTCATAAAAAGAAATATATGCTTCTTCGTTTGGAATCGGATCTGCTGTTATATCGGATGAGCTTTTATTTTCCTGTGGCACTGACAAGGCAAAACGATCCTCTAAGGATACAGAAGAAGGAATCAATTTAGTGTTGCTGCAAAAAAGACCATTGAAAGCAAGCTCTGCTAATAAGACAAAGCAAAGTATTTTTTTTACATGGGGATACCTTTCTTTTTGGACAAAAGGTAGAAGAATAATGTAAAGGACCAGGAATGATCCGATCAGTAAGAGAGTAGCAAAGATATAGTTGTGTGCACTGCCGATGAGAGCTGTAATGATCATAAAGAACGTAATGCACAGACCGGCAGTCAGGTTTCCGGTGTAATATTCACTAAGAGAACCGATTGCTTCACAGGCAAGCATCAGAACCAGGAATACAAAGAAAAAGCTATAGTATAAATAAGCGGTGTCAGTTACATTGCAAAGCTCGATCAGATATTGAAATGGTGTTGTCTGCAGGGTAAGCAGCACCAATAATGTGTATAACAAGGTGCGCATTCTCTTTTTAAAGGAAATGGTATTGTTGAAAAAGTAAAGGACCAGACCGAAAAAAGAGAGCAGTCCACAATACAGATCCATTCCACGACCGGAAGAAAAGGCAGATGATAATACAGAGCCGGGAAGAAATCTGGCAAGAAGATTTGCCCAAGGGTAGTTGATGGAAAAACCTGTGTATGGATTCTTAGAAACAGAAGCAAAAAAATTGTGTAACTGGGGGATGGAAAAAGCGGCAGAAAGCCCCAGCGCAAATAAAAATAAAAGTGTTATGTGGAGCAGATCGGCAACCCTTTTTCCGATTGGGCATTCAGGAATCAAAATCACAAACCCGATCAGATAGAAAAACAAAATACATCCGGTTATGGGTTCTATACACAAAAGCAGCGAAAAAATCAGTGTTATCGGAAGAAAGCTGCCTTTTGCCAGCAGTACATCCAAAGATAAAAACAATAGCGGAAGCAGAATATAGCAGAGCAGGCTTTTTACGGAATTATTGTTTGCCAGACAAAAGCCGGATAATGCATAGGCACAAGAAAAACTTAGTGTAAGCAGATGTGAGGAGACTGAAAAAAAGCTGGTGTGTAGCAAAAAGAATAAAAAAGAAATGGCAGAAAGCGGGATCAAAAAAATACCAAAAACCCCGAAAAGTCCGTTAGAAACTGGTATCATAGCAAGCAGGATCAGTGCCGGTATCAGATAGGCTGCCAGATATTGACCACAGATCTTTGGATTTATTTTTTTAACAAATGTATTCATAAAGAATTCCTTTCTCACAGTGTTTCATATTTTTTGCTTGTATTGTACCATAAACAAAATAAAATGACTATATCAGTAATTCCTGAGTTTTGACAGTTGGGACAAACTTCTTGCACTTTACTCGTAATGTTTGTATAATAAATATGTTGTGAAACCTTAATTAAGCCTTTCGCATACAATATAGTAAAACCGGTTCCGGGGGATTTTTGATGCAGACATTTCAAAAACCCTTAAGTGAGGAAAAAGAGGCTTACTATATCCGCATGTATTTGGAGGGCAATAAGGAAGAGTCCGAAAAAGCAAAGCAGATTCTCATAGAACGAAATTTGAGACTGGTAGCCCACATTGTGAAAAAATATCAGAATGTGGAAGAAAATCCGGAAGATCTGATTTCTATCGGAACAATAGGATTGATCAAGGCAATCCAGACCTTTGACGGTACCAAAGGGAATAAACTGGCGACCTATGCTGCAAGGTGCATTGATAACGAACTTTTGATGATGCTTCGTGCGCGTAAGAAAAGTGCCAGGGATGTATCCTTATATGAACCCATTGGTACGGATAAAGAAGGAAATGAAATCAATCTGCTGGATATTACATGTGCGGAGGGGACAGATGCCTTTGAACTTCTGTCAGCCAGAGAGGACATTAACAGGCTGAGAGAGATCTTACATGATACCTTAAGTGAACGGGAATTGGAAGTGATCAGGCTGCGATATGCTCTTGTGGGAGATCGGGAGATGACCCAAAGGGAGATCGGACAGATGATGGGGATTTCCCGCAGCTATGTATCCCGGATCGAGAAAAAGGCTTTGAGAAAGCTTCGGATTGCGTTTGAGGACAACACAACTATGTAATCAAGTTGGGAAGGTAAAGGAGAAAAAAGAAATGGCAATGCCTACTTTGGAAGAAATTTTAACAGTCGCTTATAATGCAGGTGCTTCGGATATTCACATTACAGTGGGACTTCCTCCCATAATGCGTCTGAACGGTCATCTGACGAAACTGGACTATCCGGTATTGACGGCAAATGATACATTAGAGCTTTGTGTCAATATGTTAAAGCCCAAGCAGAGAGAAAAATTTGAGGAACGGGGAGAGTACGATATGTCTGTGGCGTTTCCGGGAATCGGACGTTATCGTGTAAATGTGTTCAAACAGAGAGGCTGCATCGGCATAGCGCTTCGTACTGTTACTACGGAAATTCCTCAGGCGGAACAGCTTGGTATTCCTCAGTCGGTTATCGATCTGTATACCCGTAAGAGAGGACTGATTCTGGTAACAGGACCTACCGGTAGCGGTAAATCTACCACATTGGCATCCATTATTGATAAGATCAACAAGAGCCGTGATGCACATATCATCACTTTGGAGGAACCTATTGAGTATTCCCATAATCACAATATGGCAATGATCAACCAGCGTGAGATCGGACAGGATACGGAGAGCTTTGCAAATGCCTTAAGAGCTGCGCTTCGTGAAGATCCGGACGTAATTCTGGTAGGTGAGATGCGTGACTATGAGACCATCAGTACTGCTATTACGGCAGCTGAGACCGGCCACCTGGTATTGTCCACCTTACATACCATTGATGCGGCAAGTACTGTAGACCGTATTATCGATACATTCCCGCCCCATCAGCAGCAGCAGATCAGAGTACAGCTTTCAGCAGTTTTGGTCTGCATCATTTCCCAGACGCTGGTTCCTAATATTACTGAGGATGGCCGTGTGGCAGCTTTCGAAGTTATGCATGCGAATGCAGCGGTTAAAAACCTGATCCGTGAAGGAAAATCCCATCAGCTTCCTTCTGTTATCCAGACCAGTAAGCGTGAAGGTATGTGCACTATGGATGATTATCTGATGCAGCTTTATATGAGCCGCAAGATTTCCAGAGAAAACTGTATCCAATATGCACAGAATCCGGATAAGATGCGCAGTCAGTTAATTTAAAAGTGTTTTTGGATTATTTCTATTATTATTTATTAAAAATATCAAATCTTCCTGCCCATAGCAGGGCAGGAAGATTCTAAAAACAAATCGTTTTCATTTTCTGTATTTACAAATTTATCAACAATTCAATTATTTTCTGCATATCTGGCATTTTCTGTCAGAATTTCAATGAAAAGAAAAAATAACATAGGTGTAGTAGGAGGTTTTATGGTTCATTCTGTTTTAACAGGTGCTGTATACGGAGTGGGAGGCTATCCGGTTACAGTTGAAGTGGATATGGCAGAAGGCTTGCCATGCATTGATATGGTGGGTTTTCTGGGAAGTGAAGTAAAAGAATCCGGGGATAGAGTACGGGTGGCGCTAAAAAATATTGGATATACTATGCCGCCTAAGCGGTTTACTGTCAATTTGTCCCCGGCGGGAATCAGAAAAGGAGGTTCAGCCTTTGATGTGCCTATTGCTATGGCAGTTTTGGCATGTATGGGCAGGCTGGTGCTGCCAAAGCCCGGTAAGATAATGGCAGTGGGAGAACTTGGATTGGATGGAGGCGTTCGGGGAATAAAAGGAATTTTGCCCATTCTTCTTATGGCGAAGGAAAAAGGAATTGAGGCTTGCATCATACCGGAATGTAACCGGAGGGAAGGGGAATGTATTGAAGGTATTAAGGTAATCGGAGTGGAGACATTTCACGAAGTTATAGATTATGTGGATGATCCCGCTGCTTTTGAAAAGCCGGAAGAGAAAAATCCTTTTAAGAGAAAAAAGAAAAATGCACAACAGAAAATGCCGGATTTTGCTGATATCATCGGACAAAGTGTGGCAAAGCGGGCAGCAGAAATTGCGGCAGCAGGTTTTCATAATCTTTTGTTATCAGGACCGCCGGGAACGGGAAAATCTATGCTGGCAGCAGCCATGCCGGGCATATTGCCGCCTATGAGCAAAGAAGAAATGTTAGATACATCAAAGGTCTACAGTGTGGCAGGATTATTAAATGAAGATGCGTATTTTATTGAAGAGAGACCTTTTTTAAGCCCGCATCATACAGTTACGCCCCAGGCTCTTATCGGAGGAGGGACAATACCAAAACCGGGGCTGATTTCTCTTGCGAATCATGGGGTGTTATTTCTGGATGAACTGCCGGAGATGAAAAGGCAGACTTTGGATATGCTGAGGCAGCCTATGGAGGAGGGAAAGGTGACCATAACAAGAAAAAGCGGAAGTTATACCTATCCTTGTGATTTTATGCTGGTGGCTGCTATGAATCCATGCCCCTGCGGCTATTTTCCGGATCAAAACCGATGCAGCTGCAGCGAAAAAGAAGTACACAGATATATACATAGTATATCGGGACCTGTTTTAAACCGTATCGATCTGTCTGTAAGTGTTATGAGAAATAGTTATGAATCCATACGCCGGCAGGAGAAAAAGGAAATGAGCAAAGAAATCAGAAAACGTGTGTTGAAGGCAAGAAAAATGCAGCAGATGCGAAATGGTAAAAATATGTTTAACAGTAGAATTCCGGCATCACAGATAGATCTTTTGTGCAGGATGACAAAAGAAGCAGAAAGAATTGTACGAAAATATTATTCAACCAAAGATTTAAGTATCAGAGGATATCACCGTCTGCTGCGTGTGGCAAGAACCATAGCAGATCTGGAAGAAAGCGAATGGATTGGATCCGGGCATATACTGGAGGCTGCGTCGTACCGGGGTATGCTGGATGGATAAAAAAGGAAAACGGAGTATGAATAATGAAAGAAATAATTATGGATGAACGTTGGCATAAAGAGTGTGCCTATGCATTTTTTTGGAAAAATGTTTCCGGTATTGGAGATAAGACTGTGGAAAAATTGTACGAACAATTTAGAGGGTATGAGAATATGTACAGGTGGGGAGAGCAATTTGAATTGTCTGAAAAACAAAAAACAGCGTTGAAGGCACAAAAAGAAAAATGGAATATAAAAAAGGAATATCAAAAGCTTCTTTATAATAAAATATGGTGTATACCAAAACATCTCGCAGGTTATCCGGACAAGCTGAAGCAAATTGATGCTCCGCCGTCTGTCTTGTTTGTTAAAGGAAAACTTCCTGATCCTTCGGCTGCTGCCGTGGCAGTGGTCGGTGCCAGGAATTGTTCTCCTTATGGAAGAAGTGCAGCACATAAACTGGGAAGAGAATTGGCAGCAAACGGCATTCAGGTCATAAGCGGTCTTGCCAGAGGTGTGGATGGCATCAGCCAAAGAAGTGCAATGGAAAACGGCGGAGCATCTTTTGGTATATTGGGATGTGGCGTGGACATTTGTTATCCTGAAGAAAATCTGGATGTATATAAAAAACTGTCCGGAGGAGAGAACGGCGGGGGTATTATCAGTGAATTCAATCCGGCAACAGAACCTCTGGCAAATCATTTTCCTATGAGAAACCGGATCATCAGCGGACTTTCGGATTTGTTGGTAGTAGTAGAAGCAAAAGAAAAAAGCGGGACCTTCATAACTGTTTCCAGTGCGTTGGAACAGGGAAAGGATGTATATGTGGTTCCGGGAAGACTTGGTGACAGCCTGAGTTATGGATGCAACCGTCTGATCGCACAGGGAGCAGGAATTATTTATAGTACAGATGAGTTTATAAAAGAAATTTTAGAAAGAAATTCCTTTATAAAAGGGAAATGTTTGACAATACAAAAGGAAAAGAATGTTATACCAAAAGAGAATCCGGAAAATGGAAGCCTGGAAGAGAATATATTATCATTGTTGGACATTCAATATTGTTCCCTGGAGGATGTCCTGGAGAAAGTTGGAAGTAAAGTAAAAATACAGGAAGTTCTGGCGGCATTAGCAACTTTAGAGTGCATTGGCTTGGTGGAATCTGAGGGCAGTTTCTACAGAAAAAAAGAGAATATCATCTAAAATTTTCGTCAAATTGCATTAAAATCAAAAATAAATCTTGTGCAATAAGGATAAGCAAATCTGAATTAAAAGCCTTGCGGTTGACAATTTTACGTGATAAAATGTTTACATAAATTTGAAACTAGGTCTTGTTATGTCTTTCTTTAGAAAAAATTAATTGAAAGTTAACAATTAGTTATTAAAATTGACATAATAATGCAACTTGAAATTGACAATAAGGGGTTATGGGTCTATGAGTTTATTGGGCAGAAGGAAAATGAGAATCGGTGACATCCTGTTAGCTGAGGGTGTTATTTCTCAGGAACAACTTGATAGGGCACTTGATCTTCAGAAAGAGAAAAAGAAACGTTTGGGTGAGATCTTAGTAACAGAAGGGTTTGTTACTGATGATATTATGGCAGATGCATTATGCCATCAGTTGAACTATGACAGGGCAAATCTGCAGGATACCAGAATTCCGGATGATCTGATTTCCTTGTTTGATGTGGAAATATTAAAGAAATATACAGCGATTCCCTATTGCTATGATGATAGGAATATCAATATTATCAAAGTGGCGATGGCAGATCCTATGGATATGCTGGCGATTGACGACTTGTCCATGATCACCAGTCGCATGATCGAACCTATGGTAGCTACACCGCAGGAAATCATGGTCGCTATCGACAAATATTATGGTAATGCAGAAGCCATTAAGGCTGCTAACGATTATGAGCAGGAACGAAGCGATCTGTTCGAAGAAGACGAAATGGATAAGATGATTAACGATGATGTTAATAATTCTCCCATCGTTCAGCTGGTCAATAGCATGATCGAACAGGCAGTGAGACAAAGAACTTCCGATATTCATATTGAGGCATTGGAAAGAAAGGTTCGTATCAGATACCGCATTGACGGTGCCCTCCATGAGAGGATCACATACAACATCAAATTGCTTCCGGCAATCGTAGCCCGTTTGAAAGTAGTGGGCGGCATGGATATTTCCGAGAAGAGGAAGCCTCAGGATGGTCGTATTACTTCTTTTGTGGATGGAAGAGAGTACGATATCCGTGTATCTATCCTTCCTACTGTATATGGTGAAAAGGTCGTAATGCGTATTACCAACAAGAATGCCCTGACCAGAGATAAATCGGAATTGGGCTTTGGGGAACATGATCTGAAAATGTTTGATCATATTTTAATGAATCCTCATGGAATCATTCTGGTAACAGGACCTACCGGTAGTGGTAAATCTACTACCCTTTATACTGCACTTAGTGAATTAAATAAAGAAGATGTAAATATCATTACCGTTGAAGACCCTGTAGAGGCGAATGTGGCAGGTATCAATCAGGTACAGACCAATGTAAAAGCGGGACTTACCTTTGCAAGTGCTCTTCGTTCTATTCTTCGTCAGGATCCGGACATCATCATGATCGGTGAGATCCGTGATGAGGAAACAGCGCAGATTGCGGTACAGGCTTCTATTACAGGACACTTGGTTGTCAGTACCCTTCATACCAACTCTGCAGCCAGTACAGTAACCCGTCTGGCAGATATGGGACTTCCTAATTATATGATAGCGGATGCTACGGTTGGTATTATTGCACAGCGTCTGGTAAGGAGACTTTGCCCCAGGTGCAAGAAAAAAGTCCTTGCCAATGAGGAACAATTAGAACTTCTGGGAATGCCGCCCGGATCTGAGGTGGAAATTTATGAACCGGTCGGATGCTCGGGATGTGATAACAATGGTTTCAAAGGTCGTATTGGTGTATACGAGATCATGGAGATCACGCCGGGAGTCAGAAAAGTAATTGCGGCAGGAGAAGATGCTGAACATATTAAACAGGCAGCGTTGAAGGATGGCATGAGGACGTTACGTATGTGCGCTACACAATATGTTTTAGACGGCATCACATCTATATCGGAAATGATCAAGGTTTCCTTTGATTCATAAGAAAAAGAAAGAAAGCTCTTTTTAATCTAAGAGATAGAGGAGGAGAAACAGTGGCTAGTTTTTCATATGTTGCCGTTGACAGCAAGGGCAAACAGGTAAAAGATTCAATTGAGGCGGATAACCAGTTAAAGGCATCTGACCAGTTAAAAAAGGAAGGTCTTACGGTTATTGAATTAAAAGAACAGGGAATGCTGGATAAAGACATTAATCTGGGCGGCTTGTTCAAGAAAAAAGTTAAGATCAGGGATTTGAGCCTGTTCTGCAGACAGTTTGTAAGTTTGCACCGGGCGGGTGTTACGATCATTGAATCCATGAAGATGTTGACGGAACAGACGGAAAACCCTACATTGAAAGAAGCGCTGCAGGAAGTATCTGCTAACGTTCAGAAGGGTGAAACCCTTGCCAGTTCTATGAGAGTGCGCTCTGACGTATTTCCGCCGCTGTTGGCGCACATGGTTGCAGCCGGTGAGGCATCCGGTAGTCTGGATGTTGCTTTTGAACGTATGGCGGTTCAGTTTGAACAGAGTGCAAAAATCAACGGCATGATCAAAAAAGCCATGGTTTATCCTATTATGGTATTGGCGGTAGCAGTAGTTGTAGTTATTGTCATGCTGACTTTCGTTGTACCAACCTTTATGGAAATGTTTGCGGATATGGATATTGAAATGCCGAAGATCACCTTGATGGTTGTTGCGGCATCAGAGTTCATGCAGAAGCATTGGATCATCATTGTGGCGGTTATTATAGCATTGGTAGCTTTCTTTAAATATTTCAGCAAAACAGCTACAGGAAAAGGAATTATACATAAGGCATTGATCAAATTGCCGTTGTTTGGTAATCTGACGGTGAAATCCAGTTCAGCAAAATTTGCCCGCAACTTGTCCACTATGCTGGCTGCCGGTATTTCCATGCCGGATGCGGTACAGATCGTTGGAGACACCATGAATAATATTTATTATGAGGAATGTATGAAAAATGCCAGAAATGATGTTATGCAGGGCGTTCCTTTATCGACACCTCTGGAAAAATCGGGCTTGTTCCCACCTATGGTATATCATATGACCAGGATCGGTGAGGA
The DNA here is from genome assembly GCA_017936785.1 of Lachnospiraceae bacterium. Lineage (GTDB taxonomy): Bacteria > Bacillota > Clostridia > Lachnospirales > Lachnospiraceae > UBA2882. Next base: position 79,221 of record JAGBEV010000014.1, on the reverse strand, counting down.
AACCGGTAACACAGAGGATATGTTAAATACATTGGCAGACTACTATGAGGAAGAAGTAGAAATGGCAACCCAGTCCCTGATGGCTGCACTGGAGCCGTTGATCATTATTATTCTGGCAGCTGTCTGCGGTACTATTATCGGTGCTGTTATTGCCCCGATGGGAGCAATGTACGAAGGCTTAGACAGCCTGTAAAATTCGGTTAAAGACCTGTTTATAGGGGAACGGGTTTTTAATATATAAAAAATAAAAAAGGAGAGTTTATCATGAAAAAGATGAATAACAAAGGTTTCTCACTTGTTGAGTTGATTATCGTTATTGCCATTATGGCAATCTTAATCGGTGTATTAGCACCTCAGTATTTAAAATATGTTGAAAAATCCAGAACATCTGCAGATAAAGATCAGTTAGACAGCATTTACAATGCTTGTACAATTGCTGCTTCCGATCCTGATATCGCAGATGCTCCCATCGGCGGCAGCTCTGTTAACTGGAGCACCAGCTGGGGCGGTGAAGTTATGAGCACACTGGGTGTTACCAATATGAACAGTCTGAAATGGAAATCCAAATCCGCTGGACAGGGCAATGGCGCACCTAGCGTAACTGTAGATGCACAGGGTAACTTTACTATAACAAGAGGTTCTTTATCAGTTCCTGAAAACTAATTTTGTAACAACCATCGCACAAGGAGACATTCCCCTATGACCACAGATAATTGGATAGTTGAGATTGTAGTATATGCGGTGATATTCTTATACGGAATCGTAATAGGCAGCTTTTTAAATGTCTGCATATTACGGATTCCGTTAAAGGAAAGTATCGCAAAACAGAGATCACATTGTATGAATTGCGGCTATCAGCTTGCATGGTACGATCTGGTTCCTTTATTCTCATACATATTCCTGGGTGGTAAGTGTCGAAAGTGCAAATCACATATATCCCTCCAGTATCCTCTGGTTGAGGCAATAAACGGGGTCTTATATGTACTGATTTTCTTAGTAAACGGTTGGAGTATAGATTCAGTTATATACTGTTTATTAACTTCGGCGCTGATCGTACTCAGCGTCATCGATTTTAGAACTTATGAGATTCCATTTGGAATCAACTTGTTTATACTGGCACTGGGACTGATTCATTTCGTATTTCACTTAGGGGATTGGGTGACTTACGGAATCGGTCTCGTTGCTGTCAGTGGTTTTTTGTGGATTTTATATCAGTTATCTAGAGGTGCCGCTATAGGCGGCGGAGATGTTAAGCTGATGGGAGCGGCAGGTTTGCTGTTAGGCTGGAAGCTTGCAATCGTAGCGTTTATATTAGGATGTATTATCGGCTCTGTTATTCATCTGGTCCGGATGAAAGTGTCAGGAGCGGAACACAGATTGGCGATGGGACCCTATTTATCCGCAGGAATATTTATTGCGGCATTGTGGGGCAATCAATTTTTAAGTTGGTATTTAGGTTCGTTTATGAGCCCGGCAGGGTAACGGACTTTATATATATGATAAAGATAAACGATGGGATTCTTATTCCATATTTAGGGAGGTAAATCATGGCAAAGGCACAAAGAGTACTTAGCATTGAAATTGGATATTCTTTGACACAGGTTTGTGAAATGGATTTCCAATCAAAGCATCCACAGGTATACGGAGTTTTCAGCATGAAGACACCGGATGGTATCCTGGATGATGGATTTGTCAGAGCAACGGATGAATTCGTAAATGACTTGAAATCCTACATTACGGCAAACGGAATGACAGCAAAGAAATTGATTTTTGCAGTATCATCTACCAAAATTGCAAACAGGGAAGCAATGATTCCTTTTGTAAAGGAAAAAATGGTGCGTGATATGCTTATGACAAATATCACGGACTATTTCCCGGTTGATCCCAGTCAATATGAATTTGCACATAATATCATGGAGACTGTTACGGATGATGCAGGAAATAAGCAGTACCGTGTTATGATCATGGCTGCACCGGCAGATATGCTCAATGGATATCATAATCTGGCAAATGCCCTGGGACTTGAACTGGCATCCATTGATTATAGTGGTAACAGTATTTTCCAGGCGCTGCGCCACAGATTTGCCACAGGAGTAAACCTGACTGTTAAGATTGATGAAAGGTCCTCTCTTTTAACAGTTACCAATAATGGTGTTATTACCATGCAGCGTTCCGGTATTTACGGCGCTGATCAGGTTGTAGATATCCTGATGGAAACAGATGTATATGGTGAACCTCTTACATATGAAGGAGCAGTAAAAACTCTTCGCCGCAATAACCTTGTTATGAGACCGGAAGAGGAAAGCCTGTTAGCAGAAAAGGAAGAAGAAGTTCGTAAGCTGGAGCTGGCACAGCAACAGGCGATGGCACTTGCCAATACAACCGGTGATACTTCTCAGGTAGCATCTACAACAGTAGCGGCAAAGCAGGCGGGAGCTAACTTAAAGATGCTGCGCTTAAGAAGAGATGTAACCATCAGTTATCAGCAGTTGATCAGTTCTATTGTACGTGTTATTGATTATTACAATTCTAAAAACAGAGATGCGGCAATCGATAATATTATTATTACCGGTATTGCAGCGGACTTCTGGGGATTTGCCGGATTACTTTCCCAGGAATTGGGCAGAAATGTAGAAGTATTAAAGGATCTGGCAGGCACTAATATCAATCAGGGTCTTCATTTGCAGGGAGTATCCCTTGGTGATTACATTTCCGTAATCGGCGCGGGACTTGGATCTGTTGGTTTTATGCCGGTTGTAACAAAAGCAGATAAGAAAAAGGGCGGCGGAAGCGCTAAAGATTCTCTTGCAAGTATTGGTAATAATGATAAGCTGCCTTTTATCGTGCTTGGTGTAGGAACTGCAGTTGCAGTGCTGCTTGTTGCCATATCAGTAATCCCTTATATCATGGTCAAGAATGAAAACCGTAACCTGGAGGAGAGAAAGGCACAGCTTTCTCCGGTACAGGATACCTATAATGAGTATGTTTCCACGGAAGGAAATTATAATTATATCATGTCATTAGATGGTGCGACGCAGAATGCTAACACGGAGCTTCCGGAAATCATTGGTGAGATGGAAAGCAAATTCCCATCCCAGACAATGGTAACGGCTATGACCGTAACGGAAGAGGGAATTGTGATGACGATTCAGGTTCCTAATAAACAGAGTATTGCAAAGACACTTGTTGAATTCAGAAGAATGCCTTATTTCTCTGAGATCAGAACAGTTGGATTTACAGAGGATAATGATCTGGAGGCAGGTACGATCACGGATGTCTATACATTAGAATGCGTTTATGGCGAAAATCCATATATAGAGACAGAGGAAAACGATGAGCAGCAGGCAACAGAAGAAGCGCCTGTACAGGAATAGCAGGGGGGATTTGAGACATGAAAAAAGCGAAAAAAAGTGATATTAACATTTTGATCATGTTGATCGGTGTTCTGATTGCCGTTGCAGCTTACTTCTTTGTATATACTTCTTTTAAAGATAAGACGGCTGAACTGGAAGGACAGAACGCAACTCTTGAATCAGAGGTTGCAGAACTTCAGAAGCTGGCAGACAATAAAGAGTTTTATCTGCAGGAGACAGCCAGAATGAATGATGAGATGGTGGCTGTCATCGAAAAATATCCCAGCGATATCAGGACAGAAGATGAAGTAATGTATACGGTAGAGCTTGAAAATGTGTATTCCATCTGGGTAAATGCATTACAGGTTGAAGACAAACAGATGGTTCAGGTTGCAGCTGCATCTGCAGACCAGCAGGCACCGGAGAACCAGGACGCTGTAACAGAAGAAGCACCGGTTGAGGATACTACAACAGACGGCGCACAGGATGGTGTCGTTGCAACAGGCGGCTATCAGGACACGGTATTCCTTTATAATTCTCCTTTTGCCATTAATTTCAAGGTAACATATAGATCCATGAAAGATATTGTAGCTGCAATCGTTAATTCTGAAGAGAGGATGAACATTACCAATCTTTCTCTTGCATATGATGCAGATACAGGCTGCCTGTCAGGCAGTATGAATGCCAATATGTTTACATTATCCGGAACAGACAAGATGTACGAAGAACTGAATGTACCGGGTGTAAGTACAGGAACAGCAGACTTCTTCCAGTCCGGAACAGTGCTGGATCTGAATAAGAATGCAGCTGTTGAGGGAGATGCAGAAGATGAGGAGTCTTCCGAAGAGGATGAAGACAACACATCCGAAGAAAGTCCGAAAAATGATGATTAATGATTGATTGAAAGTTAGAGGTTCCTTATGAAGAATATCAAAAAGGACAATAGCGGTTTTACTTTAGTTGAATTATTGATTGCGATTGTCATCATTGCGATTGTTATGATCCCGATGTACAGCAATTTTCGCGAGTCTACTTATCTGAATGGCAGGGCAAAGGCAGCAATGGATGCCACCAATATGGCAAGTAATATCATGGAAGGATTGAGCGCCTATGCACCGGATGAGATTATTTTGGGATTTTACAGTGTAGATGATAGACATGTCAGTAATAATGCGCTTCCTGAATTGAATATTTTGCCAAATGAAGTACAGTTATCAGGCGGATATGGTGATCTTAAGAATGTATCGATCACAACAGATGCTGATGGCAATGTAACAGCTTCACAGGCTGAGATCAATCTGAACACCAAGACTATGACTTCCGGTGGGAGTGGTTATTCTTATGCAAATGCGTTGTTTGCCGAAACATTAAATGGGGCAGCTGCACCGGAAAGAAGTGCTGAATATCTGAAGGTGAAAAAGTCGGCAAATGATAAGTATTATTTTTATATTGAAGGTGCTAAACAGGCGAGAGGAACTTATGATGTGATCATTGAGATGGATGCTTCGGCAGATTCAGGATACAGTGGGGACCTAAATGGTGATGGTGTTATTGATACCAGCGCCAGTGAAAGTGAACGGTACAATGATTATGAGGCAGCCGAGATCACAAGTATGAATCCTTTATTTGACGGTGTTTATACAGACAGTTCAAACGGCAGGGATGAAGCAGCAGCGCATTTTGTCAGCAAATTTAATATTCAATGGGCTCATATTGTTGCTGAGGATCTGTATCCGTATCTGATCAGAACATTGACTATTACGATAGAACGTGATATTAACAACTTTGCAGTTATTAGGGCAACAGAGACCTATAGTATCAATAAAGCAGCAGGTGGTGTGCAAATGCCGGTTTCGGGCTGCTGGGTGGATCTGAATACATGTTTTGACGGTCCTAATTCCTATGTGCCGTCTTCCGGTGTGACAATATTTGACGGAAGCGTATATAAGCAGGAGCCGAGGGATATTTATATCTATTATATTCCTAATTATAAATCTACCACGACTTCTGTGCTGGATAATTTTGAAATCAATAATGTGGATGATATTCCTGTTAATGTTCATATGGTCAGACTGAAAACCAATGAAACAACAGAAGCGCTTGAGTCAACATATCGTTCCAGCCTGAAGATTACAGATGATGCAACAGATGGATATCAAACACAGATTTATTCCAATCTGAGGGACAATATTTTAAAAAATAATGCAGATAATCAGACAAACCGCAACGATTTTACAAGATGCAGGGTAACGATTAACGGAGTGGCAGTTATGTCGGCAACAACGGCATATCAGGAGATGGTACATGAAAACGGCGGCGTAAAGACAGAGGTAAAGGACCGGCTTTATAGTGTGAGAATTTTTGTATATAAAGAGGGCGCTGCAGCGGATGGATTTAAAAGGGATGACCTGATTACCACATTTGACGGAAGTTCGTCACAGTAAGAAAGGAAGATTTTGCTGATGATAGCGAGATGGATGGATAAATTCAAGAAAATGAAGAAGGATAACCGCGGGTCAGCGTTGGTTATGGTAATCATATCGATTGCATTTATCGGAACTCTTGTTGCGATGATGGTATATCTTGTTTACTACAACTATTTGATGAAATATACCGATCGTGCGGCAAAGAATAACTTTTATACAGCTGAATCAGCATTAAATGAGATTAAGGCTGGTATTGAAAAAGATGTTTCTGACGCTATGGTGGAAAGCTATTATAAGGTTATTTCAGAGCATACGGCAGATACTGCACAAAATCAGCAGGCATATTTTGAAATTGAGTATAAAGAAAATTTAAAAAACATTTTGAATGTGCAGAGTCAGATCATGGGACCAGCAGGCTTACAGGAAGATGTCAACTATTATGAGCCTGCTAACCTTGTTGCGTACTGGGTGGAGACACCTAAGGCTGCTACAGTAGGCAGTGAAGGCGCATATATGGAGACAGTTGCCCATAGCAGCTGGACGGGGCTTGGTACTGATACGGGTCTTGCTTCTTTTAAGGATGAGGGTCCGATGGTTATTTTTAAGGACGGAAATGTCATAGAGTTTAAAAATATCAAGATTTCTTATACTGATGAAGATGGTTATGTATCCATTATCAAGACGGATATTGATATTGAGACACCGGAGATTAATTTTGCCAATGTGTTGAGCCTTCCGAAGCTGGAGACTTATTCTTTGGTCAGCTCCGGCGGAATTTATAATGGATATCAAAGGAATACAGTAACACATAAGCCGGCTGCAGCACCGGGTACTCAGACACGTACAGTGGTTACTGGTAATGTTTTTGGCGGTGAAAATGGTATTTTTGTCAATGGTGTTGATGGTCAGATAAATTTTGATAAAAAGACCGGAGATGCCACAACAGACTTCACAGTTACTGCCAACCGGATCAGTGCTTCAAACGGAAGATCTCAGAGTGACAGTGGGTCCAATAACAGACCGGCAAGCAGGGCAAGCATTCTGGTTGGCGAGGATTATGAGGTATGGGCAACAGATCTGTATGTAGAATCTGCAACTATGGATGTGGAGGCTAACTGCTTTATTCAGGATGACTTAACATTGGATGGAACTTATCCGAAAATTACCATGAGCGGAAGATATTATGGATATGGTTCCGAGTATGGAACAGCAGCAAATAATAGTGCGATTTTATTTAACGGAGCGCACAGTACCATTGACTTTTCTGATCTGAAACAGTTGACCCTTGCAGGGCATGCATATGTGGGCAGTGTTCATTATAACGCAGCAGATAATAATCCTGCAGGTGATTATGTTGAGGATTGGGCAGAATATAACAAAGAAAAGGAAAGGTTGGACGCAAGCGGGGCGACAGCTTCCTGGTCAGAAAGCGGTACACAGGTTAATGAGGATGTATCAGTATCCAATAACTCTGATATTCTGATGGGTCAGTCTGTAGCAGCAAAGAGTGATCAGTTAATGTATATGGTACCGGTAGAGTGTATGGGGTATGACGGAGATACTCAGATCCTGGCTAAGAACCCAATGACCTATGATGAATACACCAAGTTTGCAACAACTTATATTCCTGAGTATGATGCAAACGGTAATGTGGTGATGAAGGATGGCAAGGTAGTATATACGGACCAGCTTAAATATACAGTCGTACGTCTTGATGTAGTGATGAATAAGGTAAATGCGTCGCCTAACAGCTATGGTGCCACATATACACCTGTATTCAGACGTGTCAACGGAACGATTCTTGTATATTTTTATCTGAATTTTACGTCGGATGAAAAGGCAAATGAGTTTTTCAGAGATTATTACAATGCGGATCAGGCTGCATTTAACCGATATTTTAACAACTATGTTGCATCCTATTCCATTAGCAGTGATGTGTTGGATGCAAATAGCGGGCTATTGAGCATTGCCGGCAATATGCTCTACAAACGTGGCAACAATATTTATATGAGATCCGATACCTTCGATCAGGATCTGGTCAATTTTGAAGCAATGGAGAATAACCGCAAACTGTACTTAAGTTATTATCAGGGATTGTCCAAGTATCTGATGAAGACCACAGAGGATCTGTCTGCTTCCCAGTTGAAAAATGATGTATTTACAAACATAGCCGTAGACGAGGAAGAGTTTGCAGAACATGTACAGGCTGGGGGGTATAAGACATTTAAGAATACAGATGACAAGGTAGTTGCAATTGTTGTAAACAATGCAGCCAGCGGTTCTTTTGTTATTGATGAAGGCGCATATCCGGATCTTCATCTTGTGATTGCAAGTGGAGATGTTACTTTGAATGTACGTGAATTTGAAGGGCTGATTTTCAGTGGCGGCAATATTTACATTGGAAGCAATAATACGCGGATTGATTATGATGCAGCCGAAGTGCAGAAGGCCATGACAGCAAAGACAGACAGTGGAAGCTATGTATTTGAGGTCATTCAGAATGGTATCGCTTATGCTAATTCACTGGGAACAACAGATGCGGATCTTTTAGATGCCATTGAAGCTCAGAAGGAGAGAGATGTGGTGAGAGCTACAGATCTTGTTAAATTTGTGAACTGGAATAAGGAGTAAGCGTGTATGAGAGAGGATAACAAAGGCTTTAGTTTGGTAGAGTTGATTATTGTTGTTGCAATCATTGCGATTTTATCCACGATCATGGCTGTCAATATTGGACGGCTCAGCGGATACCGGGCAAAAGAATGCAGAAGCAAGGTGATTTCCAGTTTGGAAAATGGAAGAACAATGGCGCTCAGCAAATCCAGAGGTGGCAGCAATACATCAAATACCAATACTTATCTTGTGTTTGTTAAGAATACTACAGATAATTGCAATTACTGCATTACTGTGACAGATTCGACTATTACGGATGTCAAGAAGATCAGTAAAGGAAATGTGACTCTTTCCGTGGCTTATTCTCAGGATGCAGCCAGTGGGACACCGGTGGGGAGTTATGCAGCCGGTGTGAAGAATTTGTCTATAAATACAGCATCTGATGTACTTCAAAATTGTGTTTCCAGCGGTACAGTGGTTGCATTTAACAGACAAAGCGGAGCGCTGCTCCCTACAGATGGCGGAGATAATCTTTATCATATGTTTGCTTCAGCAGGAGCTTATCAATATGAAATTACCATTCATCCAAAGACCGGGAAGGTTGAGACGGGAGCAAGAACAAGAATCAGTCACTCATAAGATTTGAGATGTGGGAGGAAAAGCATGATATTGCAGGGTAAAAAAAGAAAAATGAATAATAAAGGTTTTTCTCTTGTGGAGATTCTGGTTGCCATGGCAATATTGGGAGTTGTTTCTCTGGCAATCTATTCCTTTATGAATACGGGGGCAAGATTGTATCAGAAAACAAGCTCTGATGCGGACATTCAGACAGAAGCGCAGCTGGTGGCAAATTCTATCAGTGATCTGATCATTGACTGTGAAGTAAACATCAGTTACGGTCCCACTGTTTCGGACAGGATTCCGGAGTACTCCGGTTCAGTTTCTTCTTCCAGTCTTCCGGGCGGAACTGATCCGTCTGCGGATAATATATTAGAAATTGACAATAATAACTATCAGTTTTTGATCATTCCGGATGGAGAGAAGCTTTTCTATCTTGAGAGAAGGGCACAGGCTGGAACTGATACATATGAAGCATACGATCTTTCTAAAGCACAATTGTTAGCAGAAAATGTCACAGATTTTTCTGTGGATTTAAGCCGTGTAACAGGAAAGAGTAAAAATATCGTTACTTTTTCAATGACTTATGAGCGCGGCGGCAGGCGCTACAGCGGTAATTATCAGGTGAATTTGCGCAATTCTATCAGCGTGAATAAGGTCGTGGACAAAGTTGTTGATAAGAATGCGAGCATTACTAAGGTTATTGTTTCTCCGGACATTGTTTATGTAGATGTCAAGGGAAAGGAGAATCCCCAGACTACACCTGTCAGAAAGACACAGACTTTTATTGCAAGCAGTGATGCAAAGAATGTTACCACACAGAAGCTTTATACATGGAGTATTGATACAGGGTATACAGGAGCGGTTATCACATCAGGTGTAGATGAAAAAAGCTGTACGATTCAATTTGATGAATTTTTATATACAGATCCGGCTATGGGAAATGTAATTCCTTCTTCCTTCAATGTGACTGCAACCAGTACCATCAATAATCCTCAGACAGGAGCGCCGGTAAGTGGAGTGGCTACGGTTTATTACCGGAAGATACTGGATATGTCAGTTGTGCCCAGCCGTGGAGTAGATAAATCTACCAATACAGTTGAACCGGAAGCAACAGCATTGTTTGCAGCTGAAATCAGTGATTATAATCTTAGTGCAGCTGATAAGCTCTGCAGTTGGACTCTTCAGTATAAAACAGCAGGAAAGGACTGGGCTGTCTGCAATGATGCAGGAATTGCAACCCTTGGAACAGCAGGCAGTTCTGCCTATGTGCGTCTTGGCAGTAAGGCAAATGAAAAATACAGTTTCCGGATCATGGCTGTATCCAGATGGGACGGAACATGGGATGCAAGCTACGAATTCGGTGTCAGTGAGGTAGAAGAAAGCAGTGGTGCCGACAGCGCAAGCCGTGGTGTTGAGATCGATCTGACAGCAATGTATAAGGCAGGAAAGCTGCCGGCTGTTGAGAATTGGACAACAACAGTTAACAATGTTCAATTACATGTAGATAAGATTATAGGCATTACATTAAATAACTTTTCAGGAAATGATACATTAAAAAACCTGGTTGCCTTTACAAGAGACGGAAAGGCATATCTGTATCTGGATTATGAATCCATGAGGTATACAGAAGGAAGCAGTCAGCTGGATTATTATGGAAATTCACAGAATGTATCCGTAATATTGACCTGCTTAATGGATGATGGCGTTACAATTTATACACAAACGGCTAACTTTAATCTGGATCCGGTTCGGCTGAAAGCAGGGAAGCCCACAGATGGTAGCACGATCCTGATTGACAAGGGTGGCAGTTATAATATGAGTTTTTCCACAACCGGTTACAATATTTCCAAGAAAAATCATATCGGTGTCTATATCAGAGATGAGGGAGCACACAGTTATATCAATACCAATGCCAATGAGTATGGTATGATAGATGCCAACAATTATATTTCAGTCAATTATGTCAGTGCTCTTGGTAACCGTTATACTTATGTGGATAAAGGCGTTGTAAGACTGACAGCAAAAAACGAGTCGGAATTTTATCCGACAGATGCAGTAAATCTGATGATCACTATTGATGATTATTATAAAACAGCCATGGCATTCGGAAAGAATCATCTGGTAAACTGCTCCTATACATTTGATGCCTATGTGTCCAATGTTGAAGGTGAGAGTTTATTTATTTCCGAACCATCTACTTTGAGCATGGATAAAAAAGATGACGGAAGTTATCAGTGCTCTTATACAGTAAAAGCTGTTTCCAACAGCGGCACAAACGGTACGGCAACAGTACAGCAGTTAAATGGCATTACGGGAAATGATATTACTTTATCTTCCGGTGAAGCTTTTAGACTCGGTGTTGTGACAAACAATGATACTGTTTCGTATTATACCTTAACTTATAAAGGCGGAAATTATTATTACAATTCTACTTATCATTGTTGGAAAAAGATGTCCTAGGGCGGTTTTTTGAACAGCAGATACAAAATATCATTACTTTGGTTGTTTGGGGAGAAAAGCATGAAAATAATGAAAAAGCACTACAAAAAATTCATATGCGGATTGATTGCGTTGGTAATAATTGCATCCGTTATTGTGGTTGATATGAAAAATTCAACAATGGATGTATATGCAAAGCAGAATACTTTTTATCCAATCAGTACATCCTACAAGACCAATGGCTTAAAAATCTTGGAAGTTACGGCTTCAGCAGATAATACTGAGCTTGGTTATTTTGTTGGCGGAGCCGGAAATGATGATTCTATCAGTACCTATACATATGGTAAAAGGTTTAATTCCTTTGCAAGTGGGTCAACTGAATGGGGCGTAGAGGAAGCAGAGATCGCATTTGCCATGAGACGTTATGGTATGATCAAGCCGTATGGTACGGATAATCATATTGGCACACTTTCCGAGTATCCGATTTATGATTCTGAAAATAAAGGTCTGTTTGGTCAGGCGGGATCAAATGATTTCAGGGCCTATCCCGGAATTTCATCCGGAAAGATGGTACAGGGTCATTATGAATATACATCTAGTGGAATTTATAAACTGAAAGATGGTTATATCATCGCAACCGGTACAGAGACATTAACCGATGCGTATGGTCCTAATGGTCAGAAGCTGACAGCTCTGGATCAGAATTATATCTACAAGATCACAAGTGTCAGTGCCAATGACATCCCGGTAATAGATGGTACAGTCAGTGGAAATACACTGGTCAATAAATATGAACAGATTCCGTCCAGGAATGGAATTCCGGAAGGACTTGAGACTGTTACGGATGGAACCGGAAATGTCAGCTTTGTTTATAAGGAAAATCTTGCGGATATTTACTATGGATATGATGCTTCCGAGACCAATGTAGGTTTTCTGTCACAGAACAGAAAATATAGGGTGGGTGACTGGATCAAGGAATATATTCTTGGAGATGCGACCCTTGGCTGTAATATTACATACAAAAATGTGACCCTTGATCAATTGACGGCAGCGGATATCAACGATTATGATCTGATCTATATATCAGGAACGGCGGATGAATATGCAGGTATGGACATGAGCACCGCCATTTTGAAGGAATTGTACAATCAGTCAGCTATTTACCATAAAGCTGTGATCATGGACTATGAACTGTATAACGACTCCGATAATACAATGTCCAATCTGGATAAACTGGCACTTTTGCTGTGGCAGGAGGATCAGGAGCAGATTGCAGTACAGGGCTTTTGCAGTGCTTATTTTAATGAAGTGACAGCAGCAGATGCACAGAAGCTTGGTCTTGAGAAAAAGGCAAAGCATTATGTGATCGGAGATGATGTGGCGTTTGCCAATACCTTAAATATCGGTGCAGAAGGGTACAATTATTTAAAATCTTCCATGCTGACCGGTTATAACGGAAATCTGGCAGTCAATAACGTCTATGTTTATAATCATCATTATACGGATTTCCAGAGCTCAAAGCTAGAGCAGTTCCAGGTAAATGCCTTAGGGAATATTGCAAATGGTGATTTAAACAGTTTGTATAATAATGGTGCGATTGCCGGTGGTTTTCAGGCAGTTGTGGCTTATATCAGCTATAACAACGAAGATCTGAATGCAAGAAAGAGACAGGATGGTACCATTGATGTTGGAATGATGACAGAAGGATATATAACACCGGCTGTGGCAATCCAGTATATCCTGTGCTATCGAGGTGAAGATCTGGCTCTTACCAAGGCTTCCTACAGTGTACTTGAAATTGAGCCTACAAGAGAATTCCGCTTCAATTCAACTCTTGAAACGAAAGATTATTCCTTGGAGACAGAAGCTGTAAAGGTTGAAAGAAAGGAATTTATCAGTCAGTGTCTGAATGCCAATATGACAGCAAATGAGCAGATGGATCTTGTGGTATTTACAAGTATCACAGTAGATCAGTTTAATACAATGCAGACGGATCTGTTGCGCGATTATGATGTTATCTATATCGGCAGCAAGAATAATACGTATTATCATCATGCTGATGGACAGACGCAGGAGATAAATAATGGTGCTGTTTCTCAGAAAACAGGCTCTCTGACGAGCTTTTCCAATACAAATATGTGTGGTAACGTATATTATGGCTATGGTGACGTGGTTACAAGTGGAAATAAGACCCAGTTTTATTCTTCAAGAGATTTGACAGAAGCCAAACTGATTGAATTAAAGGAATACTTACAGGGCGGCGGTCTTGTGATCGGAGCTTCAGATCTGATCAGATCTCAGGGAAAGGGTAATCTGATCATTAATCCGACCGCTGTATCAACAACCAGTACAGAGAATGTTATCGATCACGGAAGGATGGATAATGCTTCTAATATGTATGAATTCTTCAGCTATGCAACCGGTCGTGCAGGTGCAGTGTCCGGTAACGCTGCGGATGCTGCAGGAAAATTCTTTAACTGTGTCAGTGAAGGCGATCTGATCGAAGGCATTTATGGAGAAGCTGATGTGATTAACTATCTCAACAGAGAGAGAGTGACCTTGCAGATATTGGAGCAGCCGGTTTCTTACAACCATAATTTTGGAGATAATTCGATTTCTTATCTGACAGCAGATAAGACAGATGGAAAATACTATCTGGATTACCAGTTTACTATCAACAGCTCAGCGGCAGCACTTGGCAATACTGAACTGTATGAAATCCATTTTTATCAGGATATTAATGCAGACGGCAGATTCTCAGAGACGGAAGAACTGCATGATTATAAGATCACACTGGAAGCAGATGATTCTGTTGTTGGAGGTACGGCAGATGCCAACGGTATCACACACTATAATTTAAGCAATGGTGTGGTATATAATTTAAGAAGAAATGTTCCTTCAGATGAAGGAGGTATCATTAATTGGTGTATTGAGGTGGAGAAGGTATCAGATTCACAGATTTCATGCCGCGAAAAAGGTTATGTTGCTATTAAACCAAGAGAGCAGAAATATATAAATATTTTACAGATCGCTCCGGATGGAGATGCATCTACTATCAATCTGGAGAGTCTGATGGACGAGAATAATCAGGATATATTAAAACAGTATCTTGAGGATATCGTTGTAACGGATCAGTACGAAATAAATGTAAGGACTGTTACAGTCAGCCAGTTTGAGAAAGATGCGGCACATGCCTATGCAACTGAATATTCCAGTAATCCTGATGCGGCAGATTATAATCAAAAGCAGTTTCATGTAGAAGAGGAATTGTGGCAGTATTTCTTCAGTAATTTTGAACGGACTAAGGAAGATAACGCAGACTATACCAAGGAGCAGATCGAAGCAGATAAGGATAAACCGATGTCTGTTAATATGATAATTTTGGGCTTTGGCGATAACTACACGCAGTTTACCAGTCTGAATGCTGTCAGTGCAATCAGAGAGTATATTGCATCCGGAAAACCATTATTGACCAGCAACAATGTTGTAGCACAGAATATCTTTAATGAATATGGCAAGGCAGATGATGGAAAGGTAACGATCACAAATTCCAGAACATTAAATGCAGGACTGCTTGATTCGCTGGCACAGGATCGTTATGGACTTACTAACCCGGTTTATAATGCATATTTAAATCCTGTTAATATCAATAAGATAGCAACTCAGTTTACAACGTCTGATGCAGATGCATGGAACGGATATGTTGTGCGCAGGGAGAATGGCAACCAGGCAATCGGATATGTGCAGCAGTCAGCAAGAACCGGTTTTTATGCCAATGTTTATCCTTATACCAATACGGTATGGAGCAGAACAAGAGTCAATGAGAATCTTGCATTGCAGCAGAGCTTTATCAATGCAGGTTCCATTAACAGTCTGACTTCCTCCAGTGATCCGTCAGGAGCTGCAACAAGAACTTATGTAGATAAAATGAATGATGGACAGATTTCACATTATCCTTATACGATCAACGGAAGTGTGACAGTATCCAAATCACATGCACAGTATTTCCAGCTTGATCTGGATACAGATTCGGATACAGACGGTAATTCTGATACGGTTGTATGGTATACGCTGAGCGATATGGCTGATAATAACAATAATGTTCTTGCAGGTGCAGATATATATTCTGTCACACCGGGAGATGGTATTAATAATTATTATATTTATAATTCGGGTAATGTGACTTTCACTGCATTTGGATCTAACAGGCAGAATGCTATAACGGATAATGAGGCGAAGCTGTTTGTCAATACGTTGATTGCAGCATATGAGTCCGGTATTGTGAATCCGGTTGTTTCCTACTATGAGACCAACGATTCCAATGGTAATATGCTTGACAGTATAGCAGTACCATATGACAATAATGTAACAGGACATAATGCAGTTGATTCTTCCATTCAATTTAATGAAAAGGGAACGGGTTACCTTTATAAGTTTGTAAATCCCAATACCCAGACCGGTGTGGAAGCAGATGGAACCAAAGCATATTTTAAGGTGACCGATACAAACCTGATCAGAGGCGTTTCCAGTGACGATAAGTATGCAAAGGTATACTTCTATATGGAAGTGGATGGAAAGAAAGATGATGTAGTTACCTGGAAAGATGGCAATGTAACGAAGTCAGGAAAGGTAATGACCATTCAGTTAAATGACAATACTGTTGTCAATGTGGTAAGAATTCCGATCACAATTTACAATTCAGATTTCAGTCAGAAGATCTGTGATACCGGTAACGGAATTGCAGATACAGAAATTGAGGTTGGTACTATGTACGGTTTCTATGTACCAATGTCTTATCTGAATGATAAGGGCGCTGTAAATATTTATATTCAGGCAAATACAGGGTATAAAACTATCAGTGGCACCAACGGAAGCGAAATTGAGAGACCTCTTGGAACAGCATTTGATATGTTCACCATCATCAAACAGGATCTTTTGAAACTGGATTAAGGTTAAATAATGTCAATGGAATATTCACAAAACAGAATATTCCATTAGGCATATTTCCCACGAAATACCTATTCTAAATTTGTGAAAAATGTGTAAAATAAAAAAAAGACCTTTACAGGTCTTTTTTTTTCGTGTATAGTGTGAAACGATTACTCGGGGAAGGTTTTAACCTCTGGTGATCAACATCATTCAGCCACAGGCTGAGAATAAGGGGAATGTATATGGCAAAATATTTAGTGATTGTGGAATCACCCGCCAAAGTGAAAACGATTAAAAAATTTTTAGGACCGAACTATGAGGTTATGGCAAGCAACGGTCATGTAAGGGATTTACCAAAGAGCCAGCTGGGAATTGATGTGGAGCATGATTATGAACCTAAGTATATCACGATCCGCGGAAAGGGAGATATTCTTGCGGCATTGCGCAAAGAAGTAAAAAAAGCAGACAAGATTTATCTTGCTACTGACCCTGACCGTGAAGGTGAAGCGATTTCCTGGCATTTGTATATGGCATTGAAGCTGGAAGACAAAAAGGTTTATCGTATTACTTTTAATGAGATTACTAAGAATGCAGTAAAGGAATCTTTAAAGAATCCAAGAGAGATCAATATGGATCTGGTAGATGCACAGCAGGCAAGACGTATGCTGGACCGTATGGTAGGCTATCGGATATCTCCTTTGCTTTGGGCAAAAGTTAAGAGAGGCTTAAGTGCAGGCAGGGTACAGTCCGTTGCATTGCGTCTGATCGGTGACAGAGAGGATGAGATCAATGCCTTTATTCCGGAAGAATACTGGAATTTAGAGGCAGATTTTCAGATACCGGGGGAGAAAAAGCCCCTGATCGCAAAATTTTATGGTAAAAAGGATGAAAAGATCAATATTACTTCCAGGGAACAGCTGGATAAAATATTGAAGGAAATGGAAAAAGCAGATTTTTCCATTTCGGATGTAAAGAACGGGGAGAGAACCAGAAAGCAGCCCCTTCCTTTTACAACCTCTACCCTTCAGCAGGAGGCTTCCAAGGCGTTGAATTTCTCCACACAGAAAACCATGCGCCTTGCCCAGCAGTTATATGAAGACGGTTATATCAGTTACCTGCGTACGGATTCTACACGTATTTCCGATGAAGCAGCAGCAGCGGCAGCCGGATTTATTACGGAAAATTATGGAAAAGAGTTTTTGTCCGCAGGAAATGGGCAGAAAAATAATAAAGGAAAGATTCAGGATGCCCATGAAGCCATCCGTCCTACGGATATTAAACGGATTCCTTCTGATTTAAAAACTTCACTGGCAAGGGATCTGTTCAGATTGTACCAGTTGATCTGGAAACGTTTTACTGCCAGTCAGATGGCACCGGCGGTATATGCCACAACTTCAGTAAAGATTGACGGAGCAGGATATCGTTTTACCGTTGCAGCAAGCAAAATAAAATTTGAAGGCTTTATGAGTGTTTATACAGATTCCGATGAGGAAAAGGCGGAGCCCAATACATTATTGAAGTCTTTGGACAAAGATACAAAGCTGAATTTGGAAAAGTTTGATTACAGCCAGCATTTTACCCAGCCGCCTGCTCATTATACAGAGGCAAGTCTGGTAAGGAGCTTGGAAGAGATGGGAATCGGAAGACCATCTACTTATGCGCCTACCATTACCACGATCCTTGCCCGCAGATATGTTGCAAAGGAAAATAAGAATCTGTTTATGACGGAACTGGGTGAAGTGGTAAACAATATGATGAAAGAAGCATTTCCTTCCATAGTAGATGTAAACTTTACAGCAAATCTGGAATCCCTTTTGGACCGGGTGGAAGAAGGTGCAGTACACTGGAAAGTGGTTGTGGAGAATTTCTATCCCGATTTGGATGAAGCGGTAAAGAATGCAGAGAAGCAGCTTGAAAATGTGGAAATAGCCGATGAAGAAACTGATGTGATCTGTGAAAAGTGCGGCAGGAACATGGTGATCAAATACGGTCCTCATGGAAAATTCCTGGGCTGTCCCGGATTTCCGGACTGCAGAAACACCAAACCCTATTTGGAAAAGATCGGCGTGGCATGTCCTAAATGCGGCAAGGATATTGTGGTACGTAAGACCAAAAAGGGACGCAGATATTATGGATGTGAAGACAATCCGGAGTGTGACTTTATGGTTTGGCAGAGACCAAGCGGCAAACTCTGCCCTAAATGCGGCAATGTGCTTTTGGAAAAAGGAAACAGGCTTTCCTGTGCTGATGAACAGTGTGGCTACATTGAAACTAAAAAGTCCAGGTAAATATAATATTCAGACAATTTGCGAAACTCCGTTGCATCTGTGAGAAAATTGTGTTAAAATAATTTCAAAACAGTGCGAAGGATGTGAAATGTACATGAGCAGCGTTCAGTTGCTGGATAAGACCAGAAAGATCGGAAAGCTATTGCATAATAACAATACAAGCAAAGTTGTGTTTAATGATATCTGTGATGTCATGAAGGAAATCCTTTTATCCAATGTGCTGGTGATCAGCAAAAAGGGTAAAATACTGGGTGTGGGCAATAGAGAAGAGATAGAACAGATTACAGAACTGCTCCATGGTGAAGTGGGCAGCCTGATTGATGCACTGTTAAATGACCGTTTCCTTTCAGTGCTCAGCACAAAGGAAAATGTGAATCTTTCCACCCTGGGCTTTGAGACTACAGATGTTAAGAAGTTTCAGGCTGTGATCGCTCCTATTGAGATTGCAGGAGAAAGACTTGGAACGTTATTCCTTTATAAATGCAATGACCAGTACGATATTGATGATATTATCCTGACTGAATATGGCGTAACGGTGGTGGGGCTGGAAATGCTCCGTTCCGTTAATGAGGAGAATGCAGAAGAGAGCAGGAAGCATCAGGTGGTAAAATCTGCTTTAAGCACCTTATCTTCGTCGGAAGAAGAAGCGATCGTACATATTTTTGAAGAACTAAACGGTATGGAAGGCATATTGGTGGCAAGCAAGATCGCAGACAGGGTGGGTATTACCAGAAGCGTTATTGTCAATGCCCTCCGCAAATTTGAAAGTGCCGGAGTGATCGAGTCAAGAAGCTCCGGGATGAAAGGAACCTATATTAAGGTCCTGAATGATGCGGTTTATGAAGAAATTGAAAGATTTAACCGGTAGCATGACAGCAAAAAATAAAAGTTATGCTGTGAACGGTAATAGGAACAGAATAGTGTATGCAAATGGATTTGGCATGGTTAAAGGGATTTACATTACAGGGTAAGTCCCTTTTTGTGCTAAAGTGTAAAAAAACGCACAAGATAGAGTAATTTGCTTAAAAAACTTGTGTTTTTCCACAAATAATTTATAATAAGATATGGTAGGTCTATTATGCAGACATATGCCAAGCAGTGTAATAAGGAGAGATTTTATGATTTCATCTAGCGTATTTGATTATGTAAATGTGTTGAATAAAGCGGCAGATGCGGCATGGCTTCGCAATGAAACCATAGCAAATAACATTGCCAATCAATCCACGCCGGGATATAAGAGACAGGATGTGGATTTTGAAAGTGCATTAAAGCAGGCGCTTCAAAGCTCCGGTTACCGGACCATGGACGGCAAGGTTGCCCATATCCGTTCATCAGTCCTGGATGTGGATACATATACCGATCACGGCGATTATTCTTATCGTCTGGATGGCAATAATGTGGACCCGGACACAGAGTATGTAGAGCTGGCAAGCAATCAGATCAGATATCAGGCATTGATAGACAGTGTGAATCAGGAATTTGCGCTTTTAAGTGCTGCGATGAAATAGTAGGAGGAATTTGGAATGGGATTATTTACTTCATTTAACATTAATGCAACCGGATTGACAGCACAGCGCTACCGCATGGATGTTATTTCCGAGAATATTGCAAATGTGAACACCACCCGTACAGAAGACGGTACGCCTTATAGAAGAAAAATCGTCACTTTTCAGGAGAAAAGCGGCGGCGTTTCCTTTGCAGACACTTTAAAGAAGGCAAAAGGAACATATACAGGAGAGGGCGTTAAGGTAACGGGAACCTATGACGATTATGAAACGGATCTGATCAAGGCTTATGACCCCTCTCATCCGGATGCTGATGAAAATGGGTATGTTTATTATCCCAATGTAAATATTGTTACGGAAATGACAGACCTGATCGATGCCAGCCGTTCTTATGAAGCAAATGCAACAGCCTTCAATACCAGTAAGGACATTGCGGTAAAGGGCTTGGAGATGGCTAACTAATCAGTTATGGGGAGGATAAAAAATGGATATCAGTTCATTATACAATATCAGTTCTAATGCGATCAGAAGTGCATATGAGAGCAGCAAAGCGGCAACACTCAGTCCGGCTGCTTTAAATAATGATCAAGATGTTTTCGCTTCTTTTTTGGATTCTGCCGTAGCAAATATCAAAGAGACCAATGCATATTTGTCTGATGCGGAAAATGAAAAAATCCGATTTGCCATGGGCGAGGCAGAAAATACCCACGATCTTACTATTGCCATGCAGAAAGCCTCTGAAGCTTTCCAGTATACGGTAGCAGTAAGAGATAAATTTCTGGAAGCATATAAAGAGATTATGAATATCCAGATTTAGGTGCTAAGGAGTAAGGGAAAACAATGAATCAATTAAGGGAACTTCCAAAGAAAATTGTATCATGGTGGAACAAATTCAGCACAAAACAAAAAACCGTTATCATCAGTATTGCGGCGGGTGTCATTTTGGCACTGGCCCTTTTGGTGACTTTACTGACGAGAAAAGAGTATGTTCCGTTAGTGACCTGTGAGACCACAACAGAGGCGGCAGAAATAGCGGAATTGTTAAAAGATAACAATATGGATTATGAGACCAATAAGGAAGGCACCGTAATTTCCATATTGGAAAGTCAGGAATCGGAAGCAAATCTTTTGCTGGGTGCCAATAATATTCCCACCATGACTTTTGGTATTGAAAATGTCATAAGCGGCGGTTTTTCCACTACGGAGTCAGATAAGCAGAAAAAATATGTGGTATTTCTGGCACAGCAGCTGGAGGATACACTGGAAGCAAACTCCGTTGTAAAAAAAGCAACAGTCAATCTGGATGTTCAGGAGGATGACGGCACGCTGATCGCTCAGGATAAGGAATCCTTTGCTGCAGTTACCCTGCATCTGGACGGGGAACTGAGTGAAGAGGCTGCTGCTGCACTGGCAAGAGTGGTGGCAACTGCACTTGGAAATGAGACAACAGACAATGTGACCATTATCGACACAGATGGAAATCTCCTCTTCTCAGGAGAGGACAGCTCCAATACAAACGGAACCAGTGCCAACAGTCAGCTTTCCATGAAGAAAAAAGCGGAAGATCTGGTAAGGAGCGAAGTGAAATCTGTGCTTTTGGGTACGGATTTATATGATAATGTTGAGGTGGCAAGCAATCTGGATCTGGATTTTTCCGTAACCGAATTGGTGGATCATTCTTATACACCTGCCGAGGATTCCACCCAGGGTGTACTCAGCCATGAAGATACTTATCAGTTGGATTCCCAGGGCGGAGTGTCAGGGGTACCGGGCACTACCAGCAATGACAGCGATGAGGATACAACATATACCCTGCGTAATTATGATAATTCATCTGAAAGTGTAACTCAGGAATCAAGGGATTTTCTTCCAAATGAATCCGTAAAGACCCAGACCATTCCTCCGGGCTTGATCCAGTATGACAATTCTTCCATTTCTGTAGCGGCAAAGACCCTCAGAGTGTATAAAGAAGAGGAAGTCAGGGCACAGGGACTTCTGACAGATATGTCATGGGACGAGTTTAAGGCAGCTAATGAAGCCCAGGTAAAACTGGAAGTAGATGAAGATATTTATTCAGTGGTACATACGGCAACGGGAATTCCGTTGGAGAATATTTCCATTGTAGCATATGAGGTGCCGGTTTTCATTGATAAAGAGGGACTGGATGTAGAAGCTACAGACGTTGTACAGATTGTTATTATCGTTATTATTCTGGGGCTGTTGGCATTTGTTGTCCTCTGGAGTATGAGAGGTGCAAAGAGGGAAGCACCGGAGGAAGAACTGTCTGTGGAAAGCCTGCTGCAGTCCACGCCTGAAATATTGGAAGATATTGAACTGGAAGAGAAATCCGAGACCAGAAAGATGATAGAAAAATTTGTGGATGAAAATCCGGAGGCAGTGGCAAATCTGCTGAGAAACTGGCTTTCGGAAGATTGGGGGTAAAAGGGAATGGCGCGAAGCGAACACGATATTTCCGGTGTTCAGAAGGCTGCAGTCCTGTTGATCGCATTGGGACCGGAAAAATCCTCCCAGATATTTAAGCATTTAAAAGAAGAGGAAATAGAAGAACTTACATTGGAGATCGCTAATACCAGAAGTATTACACCGCAGTTAAAGGAAGATGTGATCAGTGAGTTTTATGAAGTGTGTCTTGCCCAGCAGTATATTGCGGAAGGCGGTATCGGTTATGCCAAGGAACTTTTGGAAAAGGCATTGGGTGCGGAGAAAGCCATGGATGTTATTGGCAAGCTTACTGCATCCTTACAGGTTAAGCCTTTTGAGTTTGTACGGAAGGCGGATGCTTCTCAGATCCTGAACTTTATTCAGGACGAGCATCCTCAGACCATTGCCTTGATCTTATCATATTTGTCACCTCAGCAGGCGTCTATGATCCTTTCTGCGCTGACACCGGACAGACAGGCAGATGTTGCCAAACGTGTGGCTACTATGGACCGTACCAGTCCGGATGTTATTAAAGAGGTGGAACGGGTGCTGGAAACAAAGCTGTCTTCTTTGGTAAATCAGGATTACACAGTGATCGGCGGTGTGGACGCAGTAGTGGAAATCTTAAATGCCGTAGACCGTGGAACCGAGAAGCACATTATGGAAACTTTGGAGATCGAAGATCCCGAGCTTGCAGACGAAATCCGCAAGAAGATGTTTGTATTCGAAGATATCCTTATGCTGGATGACAGAGCCATTCAGAGGGTACTGCGTGATGTTGATAATAACGATCTGGCAATTGCCCTGAAGGGATCGGGAGAACAGGTACAGAATGCAATCTTCAACAACCTTTCCAAGCGTCTGGCTGCCATGATCAAAGAGGATATGGAATTCATGGGTCCTGTACGTATGAAGGATGTAGAAGAAGCACAGCAGAAGATCGTAAATATTATCAGAAAACTGGAAGACTCCGCGGAGATTATCATTTCCAGAGGCGGAGGTGACGAGATTGTTGTCTAGTCCCAATTTATATAAATTCAATCAGGTAGTTTTGAAGGATTCAGAAGCCAGGGTCATTGATTCCAATGAGAGAATGGCAGAACGGATCGCAGAACTTTCAAAAAATCTGAAAAGCAGCATTGAGGAAGAGGACGGAACTAATTTTCCCGAGGAATTTTCCGATGGCATAGAGGCAGCACAGGTTTCAAAGCTTTTAGATGATGACGGAAGCAATGTCATTAAGGCGGAGCCGGTATATGAAGGACCCTCGCCGGAAGAATTGCTGGCGCAGGCACAGGAAGAAATCGATGCCATGATGGAACAGGCGAGACGTGAAGCGGAGCAGCTCAGACAGCAGGCATATGAGGAGGGCGCTGCCAGAGGGCAGTCTGAAGGCTATGCCAAAGGCTGTCAGGAAGCGGAGAGCTTAAAAGAGCAGTTGAAACGGGAATACGAGGAAAAAGAAGCACAGCTTGCCGGGATTTATCAGGAAAAAATCAGAGAGATAGAGCCGGAACTGATCAATGTGCTGACAGATATCTATGAGCATATTTTTCATGTCAAAATAGCCGACTACAGGGATGTGGTCGTTCATCTGCTGGGCAATACACTTCGAAAAATGGAAGGAAGCTCGGAATATCTGATTCATGTTTCGAAGGAGGATATTCCTTTTGTCAGTATGCAGAAGGAAGCGCTGCTGGAAGCCGGCGGTGTGGCAAATGCCCATTTTGATATTGTGGAAGATCTGACATTAAAGAAAAATCAGTGTCTGATCGAGACGGAAAATGGTATTTTTGACTGCAGTCTTGGAATAGAACTAAAAGAATTAAAAAAACAGCTTTTGTTACTTTCTTATGAAGGGATAAACAGGCTGACTGAAAGTTAAAGGGGTTTCAGACGTTGACAAATGCAGTGATTGACGTAAAGAAATATGAGAAAGCATATAATCTGACCTATTTTAAGAAGCTGGGGAAAGTGATCAATGTGGTAGGGCTTACGATCGAGTCTGCCGGACCTGATTCCAAAATGGGAGATTTATGCCGGATTTATAAAGAGGGCAGGAGCGGAGAATACATACTTGCTGAAGTGGTAGGATTTAAGAACAGACACACTTTGCTGATGCCTTATGAGGCAACGGACCGCATCGGTGGAGGATGTGTTGTGGAAAACGAAGGAAATCCTCTTTCCGTTCCCGTGGGAGAAGAACTTCTGGGGAAAACCCTGGATGGTCTGGGAAGACCTGTTGAAGGGGGTCCGGTATTTTGTACTCAGACTTATCCCATAGAAGCGGCGGCGCCTGATCCTCTGAAAAGAGAGATCATCGATACGATTCTGCCCCTGGGGGTAAAGGCGGTAGATGGTCTTATTACAGTAGGAAAAGGACAAAGGATCGGCATTTTTGCCGGTTCCGGTGTGGGAAAATCCACCTTGATGGGAATGTTTGCCCGTAATACCAGGGCTGATATCAATGTGATTGCTCTCATAGGCGAGCGGGGCAGAGAGGTCCGTGAGTTTATAGAAAGAGATTTGGGACCTGAAGGTATGAAACGAAGCGTGGTAGTGGTCGCAACCTCGGATAAGCCGGCGCTGGAAAGAAAAAAGGCGGCACAGACAGCAACTGCCATTGCGGAATATTTCAGGGATAAAGGAAAAGATGTTTTACTGATGATGGATTCTCTTACCCGTTTTTCCATGGCGCAGAGAGAAATCGGGCTTGCCAGCGGGGAACCGCCGGTAACAAGAGGATATCCCCCCAGCGTTTATTCGGAAATGCCCAGGCTGCTGGAGCGTGCAGGAAGAAATGAAACGGGGTCCATTACAGGGCTGTATACGGTATTGGTAGACGGCGATGATTTCAATGAACCCATCACGGATACTGCAAGAAGTATTCTGGATGGACATATTATGCTGAACCGGAAGCTGGCACACAAAAATCACTATCCGGCAATCGATGTGCTGCAGAGTATTTCCCGTTGCATGAGCCAGATCGCGGAGCCGGAACACAAGCAGGCGGCAGGAAAGCTGAAAAATGTTCTCGCTACCTATCATGATGCGGAAGATCTGATCAATATCGGTGCATATAAAAAAGGGAGCAATCCGGAAATTGATTATGCCATTGAGAAAATTCAGGCAGTCAATGAATTTTTAATGCAGGGAACAGACGAAAAGATTCCTTTTGAAGAGGAAGTTCAGAGGCTTTTGGAACTTTTCTGAAACCGGAGCATTGTTTCTGTTAAGGAGACAGTATGAGCAGATTTATCTATCGAATGCAGAATATTCTGGAAATAAAAGATAAAATGGAACAGCAGGCAAAAAATGATTTTGCTACGGCTAATCTTCGGGTCATGGAAGAAGAGGAAAAACTGCAGTTTTGTCTGAACAAGCGAAGCCGGCTGGAGAATGCGGGCAGGGAATTGCTGCTGGCTGAAAAACTTTCCATTTTGGATATAGAAGAAAATAAAAAACTGGTGGCACATGCAGGAGAGCAGGTCAGGGCACAGACCATTCAGGTAAGGATGGCGCAGAAGAAGCTGGAGGAACAGAGAATCCGTATGCAGAAAGCCATGCAGGAGCGAAAAACCCAGGAAATATTAAAAGAAAAGGCTTTTGAGGTTTTTATGCAGGAGGAAAAAGCTGCGGAGAGCAAGGAAATTGATGAACTGACCAGTTATACCCACGGTCAGAAAACAGACAATGACAGGTGATTGCAATGGCGAAAGAAAATATGGAACAGGTTGGGACGCTTGATCCCACAGCAGAACGGAAAAGGCTGAATGAGGAAAAAAAGAAATTAAAACAGGAACAGAAAGCGCAGAAAAAGGAAGCCAAAAGAAGGGCAAAGGAGCTTGCCATGGAGGAAGCCGGACTGGAAGATGATGAAGAGGGCGGAGGTTTTTCCGTTTTTATCGTTACAGCGGTGATCATTATCATATGGCTGGGTATTCTGGCGCTTTTGATCAAACTGGATGTGGGAGGCTTTGGTTCCAATGTATTGGCACCTATTATTTCTGATGTTCCCGTATTAAATAAAATCCTGCCTCAAAGTACTGAAACAGAAGTGATTGACGGAGAGAGCTATGATGGTTATACCAATCTGAAGGATGCGGTGGAACAGATAGAGAAACTGGAGCTGCAATTGGAGCAGGCGCAGTCCAATCTCAATTCTGACAGTGAGGAGATTTCACAACTGAAGGCGGAAGTGGAGAGATTATCCACCTTTGAGGCAAACCAGATTGAATTCCAGAGAATCAAAAATGAATTTTATCAGGAAGTGGTTTACGCGGAAAAGGGACCGGGGGCTGAGGAATATGCAAGATATTACGAGACCATGGACCCGGAAACAGCACAGAGCCTGTATAAGGAGGTTATAGCCAAAGAAGAGGAATCCCAGGAGATCAAGGATTATGCCCAGGCATATTCCGAGATGAAACCCAAGGAAGCTGCGGCAATCTTTGAAGAGATGACAGGTAATCTGGATCTGGCGGCACGTATTCTGGGTGTTATGGAACCGGATGACAGAGGTGCTATACTGGGAGCAATGGACCCGGAAGTGGCAGCAAAAATTACAAAAATTATGGACCCCGAGTCTTAAGGAAACGATCATTTGAACCGATATATTCTATAGGCAGAGTGTATTTGCCACAAAATATAGAAAGGAGGAAAACAGATGACCAGTGCACCGATTAGCGATTATCAGGCTATTCAGGCTTACAGAGGAAGCGGGAATACGGATAAGGCGGCAAATCAGGCGGATGAACTGTTTGGAAGTTTCCAGGATGCCATGAATCAGGCGAAGAACAGTCAGCCGGATACGGTAAAGGAAACGGCAGGTAAGGTTCAGAATGTGGGCAGTGTAACAAGAACTGCAGATGCATTTGCGGCAAAGAGTGAGACTGCTAAGGTTCAGAAAAACGAAGGATCACAGAAAACTGAGCAGACCACAGATCCAAAACAGGCGCAAAATGTCAAGGACAGTGTGGATAAAACCGCAAAAGACACAGAAAAAGAAGTGATCAGCGAAATTGCTGATGAACTGGATGTTACGGAAGAAGAAGTGGCAGAAGCCATGGAAGCTCTGGGACTTACGGTTATGGACCTGATGGATCAGGGAAATATGGCAGCTTTGGTAACCCGGTTAAATGGTGAAGCTGATCCCATGGCACTTTTAACAGATGCAGAGATGTTTGCGGTTGTTAAGGACCTGACTGATACAGTAGGAGAAATTGTGGAGCAAAATCTGCAGGATCTGTCAGAGGAACTTGGGATGGATATGGATGAAGTCCTTGATATGCTTCAGGCTACCATGAAAACTCCGGAAAATCTTGAAACAGAGGCAAATTCAGGCGTTTTAGTGGAAGTGGAAAATGAAATGCCCCTTGAAGAGCCGGAAGAAGAGCCCAAAACAGTGAAAGGAAATGGGGAAGAAGCAGGAGAAGAAAATGCTTCGGTACAGACCAAAGAAAGCCTGACCACAGAGGAGACAGCGGGACAGAATAAGAGCATGATGAACTTCCATCAGGAAAGTTCTCCTTTGGTAAATCAGATGTATCATCCTGAAAATATTACAACTGACGGAATCAGGCAGCCGGAATTGTCCTTTACTTCTTATGTAGACACAAATGACATCATCAACCAGATCGGGGAATATGTAAAGATCCATCAAAGTGAAGGATTATCGGAAATGGAAATTTCCTTAAATCCCGAAAGTCTTGGCAATATCCATTTGCAGGTGGCTTCCAGGGAGGGCGTTATTACTGCAGTGATCACAACACAGAACGAAGCGGTTCGTGAAGCGCTGATGGTCCAGGCAATGACCTTAAAGGAAGACTTGAACCAGCAGGGATTAAAGGTTGAGGCTGTTGATGTAACAGTTGCCAGCCATGAATTTGAAAGAAACATGGAAAATGGCGGTGAAGAAGCTAAAAACTTATTTGAACAGCAGGTTCAGAAACAGACAAGGCGAAGAATTGTCATCAATAATCTGAAACAGGCAGAAGAATTGTTATCTGATGAAGATCTGACAGAGGCAGAAAAAATTCAGATCGATATGATGGCAAAAAGCGGTAACAGCGTTGATTTTACCGCATGATAAAAAAGAGAAAGGAGAAAGAAAATGAGTGTATCAGCACAGGTAGTTGACGGTGTGTTACAGCAGAAAGTAAACAGCACTGACAGCGACAAAAAAACTTCCAAAGCAACAAATTCATCTACTTTGGATAAAGATGCGTTTTTACAGCTTCTGGTTGCCCAGATGAAATATCAGGACCCTTTGGAACCTACATCCAATACGGAATATATTTCCCAGTATGCAACTTTCTCTGAGTTGGAACAGATGCAGAATATGAGTTCTACTATGGAATTGTCCCGTGCGGCAAGTCTGGTTGGTCAGACAGTAGTTGTAGAGACTACAGATGACAATGGCAATACCACAAGTGATATGGGGGTTGTTGATTATATCAGCTATGAAAATTCCAAAGCACTTGTATGGGTAAACGGAAATTCTTATCCTCTGGACGGAGTTGTAGAAGTAGCCGACGCAGAATACATAGAGGCTTATTCCATGGCGCTGACTCTTGTAAATGCCATCAGGAAGCTTCCGCCGGTAGCAAATCTGTCGATCAGTGAAAGAGAAGCAGTGGAATCCATTCAGAAAACCTATGAATCCATGAATGAATATCAGCAGAGCTTTGTGGCTGAGGATGTTAAGAAACAGATCGAGGATTATGTGGCAAAAATGGAGGAAGTCATCAAATTAGATGAATTAAACAAAAAACAAGACACCGGTGATGCAGGCAAAACGGATGGCGCAGATGGCGGCGATGATGCAGGCAAAACGGAATAGTGCAGTAAAATTCCTGTATAGTCAGGAAGGGAGGAATCCATATGAATCAAATTCAGCAAAGTTTCCTTTCGAACCTGCAGATTCAGGATCGGTATCTCAGTACTTCCAAATTATCCGGTGCCAATAAGACGAGTAATACGGAAAATGTTTCTTTTCAGGATATTCTCGCACAAAAGGCACAGGAAACGGCAGCGGATGCACCTCTTAAGTTTTCCAAACATGCATCCAACAGACTGGCGGATCGGAATATTGAGCTGACCAGATCTCAAATGGACAGACTGGCTGAAGGAACACAAAAAGCCGGAGCGAAAGGAATCAGGGATTCGCTTGTAATGGTAGATAATCTGGCGTTTATTGTAAATGTACCTAATGGAACGGTCATTACAGCCCTGGATCAGACACAGGCGGATGAAAAAATTTTTACAAATATTGACGGAGCCGTAATTGCATAAGGCCGGACCGACAGGAGGCTTATATGTTCCCGAATGACGGAAGGAACAAACGGTTCTAAATCAGGAGGTCGATTTAATTATGATGAGAGCATTGTATTCTGGTGTAGCGGGTTTAAAGACACACCAGGTAAAGATGGATGTTATCGGTAACAACATCGCAAACGTAAACACAACAGCTTACAAATCACAATCCATTGTATTTCAGGAGCTGATGTATCAGACAACACAAAAAGCTTCTGGACCTAACGCTGTCAGCGGAACAGCCGGAGTAAATGCAAGGCAGATCGGTCTTGGTGTTAAATCAGGTGCCATCAATACAGCCATTGAAACACCGGGTGCAACCCAGACAACGGGAAATCCTTTTGATATTAAGATCACGGGAGATGCGTTTTTTATTGTCAGCGACGGCAGCAATAATTACTTTACAAGAGACGGTTCTTTTTATGTTGACAGCGTAGGTAATCTGGCAATGTCATCTAACGGATATAATGTTATGGGATGGCAGGTAGATGAGACCACAGGCGCCATCAAAAAAGATACTGTATCTGCACTTCGTATCATGAGCGCAGACAATATGACCTATCCTCCGGAAGCTACATCAAAGGCTTATGTTTCCGGTATTATTGACAAGAATGATGTCCAGGTTTCCTCAGAAGCAGGAAAGATCATGAATCTGAGCTTCTTTGATAATCTCGGATATGAATATACTGCCAAGCTGTCCATGAAGTCTACAGGAACCAAGGGTATGTATACTGTGGAAATGACAGATCTTTTAGATAAGCAGGGTAAATCAGTCCAGGTTGACGGCATGAAGTTTGGTGTTACCCAGAATGTAGCTGATCCCCAGACGCTGACTTTAGGAAGCGCTTATACATATGATGCCACAGCCGGAACCTTTACCTATAAGGGTGAGGATGGCACAGATAAGACCATCAACCTCAATAACGGTAACATGAGCGATGAAGATAAAAAAGTTCTGGCAAATGCTTATGGCTTTTCTTCTTATGAAGAGTTTACCAAAATGTACGTGGCAGATGGTTCCTCTGTTGCTGATAAAGTGGCTGCAGGCGGATTTAATGCCCTTCTGGGACCGGATGGATCGCTGGCTGTTGCAGGCAAGACCATTACCGGCGGCGTGATCCAATATAATGCTTCTACCGGTAAGATCGAGACAGTAAACGGTCTCAGCAATGATCTGACATTGAACTTATCCTTTGGAGATCAGGAAATTCCTGCCGGTCCTTTCAGTGCCATCAGCGTTGACTTTTCTGCATCCTCCAACTTTGATAACAATGCAACCAGCACCATTGGTGCAGACCCCGGAGATAAGGACGGCTTGGGCGTAGGACGTAAGTTAGGTGAACTTTCCGGCATTTCCATTCAGAAGGATGGTATGATCTGGGCATCTTATGACAACGGACAGAGAAAACTTTTAGGGCAGATCGCAGTTGCGGAATTCCCCAATGCTTCCGGTCTGGAAA
Source organism: Lachnospiraceae bacterium (assembly GCA_017936785.1). GTDB lineage: Bacteria > Bacillota > Clostridia > Lachnospirales > Lachnospiraceae > UBA2882. Next base: position 47,834 of record JAGBEV010000014.1, on the reverse strand, counting down.
AGGTGGGAGATAACTTATATTCTGCAACATTAAACTCCGGAGAATTTGATGGAATCGGTGTTGACATATCCGCAAACGGCGGTTATATGGAGACAGGTGTTCTGGAAATGAGTAACGTAGACCTTTCGGCAGAGTTTACGGAAATGATCACAGCCCAGAGAGGCTTCCAGGCAAACTCCCGTATCATCACCGTATCTGATACTTTACTGGAAGAATTGGTAAATCTGAAACGATAGTACTAATGCTAAAATCGTAATAAACAATATATAACAAAAAATAGGGATGTTTTCCGAGATATTTGGAAGATGTCCCTATTTTTTTTTGTATGGAAAAGTGGTAAAATAATTATAAGAATTTTAAGAGAAAAGCAAATGGGGAATAACAATACAAATATGGAAAAATAGGATTCATCCAATGGTAATTTACGGTAAAGGGGGAGAATTATGATTGAAGTGACACGCCTGAATAACACGAAAGTATTGATAAATCCTGACCTGATTGAGTTTGTAGAGGAAACCCCGGACACGGTTGTTACCTTTACTACAGGTAGGAAAATTATTGTAAAAGAAAGTAGACAAGAGATAAAAAATTTAGTAAAATTGTACAGAAAGGATATTTTTACATACTAGCGTGAAAATAAACAGGTGTTTTTCATGGATATAGCATCAATTATCGGCTTTGTGGCCTGTCTTTGTCTTATTATTTTTGGTATTGTAACAGGAGATGATGGTGTAAGTGCCATTTGGAACTTTATACATGCACAATCTGCCATTATCACTTTCGGTGGTTCTTTCTGCTGTATTTTAGCATCTAACAGCATGTCGGATTTTTTTGGTGGACTAAAGAGTTTTAAGCTCGTATTTAAAGTCCCGTCAGTTGATACTCCGCAGATTATCAATAAGATTATAGAGCTGTCCAATGTTGCCCGTAAAGAAGGTTTGCTTTCGCTGGAAGAGGCGGCATCGGATCTGGATGATCCTTTTTTAAAGAAAGGAATTCTTCTGATTGTGGATGGTACAGACCCTGAATTGGTGCGGGGCATACTGGAAACGGAATTGAGCAGTATCGAAGGCAGGCATAAGGCAAAAATCGGCTTCTGGCAGGATGTGGCTTCCATGGGACCTGCGTGGGGTATGATCGGAACCCTGATCGGTCTGATCAATATGCTCCAGAACATGAGCGATCCCTCTTCGGTAGGACCGAACATGTCCACTGCTTTGATTACTACGTTATACGGTTCCATGCTTGCTAACTGGATCGCGCTCCCTGTTGCAGCCAAATTAAAAAGTAACAATGAGGCAGAGTCCATGGTAAAGGAGATCATGATCGAAGGGCTTTTGTCTATTCAGGCAGGAGAGAACCCAAGGGTTATTGAAGAAAAACTGAAATCCTTCTTAGCTCCCAAAGATCGTGTCAGCGCAAATGCAGAGGAGGGCGGTGAGGAATAATGGCCAGAAAGAAAAAAGAGGAAGAACAGGCGCCGGGGTCCCCAGCGTGGATGGCGACGTTCAGTGACTTGATGAACCTGCTGTTATGCTTCTTCGTGCTTCTCTTTTCCATGTCCTCTCTGGATGTTGAAAAATGGCAACAGGTTGCCGCTTCGTTCTCGGAAAATTTCAGTATCTTTTCCAGCGGTGCAACTGCCATCGGAGACGGCATTCTGATCAGCAACGGTGTCAGCCAGTTAAATGAACTGGACGATTATATCAACAGTACAGGCAAGACTGCAGACAGCGACCGGCAGGTAAATGAACTGAAGGAGTTTGAGGAAAAACAGCTTGCGGAATCGGAAAGGCTTGCAGAGCAGATCGAGGAAGCTGTTGATGAAAGCGAATTTGCCAATGAGATAGATGTGGATTTTACTTCCCAGTATGTATCCCTGACATTAAACGGAGCTTTGCTGTTTGATTCGGGAAGTGCAGAACTGAAAGAGGAATCCAAACCGCTGATGGATAAGATCGGTCAGCTGCTGGCAAGGTATGCACAAAGTACCATTGAAATAGAAGGTCATACGGATAATGTGCCTATACATAACGCAAAATATGCGGATAACAATGAATTATCCAGTTTTAGGGCACTATCTGTTTTTAATTATTTTATGGAAACTACATATCTTGATCCGGCGATGATCAAGCATTCCGGAAGGGGAGAATATGTGCCTGTGGCAGATAATTCCACGCCTGAGGGGAGAGCGCGGAACAGAAGAGTAGAGATCAAGATTTATCATTCACTTAGTACGGGGGAATAGGAGGAATACTGTGAAAAAGAATTTATTATCCATTATTATATTGGCATTATTGGTCGTGAATCTTGTGCTGACTTCCGTGATGATGTTCAGTGTTATGAGCACCAACAAAAAAACGGGCGCCGTGGTTTCGGATATTGCATCCATCTTAAAACTGGAACTGGGTGAAGCCGGAGAAGGAGAAGCGGCTGTTCCTGCGGTTTCCATGGAAGATACGGATGTTTATAATATCGAGGACGAAATGACTATTCCACTGACAAAGGGAGCGGACGGGGAAGAGCATTATGCATTAGTACAGGTTTCACTTTCCATGGATACAAAGAATAAAGACTATAAGACCTATAGCGCTACATTAGATGAAAAAGTAACTTTGATCCAAGGGGAGATCGCAGATGTGATCGGCAAGTATACAGCTGATGAGATACAGCCCAGAACTGAGGAAATAAAAGAAGAGATACTTTCCAATATTCAGGAAATGTATGATTCAGATTTCATTTATAAGATTACATTCAGTAAATTGTTTGTTCAATAAGGCTGAAGTGTTGAAAACAAAATCAGACAATAAGACGAACAGGAGGTGAGTTTGGTGGGTGAAGTATTATCTCAAAATGAGATAGATAACTTGCTTCAGGCACTCAGCAGCGGCGAACTGGACGTTGAGGATATGAAAGAAAACCCGGACAAACAAGTCAAAAATTATGACTTTAAGCGTCCTGCCAAATTTTCCAAAGAGCACCTTCGTACTTTGGAAATCATATTTGAGCATTACGGGCGGCTGTTATCCACCAACTTACCGGTTTACCTTAGAAAGAATGTACAGGTCAAGGTGGCAAGCTCGGAAACAGTTACTTTTTCAGAGTTTACCAATGCCTTAAGCAATCCGGCTATTTTAGGGATCATCAATTTCAGCCCACTGCAGGGGGACATCATTATAGAACTGCAGACAAATCTGGGCTATGCCATGATAGACAGAATGCTCGGCGGGGCAGGAGAGCCTTTAGATAAAAACAGGGATTTTTCAGAAATTGAAATGTCCATTTTGGATAGAATCATGGTTACCTGTATGTCTTTGCTGCGGGAACCGTGGAGAAATGTGGTGGATCTGGAACCCTTTATGGAAAGGATCGAATCCAATCCGCAATTTGCGCAGGTAATCGCGCCTAATGAAATGATCGCCATTGTGACTTTAAATGTCAAGATCGGTGACATTGAAGGATTTATGAATGTATGCCTTCCCTTTATTACATTGGAAAGCATCATGGACAAATTAAACACCAAGTACTGGTTTTCCACTATGCAGGAGGTTTCCGATGAAAGCTATCAGGAGCATATCGAGGCGATGATCAAAAGGGTGGATATCCCGATCAAGGCAGTGCTTGGGAAAAGTATTATTTCCGTTTTGGATTTTGCTTCGTTGCAGGTGGGAGACATCATCCGGTTAGATACAAAGGTGGATGATGAATTGGAAATCTATGCGGGAAATCTTAAGAAATTTACAGCCTTACCGGGAGTTGGCAAGGAAAACTACGCGGTAAGAGTTACATCGGTTATAAGAGAGGAGGAATAGGAGAATGGACGGTATGCTGTCTCAAGATGAGATCAATGCATTGCTAAGCGGAATGGCTTCAGGAGAAATACCGGCTGAGCCCGCTGCAGAAGAAACGCCTTCAGCAGAGCCTTTATCGGAACCGGCTGCTGCGGCTTCGGCAGATTCGGAATTGACGGATATCGAAAAAGATGCCATAGGTGAGATTGCCAATATCAGCATGGGCACATCCGCAACGACCCTTTATTCCCTGGTCAATAAAAAGGTTAATATCACAACACCTGTTGTTACAATGGCAGAGTGGGATAATGTAATGAGGGAATATGAAAAGCCCTGCGTATTTATTCAGATCAAATATACGTCCGGTTTAGATGGTGCCAATATTCTGGTATTAAAGGAGCATGACGTAAAAGTCATTACCGATCTGATGATGGGTGGTGACGGGACCAATACGGAAGGGGAAGTAGAGGAACTTCATCTAAGCGCTATTTCGGAGGCGATGAATCAGATGATGGGATCTTCAGCCACATCTCTTTCTTCCATGTTAGGTAAAATGATCGATATCAGCCCGCCGGAGGCGAGCCTGATCAATTTGACAGAGTTTAAAAAAGCATCTGAAATTGCTCCGTTTCTGGAAGGAACTTTTGTAAAGATTTCTTTCCGGATGCAGATAGAAGACCTGGTGGATAGTACGATCATGCAGCTTTATCCGGTCGGTTTTGCCAGATCGCTGTATGAGATATTCATGGGCAACCAGGATATGGGAGCCCAGCCGGCACCGGCAGCAGAAGAACCCCCTAAAAAGGAACCCGAACCATATGTACCGCCTAAAGTAGAGGCGGCTGCGGTGAATACGGGAACGCCTGATATGAATCAGATGAACGGGGGAATGCCGCAGATGGGAATGGCAGACATGTCTCAGATGAATTATGGAATGCCACAGATGGGAATGGGACAGATGAATTACGGAATGCCACAGATGCCCATGGGACAGATGCAGCAGCCGGCAAGTATGAATATCCAGCCTGCCCAGTTCCAATCCTTTAATCAGAATTTTGCAGCAATGCCAAGTCAGGAAAACATCGGCCTGATCATGGATGTACCTTTGGAGGTAACTGTAGAATTGGGCAGAACCAAAAAGTCCATTGCGGAAATCTTGGATTTTTCACCGGGCACGATCATTGAATTGAATAAAATTGCCGGTGAACCTATTGATGTGTTGGTAAACGGTAAATTTGTTGCCAAAGGTGAAGTAGTTGTAATTGAGGAAAGTTTTGGTATCAGAGTGACGGAAATAATTAACAATAAGGGAATTTAGGAGAGAAAAAATGGCAAAAAATATTTTAATTTGTGACGACGCAGCATTCATGCGTATGATGATCAAGGACATTTTAACCAAGAATGGATACAATGTAGCCGGAGAAGCTGAAAACGGTTTAAAAGCTGTTGAAAAGTATAATGAAGTGAAACCGGATCTTGTATTGATGGATATTACCATGCCGGAAATGGACGGTATTCAGGCGTTAAAACAGATTAAGTCAGGAGATCCGGCAGCACAGGTTATTATGTGTTCCGCTATGGGTCAGCAGGCTATGGTAATTGAATCCATTCAGGCAGGAGCTAAGGATTTCATTGTTAAACCCTTCCAGGCAGACCGCGTTATTGAAGCGGTTAAGAAAGTAGTTGGCTGATAATGGTATTTACTGTAGTCTCTAAAATAGACTCTGTTGTGCAGTTTTTGACTGTATTGGTTATTTTTGTGTTTGTGCTGGGAGCCACCTGGTTTACCACCAGATATATTGCCGGCTTCCAAAAGGGTAAAATGCGGGGAAATAATTTTGAATCAATTGATTCTTTCCGCATTTCCCAAAATAAATATATACAGATCATCCGGATCGGAGAGAGGTATCTGGCAATTGCTGTATGTAAAGATACGGTTACGGTATTGGCAGAGCTGCAGAAGGATGAGATCATCTATCCGGAGGACCTTAACATGGGAACACCCATACAGTTTGAAGAATTTTTGAACAGGGCAAAGGGTCTGATACATAAGGCTGATATGAAAGCGGCAGATAAGCATGAAGAAGATAACTAGAAGAACTATGGAAAAAAAGTACGTTTTTCGGCTTTTGCTGTTTACGGTAATGTTCTGTGTGATGTTTCCGGGATCTTTTGTGCAGGTCCACGCCGGAAGCGTGGACAGCGCTTTAAATTCTTCCGCAGAGGCAGGAGAGGATGAGAACAGAACCAATATTCGTGAACCGGGAACTTCAGAAGATGCCGATGAACTGAGCGAACTGAATATCGCTAATAATTTGACCGTTACTTATAATGATGGGAATGGATCTATTGCAGGTGCTTTAAGGATTATGCTGATTCTGACGGGCATTGCACTGGCACCTATTCTCATTATTTGTTTAACATCCTTTACGAGAATACTGATCGTCATGCACTTTACCAGATCGGCGCTCAATACCCAGACAGCGCCGCCGAATCAGGTGCTTCTGGCTTTATCTTTGTTTTTGACCTTTTTTATTATGAATCCGGTCATTACAGAGATCAATGAAACAGCCATCAAGCCTTTTGAAGCAGGAGAGATCGATCAGGAGGAGGCATTGGAACTGGGCATGAAGCCTCTTAGGGAATTTATGTGCGGACAGACTATGACCAAGGATGCAAAGGTTTTTTGTGAAATCGGTGGTTATGAATGGACAGGGGATATAGAAGATATTCCCACCAGCGTATTGATTCCCAGTTTTATGGTCAGTGAACTGAGAACTGCATTTATCATTGGATTTGTGATCTATATTCCTTTTATTGTCATAGATATGGTTGTGGCATCGGCATTGATGAGTATGGGTATGATGATGCTGCCGCCTACGACCATTTCCATGCCCTTTAAGATTTTGTTGTTTGTTTTGGCTGATGGCTGGAATCTGATCATTGTTGAACTTGTGAAAACCTTTTACTGACCGGGCGGATCTGACAGCCGGAAAACTATGTTATGTGTAATTGCGTAGAAAGGAAGAAAGGGAAACATGTCTGTAGATTATGTGGTTCAGATTGCCAATCAGGCATTATATTTAATTATTAAAACTTCGGCACCGATTCTTTTGGTTTCCCTGGTGATCGGTTTGATTGTCAGCATTTTTCAGGCAGTTACATCCATTCAGGAACAGACGTTGACCTTTGTGCCCAAAATTGTCGGTGTGTTTTTGGCAATGATGCTTTTGGGCGGCTGGATGCTGAATGGTATGAGTGAATTCATGACACAGTTGTGGTCTGACTTCTCTTTGTATATCAGGTGAGCTTATGATTGATTATACTTTTTCCATGTATGAAATGGAATTTTATCTGCTGGTATTTGTCAGGGTAACCTGTTTCATATTTACGGCTCCCTTTTTCAACTTGAACAACACGCCTAAAAGGGTAAAGATTGTTTTGGGGATTTTTGTATCCTACCTGCTGTATCAGAATATACAGCCCCATGAAAGGCTTGTATATGAGACTGTTTTTGAATATGCAGTCATTGTTATGAAGGAAGCTGTCGCCGGTCTGCTCATTGGATTATCCGCAGGATTGTGTAATTCCATTGTGTTGTTTGCAGGGCGTCTGGTGGATATGGAGATCGGGCTTGCAATGGCAAGTGAATACGATCCCACTACCAGAGAAAATACCAGTGTGACCGGTCTTTTTTATCAGTATATAGTGTTGATGCTGCTGGTGATAACGGATATGCATCATTATCTGTTGCGGGCATTGGCGGAAACTTTTACGCTGATTCCCGTAAACGGTGCGGTTCTTCACAGCGATAAGCTGGTTGAATCCATTATTATGTTTATGAGTGAATATATCAATATAGGATTCCAGATCTGCCTGCCGGTGTTTTGTGTGATGTTGATCACCAACTGCATTCTGGGCATTATGGCAAAGGTGGCACCTCAGATGAACATGTTTGCCGTGGGTATGCAGATCAAACTTCTGATGGGATTGGGTGTTATGTTTTTAACAGTTGGAATGCTTCCCTATATCTCTGATTTTGTGTTTACGGAAATGAAAACCATGATGGTATCTTTTGTGGAGGCGATGATGGCATGATTGCTTATAATCTGCAGTTTTTTGCCAAGGATGGCCCCGGCGGTGAAAAGACGGAAGAGCCTACCGCCAAAAAGTTAGATGACGCAAGAAAGGAAGGTCAGGTAGCAAAGAGCAAAGAAATTGCAAATGCAACTGGCCTCATTGCATTATTTTTGATTTTGAAATTCGGATTGGGGTATTTAGGCGGAGTTTTTCTGGATATTTTTTCCTTTGTTTATGGCAAGATCCCTCAGATGATCAAAATGGGGAACGGTTTTATCCCCATAAAAGAGTATTATTCCCTTATGGGAAATATTATGCTCAGGATCTTAGCAGCAGTTGCCCCATTTTTTCTCATAGGATTTTTGGTCGCATTCCTGTCGGACTATGTTCAGGTAAAATGGAAAGTAACGGCAAAACCCCTTCAGCCCAAGCTCAGTAAGATAAGTCCCGCCAATGGATTCAAGAGGATATTTTCCACCCAGTCACTGATGGAACTGGTAAAATCCATAGCCAAGGTGCTGTTGATCGGTTGGGTTGCTTATGATACTTTTAAGGATAACTATCAGGTGATCTATCTGTTGTTCAATATGCCTCTTTGGCAGGGAATACAGGTGGCAGGTTCATTAGCTATCAATTTCGGTCTGAAATGTTCCCTGATTTATGTGGTCATTGCAGCGATCGATTTTATATATCAAAAGAGGAAATTTCACAAGGATCAGATGATGACCAAACAGGAGGTCAAGGATGAGTACAAACAGTCCGAAGGTGATCCCCAGGTCAAAGGAAGAATCCGGCAGAAAATGCAGGAGGCGTCCAGGCGGCGCATGATGCAGCAGCTGCCGGAAGCAGATGTGGTTATTACCAATCCCACCCATTTTGCCGTTGCAGTAAAATATGACAGTGAAATTGCCTCGGCTCCCATTGTCATTGCCAAGGGAGAAGATTTCCTGGCACAGAAGATCAAGGAAACTGCCAAAGAGCATCAGGTGGAGATTGTGGAAAACAAACCCCTTGCCAGAATGCTGTACTATAATGTGGAAATCGGTGAACAGGTTCCCCCGGAGCTGTATCAGGCAGTTGCAGAGGTTCTTGCAATGGTTTACCATATGCAGGGTAAGATTTAGTATAAAAGCAGGATATTCCCGACAAGAGGGAGAAAAAGGCAGAATAAAAAGACAGAAAGGAGATCGACATATGAAAAAAGCGGATTTAGGTGTGGCATTATATGTACTTGCTGCATTCATTATGTTGATCGTACCCATTGATTCCTGGCTTTTGGATATCCTTTTGGCATGCAATATGGCTATTGCGTTCAGTATTTTGTTCCGGTGTATGTTTGCCAAGGAAGTCCTGGATATGTCCTTTTTCCCTACTGTGTTGTTATTTACCACAATTTTCAGAATTGCCTTAAATGTGTCTTCTACCAGATTGATTCTGACTACGGGAAGCCCCGGTAACGTGGTAGAGACCTTTGGTGACTTCGTAGGCGGCGGCGATCTGATCATGGGCGCTATTGTATTCATCATCCTGATCATTATTCAGTTTATGGTCATTAACAAAGGTTCCGAACGTGTTGCTGAAGTATCAGCCCGTTTTACTTTGGATGCTATGCCTGGTAAACAGATGGCAATTGATGCGGATCTGAATACGGGAGCCATTACCGATCAGGAAGCAAAGGTCAGAAGGGAAAAGATCCAGCAGGAAGCCAGCTTTTTCGGAAGCATGGATGGTGCTGTTAAGTATGTAAAGGGAGATGCCGGAGCGGGTCTGATCATAACTGCTGTTAATATTATAGGCGGCATTGCCATGGGAATGCTCAGAAACGGCATGGATATCGGGTCGGCGGTAAACAAATATACGATTCTGACCATCGGTGACGGTCTGGTCAGCCAGATTCCTTCCCTGTTGATCTCTCTTTCCACCGGTATTCTGGTGACAAAGGGAAGCAAGGATGCGGACTTTGGTTCTGTACTGGTAAAGCAGTTGTTCGGAGTGCCTAAGGTACTTTATCTGGTGGGAGGCATTTTGTGTTTCCTCGGTATTGTAACGCCGTTGAATCCTTTGATCTTTGTAACTCTGGGCGTCTGCTTTATCATTGTGGCGAGAAATATTCAGGCAGAGATTGAAACTGCTGAAATTGAAAATGAAGTGGATACGGAAGAGGCTGCCGCAGAAGAGATCAGACAGCCGGAAAATGTTACTTCCCTGCTGCAGGTAGACCCTATCGAACTGGAATTCGGTTACGGCATTATACCCCTTGCAGATGTGAACCAGGGCGGTGACCTTTTAGACAGGGTTGTTATGATCAGGCGGCAGATCGCACTGGAGCTGGGTACAGTTGTTCCCATTATCCGTCTGCGGGATAATATCCAGTTGAATCCCAATCAATATATAATCAAAATCAAAGGCATACAGGTATCCGAAGGGGAAATCCTGTTTGACCACTATATGGCAATGAATCCCGGATATGTGGAAGAAGAGATTGCAGGAATCCCTACTTTTGAGCCTTCCTTCCATCTGCCGGCGATCTGGATCACGGAAGGACAGCGGGAAAGGGCGGAAAGCCTTGGATATACCGTTGTGGACCCGCCCAGCATTATTGCCACTCATTTAACGGAAATTATCAGACAGCATATTGCAGAGCTCCTCACAAGACAGGATGTACAAAACCTGATCAACAATCTGAAGGAGACAAATCCTTCGATCGTAGAGGAACTGGTTCCCAAGCTTATGGGACTGGGTGAGGTACAGAAGGTGCTGCAGAATCTTTTGCGGGAAGGCATTTCCATCAGGGATCTGCTTACGATTTTCGAGACCCTGGCGGATTATGCATCTACTACAAGGGATGTGGACATTTTGACCGAATATGTAAGACAGAGCCTGAAAAGGGCTATTTGTGCAAAATTTTTCCCGGCTAATGAAACCACCAGTGTGGTAACGGTGGACCCGAAGATCGAACAGGAGATCATGGGAAGCGTGAAACAGACCGAACAGGGCGCATATCTGACCCTGGACCCGGAAAAGACCAAGGCGATCATCGAAAGCGTCAGAACGGAAGTTGGCAAACTGGAAAGCCTGGGGAAAAATCCGATTATCATTACTTCGCCTATTGTGCGTATGTATTTTAAACGGCTTATAGAGGATTACTTCAGTGATCTGATCGTGGTATCTTATAATGAAGTGGAATCAAATGTGGAATTACAGTCAGTGGGGATGGTGACAGCATAAATGATTATCAAGAAATTTCAGGGGAAAACGGAAAAAGAAGCTACAGAAGCAGCTAAAAAAGAGCTGGGAGACGGCGTTGTGGTCATGAATGTGAAGGAAGTGAAGAGAAAAGGTCTTTTTGCATTCTTAAAGGCTCCTATTGTGGAAGTTACAGTTGCATTGGAAGAAGAGCCGGACCGGGCACTGCCTGTGAGAAAAACTGCGGTAAATCCTGCAGCCTCATCCGGAACGGGTGAAGGAACGGGAAAATTTAAAGATGTGAAGGACCATAAGACAGAGGCAATAGAGGAAAAGCTGGAAAGCCTTCAGTCCCTCATAGAAAAGCAGCTTCAGATAAGTGAACCGGAAAAGGAATCCGAAGAAGAGAAAACGGCAGGAGAGGCAGAAGAAAAGCCGGAAGACAGCAATGTCCGCTTTTTGAAACTCCTTTATCACACCATGCTGGAAAATGAGATCAATGAAAAATATGCCAACCAGATCATTGATGAACTGGATTCCGTCTTAAAGCCTAATATGCCCATAGATTACATGCTTTCCAATGTGTATCAGAAGATGATCTTAAAATTCGGGCAGTCAGAAGGCATTGTGGCACCGGGAAAGGGACCGAAGATCATATTCTTTATTGGTCCTACAGGTGTTGGTAAGACAACCACCATTGCAAAGATTGCATCCCGGTATGCAGTAGAGGAAAAGAAAAAGATCGCATTGTTTACAACAGATACTTACAGGATCGCAGCGGCGGAACAACTTCGGACTTATGCCAATATTCTGGAAGTTCCCTTCAGGGTTATTTATTCTGTTGAGGAAATGCAGCAGGGAATAGAGGAATTCAAAGGATTTGATTATATCTTTATGGATACGGCAGGACACTCCCACCAGAACGTAAAGCAGCGTGAGGCAATGAACGATTTTATCCGGGCGGTAGATGAAAAGCTGGAAAAGGAAGTTTATCTGGTTGTCAGTGCGACTACCAAGTATAAAGATCTGATCAGTATTGCAGATGCATATTGCGGAATGACGGATTATAAGCTTATTTTTACCAAGCTGGACGAAACCACCAGCCTGGGAAATCTGTTGAATTTGAAACTGCATACAGGGGCACCTTTGTCTTATGTGACCTGCGGACAAAATGTGCCTGATGATATAGAGGATTTTAATCCCCAGAAGACGGTTAAGATGCTTTTGGGCGGCAATAGGATTTCTTAAGGAGGCAGCGATGGATCAGGCGGAAAGTTTGAGAAATATTATTAAAATGAACAGTCAGCCACAAAGGCCGCTTGCCCGTGTTATCACCGTTACAAGCGGCAAGGGAGGTGTGGGAAAGTCAAATACTGCCATTAATCTGGCGATCCAGTTCCGTCAAATGGGTCAGAGAGTCATTATTCTGGATGCCGATTTCGGACTGGCTAATATTGAGATCATGTTTGGGGCTGTGCCCAAGCATAATTTATGCGATCTGATATATCAGGGCAAGAATATTAAGGAGATCATTACCTGGGGACCGGGAGAAGTGGGATTTATTTCCGGAGGATCGGGAATCGTAGGACTTTCCAATCTGAGCAGGGATTATCTGATCTACATTATACAGAATCTGGCAGAGCTGGATGCCATTGCTGATATTGTGATCGTAGATACAGGAGCGGGAATTTCCGATGCCGTATTGGAATTTCTGGTAGCAAGCGGTGAGATTTTATTAGTTACCACACCGGAACCTACCTCCATTACGGATTCTTATTCCCTTTTAAAGGCGTTAAGCGGTCATTCCAGGTTTTCTGAAGAAGCTTCACAGATTAAAATGATCGCAAATAAGGTGGAAAGTGATGAAGAGGGGAAGGCTTTATTTTCCAAATTAAATTCTGTTGTAGCAAGATATTTAAAACTGCCCATTACTTATCTGGGTTCGGTACCTCAGGATACCAATCTGTATAAGGCAGTTATGCAGCAGATGCCAGTATCTTTGGCAAATCCGGGATCAAAATCGGCAAGGGCTTACCAGAAAATTGCCAATACACTAATGTATGGGGAAGCGGAAGAGACAATGCAGAAAAGAGGAATGGCAGCATTTTTTTCGCATATTATCAGTACAAAGAACCCATTCCGTCAATAAGAAGCGAATGATCATAGCATAGGAGATAAGGTAGATGTTGACAGAATTCGTTAAGCCAGGAAACAGACTTGAAATTCAGACTGTGGAACATGCAATTTTAGGTGCTTCTTCCAACAGTAAGCTGTATTCATCCAGAGTATATGACGTTCTGGATGATGAAAAAATGGAAATACTAATGCCCATGGACGGAACAAAGCTGATTCTTCTGCCGGTGGACGGAGAGTACCAGTTTTGTTTTTATACGGACAAGGGATTATATCAGTGTACGGTCAGGATCATAGACCGCTATAAGAGCAATAATATATATTTGTTATTGTGTGAGATGACTTCCCCCCTGGGAAAATATCAGAGAAGGGAATATTATCGTTATGCCTGCACCCTGCCTTTGAGAACCAGGGAACTGATGGATGAAGAGATAAAGTCCATAGAGGAAGGAAAATATCATATGCAGATCGGACTTCCGCTGACCAAAGGTCAGATCGTAGATATCAGCGGAGGCGGAATCCGTTTTGTCACATCAGTAAAATATGAGCCGGGAATGCAGATAGCAGTATGTTTTTCGCTGAATATCCACGGCAGGGAGATGCCCTATGAACTGGCAGGACTGGTATTGAGCAGCAGGGAAAATGAGGTCCGCAGGGGAGAGTATGAGCATCGTTTGAAGTTTACGGTTATCAATAACAATGAGAGAGAAGAAATCATCAGATACATTTTTGAGGAAGAGCGGAAAAGCCGGAAAAGACGCAGCATCGAATAAGAAAGGTGGCGTTTGAAGCTTGGAACAGAATATGAGTAAAAAAATATTGATAGTAGATGACTCTGCACTCATGAGAAGGATTCTTTGTGATATAATAAGTGCAGATGAAAGGTTTCAGGTGATGGATACGGCTGCAAACGGTCTGGAAGCGCTGAAACTGATTCGTAAAAATACATATGATTTGATCGTTCTGGATTTGACGATGCCGGCAATGGACGGAATTTCATTTTTAAAAGAAATGAACCGGCTGGGAAATAACACGAAAGTAGTTGTCAGCAGTACGCTGGCAAGCCAGGGAGCGGATATTACAGTAGAAGCCCTTTCCATGGGGGCGGTGGATTTTATTAAAAAGCCGGCAGGAATCTTTGATACCAGAGGTGAGAAATTCAGCAATCTGTTGCTGAAGATTTTGGCGGAAGTAGCTTTTGCCGATGAAAGAAAAGCGGATAAAGCCAAAGAAAAAAGGGCCAGACAGAGCTTGTTGGAAAAAACAGGCAGATTTTTAAGTGGCGACAAAGAAAAGATCGTTGCCATAGCAAGTTCCACAGGCGGGCCCAAGGCGCTTCAGGAGGTGCTGCCGCATCTGCCGGGAAATCTGGATGCACCGGTACTGGTAGTACAGCATATGCCTGCCGGATTTACCGCAACCCTTGCGGAACGTCTGGACAGTACCTGTGCTCTTAAGGTACAGGAGGCGGCGGATGGCATGATCATCAGAAAAGGCAATATTTATATTGCCAGAGGCGGTATTCATATGACCGTTGTCCGTAAAGGAGGCTGTCACAGAATCGCTTTTTTGGATGAACCGCCCAGAGAGGGTGTAAAGCCGTGTGCAAATTATATGTATGAATCCTTAAAGGATTGTGATTATGAACGGGTTACCTGTGCTGTACTGACCGGAATGGGAGCAGACGGGACAAAGGGAATTTCCAATCTGAAGAAACACAAGGAGCTGTATGTGATCGCACAAAATCAGGAGAGCTGTGCCGTATATGGTATGCCCAGAAGTGTAGTCGCAGCAGGTCTTGCAAATGAAGTTGTACCACTTCATAAAGTGGCTGAAGCAATTATAAAGAACGTGGGGGTAAGCAAAGATGGATGTTAGTCAATATCTGGAGATCTTCCTGGATGAAACAAAAGAACATTTACAGAGCTTAAGCGATCAGCTTATGAATCTGGAGCAGGATCCTGAAAACATGGATACCATTAATGAGATTTTCCGTGCTGCTCATACCTTAAAGGGAATGGCAGGAACTATGGGATATAAGAGGATGCAGACTCTGACCCATGATATGGAAAATGTGTTTTCTGAGGTACGTAACGGTACATTTAAAGCTGACGGCAGCATGATCGATGTGTTGTTCCAGTGCCTGGATGCGTTGGAGGAATATACGGAAAATATTCAAAATACTTCCGATGAAGGAACCAATGATAATGAGCACCTGATCAAGGCATTAAATGATATACTGAATTCCAAGGGCGGCAGTGTTTCTGTTGCAGCACCTGCAAAGGAAGAAAAGAAAGAAGAGCCGGCAGCTCCCGCTGCAGAGGACAGCACAAAGGAAAAGTGGAGAGAAATTCCTTTGGGCGACACAGAGAAGACAGTAATGGCAGAGGCGGTCAAAATGGGTAAAAACGTCATGGGCATTACGGTTTATGTTCAGGAAACCTGTATCCTGAAAGCGGCAAGGGCTTTTCTGGTGTATAAGGCTCTGGAAGAACTGGGAGAGACTATTGTTTCCGTTCCCAGCGCCCAGGATATCGAAGATGAAAAATTTGATTTTGATTTCAGCGTGATCTTTATTACAGACGCAGACTGTGAAACAGTAAAAGGCGCTATCATGAATGTGTCTGAGATCGACAGCTGTTATGTATCTCTTATGGAAGCCGAAGCTCCCAGGGAAGAGGAGAAAAAAGCGGTCAAGGCAGAAGAAAAATCCCTTTCAACGCCGGCGGTTACCAATAACGCATCAGCAGCGCCTGCAAAGAATGATAAAAATAAAAATGCAAAACCCATTGTAAACAGAACCGTTCGTGTGGATATTGAAAAACTTGACGTGCTGATGAATCTTGTCAGCGAGCTGATCATTGCCAAGAACTCTCTGGTATCTGCGGCAGCTACGGAAGGAATTACTGCCAACAGTACCGTAAATGAGCCTATTGAATATCTGGAAAGCGTAACCACCAACCTCCATGAATCAGTTATGAAGGTAAGGATGGTGCCCATTGAATCCGTTGTCCAGAAATTCCCTAAGATGATCAGGGATCTTTCCAAGAAGCTGGATAAAAAGATGCAGTTGTTTATGAGCGGCGAAGAGACGGAGTTAGACCGTACCGTAGTAGATGAGATCGGTGATCCTTTAATGCATTTGCTGCGTAATTCCGCTGACCACGGCCTGGAATCAGCAGAAATCCGTGCACAAAGAGGAAAACCGGAAGTGGGATCCATTTATCTGGAAGCATATCAGGATGGCAATAATGTTGTGATCGAAGTAAGGGATGACGGTAACGGTATTGATGTGGAGGCTGTAAAGGCAAAGGCGATAGAAAGAGGCACTATTACACCGGAGCAGGCAGAAAATATGAGCGATAAGGATATTATCGGATTGTTGTTCCTGCCAAGTTTCTCCACAGCAAAGAAAGTATCCGATGTATCCGGAAGAGGTGTAGGTCTGGATGTTGTAAAATCCAAGATCGAATCCTTAAGCGGTGATGTGGAGGTTAAGACCAAGCTGGGAGAGGGAAGTACCTTTATTATCCGTTTACCTCTGACACTGGCTATTATCCAGGCTCTTATGGTGGAAGTCGGCGGAGAGAAATATGCTATTTCCCTGGGCTCCATTCAGACCATTGAGGATATTTCTCCTACAGAGATCAAGTTTGTACAAAATAAAGAAGTGATCAATCTCCGTGGGGATGTTATTCCATTGATCAGACTTAATGAGGTGCTGGATATTGCATCTACCAAAGGACCTGATGACAACCTGATCGTTGCGATCGTAAAGAAGGGCGATAAACTGGCGGGACTTGTTGTGGATGAATTAATGGGACAGCAGGAAATCGTTATTAAATCTCTTGGCAAATACATAAATAAGAGTAAAGTCATCAGCGGTGCCACCATTTTAGGTGATGGCGAGATCGCATTGATCATTGATGCAAATGCATTGCTTTAAGAGGGAGGTAGCGCAATGGAAGGATTAAGAGAAGTAGAAGCACAGGAAAGCATCCAGTATATCGTTGTGAAATTCGGCGATGAGCAGTTTGGGATCGACATTAAATATATTGATAATATCGTACGCATGCAGAGAATTACCAGAGTACCTAAGGTGCAAAGCTATATCAAAGGCGTTATCAATCTTCGCGGGGAGGTAATTCCTGTTGTGAGCATCCGTTTAAAAATGGGCTTGGAAGAAGATGTTATTACCAAAACAACACGTATTATCATTATCAAGCTGGACAACGGGGAAGTCATTGGTATGCTTGTGGATGAAGTAAAGGAAGTCGTTACTTTGGAAACATCCCAGATTGAAAAGGTTTCCTACGATTCTAAGGAAGAAAAAGTCAATTATCTGTCCGGCGTAGGAAAGGACAAAGGGGAGCTGATCTCCCTTCTGGATATGAATCTGGTGTTTGCAGAGAAGGAAAAGGCAAATTAGTCTGCCGGAATAGGATAACATATGCAGAACTTTAATTTAAATGATTCACAACAATATTTTGATGTATTAAAGGAAATCGGTAATATCGGAGCAGGAAATGCCACAACTGCCCTGGCACAGCTTTTGCAGTGCAAGGTCGATATGAAGGTTCCTCAGGTCAGGTTATTGGAATTTCAGGAAGTTGGAGCCGCAATGGGCGGAGAAGAACAGATCATGGCGGGAGTTTACCTGTTAGTAGAAGGTGACATTACCGGAAGCATGATGTTCCTTTTAGAGGAAAAAGCAGCCCATTGTCTGGTGGCAAAATTGATGCAGATGCCGGAAAATGCAGAAGGCGAATTTACGGAGATGGAATTATCCGCATTGAAAGAAATCGGCAACATTATCGTGGCTTCTTATCTGAATTCTCTGTCTGTGCTGACGAATATGAAGATCGTCCCCTCCATACCGGATCTGAGCATTGACATGGCAGGAGCTATTCTCAGTGTTCCGGCTATTGAGTTCGGAGCCATCGGAGACAAAATATTATTGATTCAGACACAGTTTACGGATGAGGTGGATTTAGACGGTTATTTCATATTGGTTCCGGATCTGGAATCATATAATAAGATACTGACCGCTATAGGCATGTAATTATGAGTGAAATAGTAAAAGTAGGAATGGCAGATTTGAAAATCTGCAAAAGTCCCGACGGAATCACCACTTTGGGATTGGGGTCCTGTGTAGGAATCGCCATCAGAGATCCGGGAACGGGAATCGGGGGATTGGCGCATATTATGCTGCCGGACAGCACTGCCATAAAAGATAACAGCAATATACCTAAATTTGCAGATACTGGAATTGAAGAACTGGTAAGACAGGTTGTGGCGGCAGGAGCCATAAGAAGCCGTCTTGTAGCAAAGATAGCAGGCGGGGCCCAGATGTTTGCGTTTCAAAATAAGTCCAGTATGGTCAGGGTGGGAGACCGGAATGTGGAAGCGGTAAAGGCGAAGCTTCTGGAAATGAGAATACCCATTTTGTCCAGTGATACCGGAGAAAATTTTGGACGTACAGTTGTTTTTTATCCGGAAAGCGGCGATTTTATTATCCGTGCCGTAGGAAAACCGGAGAAAGTGATTTGATTATGAAGAGAAAAATGATTCCGATCATACTTATGTTGGCTGCGGGAGCCGTAACCAGCATAATTACATTTATTAAGGATTATGAATTAATAAGAATGTTGTGGACTCTTCTGATAGTCCTGATCATATTTTATTTGTTGGGAGCAGGAATCAAAAGGGTTTTGGATCTTTTCGACGATCAGATAAAAGAAGCTGAAGAAAAAGAAGAGGAAGGCTCGGTCATCGAGAAGGAACTGGGGGAAGAAGAGCAGAACATAAAAGATACAGGAGAGAAAGAAGAATAACCTGTATTAAAAAGTGTTTTGCGGAGGTTACCAATGGACGAAGCAGCTAGAAAACGGCTCTGGCAGGATTATCACCGTTTAAAGAGCCAGGACTTACGGGAAAAAATCATATTGGAATATGCACCGCTGGTAAAGCTGGTTGCAGGCAGGCTCAGTATGTATTTGGGCTATAATGTGGAATACGATGATCTGGTAGGATATGGTGTATTTGGTCTGATCGATGCCATTGACAAATTTGACACCTGTAAGGATGTGAAGTTTGAGACTTATGCCAGTCTGAGAATCCGTGGGGCTATATTGGACCAGATCCGCAAAATGGACTGGATTCCCAGGACTATCAGGCAGCGGCAGAAAAAGATCGATACGGTGATCAGGGAAATCGAGACTGCTACGGGAAGAACTGCTACTGATGAGGAAATTGCAAAGGGGCTGGGAATTTCTGATGAGGAATATCTGGACTGGCAGTCACAGATGAAGATCACCGGGGTTATAAGCCTCAATGAATATATGGAACAGGGAGGACCGGAATTAACAGGGGATAAAGGGACTTCTTCAGGATACGAAGTGCCGGAGGATGTTGCGGAACAGGCGGAATTAAAGGAAAAGTTAAAGGAATCTCTGGAGATACTGACGGAAAAGGAAAAGAAGGTAGTAGTACTTTATTATTATGAGGATCTGACTTTAAAGGAGATCAGTCATATACTGGAAGTATCAGAATCCCGCGTTTCACAGCTTCATACCAAGGCTCTCATGAAGATGAAAACGAAACTGGGAGAATATATGGGCATTCTGACAGACAGATAATTGTGGAGGAAACCGAATGAATGGTTATTTTCAGTTGATCACGAATCCTAAAGGAACAGCAATCAGGCTGGTTCCGCCCACTGATGATGGCGAAAAGATCAATGTAGCGGAACTGACGGAATATCTGCAATTAAAAAATGTGGAGGTTTCCGATTGGAAAATGGTATATCAGGCGATCGTGTCTCTGGAAAAGGAAACGATCGTACCTTTATCGCAAAAATCCGGCTTTCCGGAACAGGAAATGTTTTCCTTGCGTATATCAGATGATAAAATGGAAGCTGTTGCGCGCTTTTACCCGCCCAGCAGCAATGGTTCAATGATCGGCGGCAGGGATGAGATCATCAATGACTTAAAGCACCGGAAGGTAGTATTTGGCTTTGATGAGAAGGCCATCGATTCCTATCTTGCAGACAGAAGATATTGCGAAGATATTGTGGTGGCAAGAGGAAAGGCACCGGTGCAGGGACAGGATGCCAGAATTGAATATTATTTTAATACGGATTTGAGCACCAAGCCTGCCAGAAATGAAGATGGTTCGGTGGATTTTTTTCATTTAAATACCATCAATCATTGTAAAAAGGATGATGTTCTGGCAAAACTCTATAAAGAGGTTCCGGGAGCACCTGGATGTACGGTGCTGGGAGAACCTGTAAAACCCAGAGATATTCAGCATTTAACTTTAAAATATGGAAATAATATAACGCTGTCAGAAGACGGATGTACCATTACTTCCCAACTGAACGGTCATGTATGTCTGACCGGGGATAAGGTTTTTGTTTCCGATGTTTATGAGGTGGAAAATGTAGGACCTGCAACGGGAAATATCGAATCAGAGGGAAGTGTTTTGGTAAACGGCAATGTTCAGGCAGGATTTTCCATCAAAGCAAAAGGAAATGTAGAGGTCAGAGGCGTTGTGGAAGGCGCTGTCATTGAGACGGACGGAGATATTATCATTGCCAGAGGCATGAACGGCATGGGAAAAGGTGTGCTGAATGCAGGCGGCAGGATTATTCTGAAATATGTGGAAAATGCTACCATCAATGCAGGCGCTTATGTGGAAAGTGAAACGATCCTGCACAGCAATGTCAATGCCAGAACGGAAGTGATCGTAGATGGCAGAAAGGGATTTATTGCCGGAGGAGTAGTCCGTGCAACAGGAAAAGTCAGCTGTAAGACTTTGGGATCTCCCATGGGTGCTGATACGGTAGTGGAAGTGGGAGTGGACCCGGAGCAGAAAAAGCGGTATCAGAATCTGCAAAAGGAAGTAATGGAAATTACCAAAAATCTGAAAAACATTCAGCCCATTTTAATAAATGCCAGCCAGAGACTGAAAAAAGGAGAAAAATTCCCCCCGGAGCAGATGAAATACATTCAGACACTGGCGGCTGCCAACAAACAGCAGACACAGCAGCTGGAGGAAGACCAGATGGAACTGAAGCAGCTGGATGAAATGATGCAGAATCAGGGGCAGGCATGTGTCTGTGTATCCGAAGATGCTTATGCCGGAACAAAAATTGCCATAGGAGATGCCTCCATGGTTTTGAAAAGTACTGCGACATATTGCCGTTTTGTAAAAGAACGGGGCGATATCAAAACGGTTGCTTATTAAATGGGGGTGTAAAATATGGCTATTGGAATGATCGAATTTCAGGGAAGCATTCAAAGAACCCAGGATTATACCATGCTTAAGCAGCAGGAAAATACCAAGACTACGGTAGATCAGGCTAATTTTCAAGTGAATATAGAAAAAAAGGTGGATCAGAAGCTCAATCAGGTTGTCAGAGGCGATGATGCATCTAAAAGCGAAAACCACGCTGATGCAAAAGAAAAAGGAAACGGACACTATGCAGGTGATGGCGGAGCAAAAAGAAAGAAACAGGATATATCACAGGAAGGAAAAGTTGTGTTAAAAGGTGTATCACATTTTGATATGTCAGTTTAACATCAGGACAGTCAAATGACGGGAATGGAGATCGTGCTCCTGATATTGGGAGTTGTTATATTTGCTGCCAGTTTCATGATACCTGAATCCAAAGGAAAGCTGGATGAAAAAACTCTGGAGCTGGGAGAGGAAAAGGTTAAAGAAATCATTAACGGGCAGATGAAGGATGCAAAAGAGAAATTACAGGATGCCGTAGATGAAACCTTATCCAATGCGGTAGAAAAGTCGGAAAGGTCCCTGGAAAGGGTTTCCAATGAAAAGATCACTGCAGTATCTGAATTTTCGGAAACAGTATTGGAGGATATTCATAAAAGCCATCAGGAAGTGATGTTTTTATACGATATGCTTCAGGACAAGCAGAAAAATCTAAGAGAAACTGCCAAAGAAGTGGACCGGACCAGCGCCATTGCAAAAGAGGCAAAAAGTGAATTGGAAAATGCAGCAAAGCTGATCCAGGAAGATGCAAATCTGGCTTCTGCTCCTTTTGAAAAAGCAGAACCGGCTGAAGGATGGGAAACAAACAGGGAATCTGCGGTTTTGCCGGTAGTTGATGAACTGCTGGATGAAGGAATCAACAATAATGAAAAAATACTGGAAATGCATAAACAGGGCAAATCAAATGTGGCAATTGCAAAGGAACTGGGCTTAGGCGTAGGAGAAGTCAATCTGGTCATTGATTTGTTTGAGGTGATGTGATCGTGAAACTGAAATACTATATGAGAGGTCTGGGGATCGGAATCGCAGTAACTGCCCTTTTGATGGGGATTGCACTTTCCGGCAGAAAAGAAACCATGACAGATGATGAAATCCGTCAAAGAGCGCTGGAAATGGGAATGACCGATGACAGCGGCGTTTTGTCAGAGGATTTAGGGGATGAAACTCAGGAGGCAGAACCGGGAGAAGCAGAAGCCGGGGAAACAGAAGCTGAGGAAAAGGAACCGGAAGCGGCGGTGCCTGCAGTTTCGGTAAATGAAACCGGAGCAATGGAAGAAGAGACGGAAGAACCGGATGAAGAAAAAAATGATATTCCCCAAAATGAGGAAAAGAGCATTATCATTACCATAAACAGCGGGGATGGTTCCAGAACCGTGTCCAATAAGTTAAAGGAAGCAGGTCTGATCCGGGATGCGGCAGCCTATGATGCTTTCCTGTGCCAAAACGGATATGATAAAAAGATCGCCGCAGGAAGCCATGAGATTCTGCCGGGAGCTTCTGAGGAAGAAATCGCAATTGCCTTAACACGAAGAGGTAATTAGCCGTAACAGGGATAAAATATGGAAAAAAGAGCATGTTTTTAGGAGAAAACCCTTGAACTTGCTCTTTCTTTATGGTAAAATTTTTGCGTTGCGGTTTATTGGAGCAGAAAAGCTAAAATGGCGCAATGATCAAATAATCAAACACGTACACGGATTGACTGCCGGTGCTTCTTGAACGCGGAGGTGGCAGAAGAGTTGATGTGTGCGGAAGAAAAAACCAAACGGAGGTAAGAAACATGAGCGTTATTTCAATGAAACAGTTATTAGAAGCAGGTGTTCATTTCGGACATCAGACAAGAAGATGGAACCCTAAGATGGCTCCTTACATCTACACAGAGAGAAACGGCATCCACATTATCGACTTACAGACATCTGTAGGTAAAGTAGATGAGGCTTATCAGGCAGTTTCCCAGATCGTTTCCGCAGGCGGAACAGTTCTTTTCGTAGGAACAAAGAAACAGGCTCAGGACGCTGTTAAAACAGAGGCAGAGCGCTGCGGTATGTTCTATGTAAATGAAAGATGGTTAGGCGGAATGCTGACAAACTTCAAGACCATTCAGAGCCGTATTGACAGATTAAAAGCGATCGAAACAATGTCTGAAGACGGAACATTTGATGTTTTACCTAAAAAAGAAGTTATTGCACTGAAAAAAGAGTGGGAAAAATTAGAGAAAAACTTAGGCGGAATCAAAGAAATGAAACAGATTCCCGATGCTATTTTCGTAGTAGACCCTAAGAAAGAAAAAATCTGTGTACAGGAAGCTCACGCACTTTGAATCACATTGATCGGTATGGCAGATACAAACTGCGATCCTGAAGAGCTTGATTTTGTAATTCCCGGTAATGATGATGCGATCCGTGCAGTTAAACTGATCGTTTCCAAGATGGCTGATGCTGTTATCGAAGCTAACCAGGGCGAAGCAGAAGAAATCGCTGAAGCAGCAGAGGAAGAAGTAACAGAAGAAGCATAATCAGATGACAGACTGATAATACTTGAAAATGAAAGATGAATGGAGGAAATAAAACATGGCAATTAGTGCTTCCATGGTAAAAGAATTAAGAGAAATGACTGGTGCAGGCATGATGGACTGTAAGAAAGCTCTTACAGAAACTGATGGTGATATGGATGCAGCAGTAGAAATATTAAGAAAAAGCGGTGCAGCAAAAGCTGAGAAGAAAGCCAGCAGAATCGCAGCAGAAGGTATCTGCCGCGTAGCTGTAGAAGGCGACACTACAGCAGCAGTTGTTGAAGTAAACTCTGAAACAGACTTTGTTGCTAAGAATGAAGTATTCCAGACTTATGTAGAAGCTGTAGCAAAACAGGCACTTGCTTCCGATGCGGCAGATATCGACGCATTCATGGAAGAAGCATGGATCGAAGATAACAGCAAGACAGTAAAAGAAGCTTTAGTAGAAAAAGTTGCTACCATCGGTGAAAACTTAAACATCAGAAGATTTGCAAAGGTTACTGCCGAAAACGGCTGTGTTGTAACATATCTTCACGGCGGCGGAAGAATCGGCGTTATTGTTAAAGCTGAAACAGGCGTTGTAAATGATGAGATCAAAGAGGCTTTATCTAATGTAGCTATGCAGGTTGCAGCTATGTATCCCAAGTATGTTTCTACAGATGATGTATCTGAGGAATACAAAGCTCATGAGAAAGAAATCTTAATGGCTCAGGCTCAAGCTGATCCTAAGAATGCAAATAAACCTGAAGCAATCATCGAAAAGATGATCATCGGACGTTTAAACAAAGAATTAAAAGAAGTTTGCTTATTAGAGCAGGAATATGTAAAGGCTGAGAACAAAGAAACTGTTGCTAAATATCTGGAAGCAGTTGGAAAAGCAAACGGAACAGACTTAAAGGTAACAGAGTTTATCCGTTTTGAAACAGGTGAAGGTCTTGAGAAGAAAAATGAAGACTTCGCAGCAGAAGTTGCAGCTCAGATGGCTGGAAACTAAATGAATTTAGGCGCTTATTATAAGCGTGGGAAATATGTGGAAAGAGCCGGTGCAAAATTATTTGCAGCCGGCTCTTTCCTGTATATTGCAGGAAGCAATGAACGCAGGCGTTTCGGAAATTTCTATTTATATTTTATGAAGTTTTTGATACTATAAGTAGAAGAAGACTTGCTGAATGGAGCAGAAAGATATAAATGAAAAGGTACAGATAGGATAAAAGGAGGAAAAGAACGTGAATTATGGCTTTTTGAGCATATTGCCCTCAGTTCTTGCCATTGTTCTGGCATTGACGACTAAAAATGTCTTTTTGGCATTGCTTGCATCTCTTTTGTTGGGAAATCTGATACTGGCAGACTACAGCCTTATGGGAATGCTTACAGGGACAAAACAGATGGTGGTGGATGTTTTTGCTTCATCCTCAAGCACATCGATCATTATCATATTGACATTCCTTGGAGGCATGTTCTATATGATCGAAGCTGCAGGAGGACTGAAAGGCTTTACAGCCCTGATGATCGAAAAGCGCAGACTGATCAAATCCCGGATGGGAGCGGAATTATTTACATGGCTGATCGGTGTACTGGTCTTCATTGACGGAACCCTCAGCGTCATGATCACAGGAGCGGTATCAAGACCTTTGACCAGGGCATTCCGTATTTCTCCGGAAAAAACAGCATGGATCGTGCATTCTACTGCAACACCTTTGTCCGTACTGATACCCATTGCCGCATATGGTCCCTATATTGCCAGCTTTATTGAAGCTCAGGGAATCGATAACCCCACCCAGCAGATGGTCAGGGGGATATTTTTTAATTTTTATTGTATATTTGCAGTGCTGGGAGTGGCCGCATTTATTCTGCTCAGATTTGATTTTGGTCCCATGAAAAGGGCAGAAGCCTTATATGTGGAAAAATGTAAAGAGCAGCATTCAAAGGAAGAAGAAAAAAATGAGGAAGACAACGGGCAGGGAAAGGCGCGTTATCTGATCGGTTCCTTACTTCTTATGATCGGCGTGACAGTGGCATATATTGCTTACAGCGGTGGGGGAAACCTGATGAACGGAGATGCAGAAACCGGTCTGATCTTTGGCATTGGGGCAGGGTGTCTGTATCTGATACTTGATCCTGCCATCAACCGTAAGACCAAGGTGAAGGAAAGCCTGAATCGTCTGTTTCAAGGCTGTGGGAATATGTTCGGCATTGTTTTTATTATGGTGCTGGCTTATGGGATGAGCAGTCTCTTGGGAGAACTGGGAACTGCAGAGTATCTTTCAGCTGTGCTGATTTCTTTTATCAGCCCGGCTGTGTTTACAGCGGTAGCATTCCTGTTTACATGCCTTCTTTCATTTTCCACAGGAACCAGTGCAGGGACCATTGCTATTATGATGCCCATACTGTTGCCTATGGCACTTTCTCTGAATGTGCATATTCCCATGATCGTAGGAGCCATAGCGGGAGGTGCAGTTTTCGGCGACCATACTTCGCCTATTTCCGATACGACCATTATGTCCTGTTCCGCCGCAGGCTGTGATGTGGTATCCCATGTTAAGACCCAGCTTCCCTATTCCCTTTGCTTTGGGGCAGGTGCATGTATATTGTATCTGATACTGGGAGTTATTCTTTAAAGGCTTTTAGATAAGAGAATGAAGGCTGCCAATAGCAGGTAAAATTGGAAAGATGATGGAGAATTTGCATGTATGATTTTGATAAAATAATTGACCGTCGGGGAAAGAACAGTGCCAAATGGGATCAGCGCTTTATTGGAAAGGGAGAAAAGGAACTGCTCCCCTTCTGGGTGGCAGATACGGATTTTCCGGCTCCTTCTGCTGTACAAAAGGCTTTGGAGGAATGTGTCAGACATAATATTTATGGCTACGCCCTGCCTCCTGAGGGCTGTGAACAGGCGGCTGCGGACTGGCAGAAGCGCAGACATGGATTTGAAGTACAGCCGGAATGGGTTACATTTACCGGAGGCGTTGACGCTGCCCTGGCAACGGCTGTTTGCGCTTATACCCGGCAGGGTGACGGTGTATTGATCCAGACCCCTAATTATACGCCCTTTTTTGAAACAGTTAAAAATAACGGACGAAAAGTGTTGGAAAACCCCTTAAAATTAGTGAATGGACGTTATGTTCCCGATTTTGAGGATTTTGCCCATAAGGCAAAGGAAGCAAAGCTTTGGATGTTTTGTAATCCCCAAAATCCTACAGGAAGATGCTTTACCAAAGAGGAATTGGAGCGTTTTGCGGAAATCTGTCTGGAAAATCATGTGATCATGGTTTCGGATGAGATACACGGAGATATTGTTTATGAGGGCAATACCCATGTGCCCCTGGCGTCTCTTTCACCAAAAATCCGTGCCAGGACTCTTACCTGTACTTCCCCCAGTAAAACATTCAGTGTGGCGGGACTTGGGGCATCTGCAGTTATGATTGCTGATGAAGAACTGCGCAGGCAGTTTATGGAAGAAAAGGAAAAACGGTGTCTCAATACCAATGTCTTTGGTCTTACAGCAATGAAAGCTGCTTATACAGAAGGAGATGAATATGCAGACCGGCTTGTTTCCTATTTACAAAGGAACCGGGATTTTGCCCTGGATTATATAAAAAGGGAAATTCCCCAAATCCATGCCATGACTCCTGAGGCAACATTTCTGCTCTGGCTGGACTGCGGAGAGCTTGGTATAAGGGGAGAAGAATTGGAGAAATTTTTTATAAAAGCAGGTGTGCGCCTGAGTATGGGAGACGCATATGGTGACAGGAGCCGAAAATTTGTGCGTTTTAATTTCGGATGTTCCCGTATGCTGTTAAAGCAGGGACTGGAACGGATTGCCCGGGCAGTAGAGCGTGAAAAGGCTTGAAACAGCAGACAGAGGTTTATAAAAACAGAATGAAAAATGAGGCTGACGAATAGTTCGTCGGCTTCTTTGCGTTTTGTCGAACTTTGTTGAATTTACCCTCACAATGTGTTAAGTTTGTAACAAAGGGTTATTGGAAAAAAATGGAAATACATACATATGGAGGAGAGTCTGATGGTTCGTGAATATCTGGAACAGGATGTATATGAGACTCTGCAGGAGCGGTTGAGATTCCTTTTTGAGGAGTTTGACAATATTTATGTTTCTTTTTCAGGGGGAAAGGACAGTGGGCTTTTACTGAATCTTGTGCTGGATTTTCAAAGAAAGTATTTTCCGGACAGAAAGATCGGTGTTTTTCATCAGGATTTTGAAGCGCAGTATACGGTGACAACGGAGTATATAGAAAGAACCTTTGAAAGGATAAAGGACGAAGTGGAACCGTACTGGGTATGCCTGCCCATGGCAACCAGAACGGCTTTGAGCAGCTATGAAATGTACTGGTATCCATGGGATGACACCAAAGAAGAATGCTGGGTACGTCCCATGCCCCGGAAACCTTATGTGATCAACCGCAGCAACAATCCCATTACCACCTACAGATACCGCATGCACCAGGAGGATCTGGCAAAGCAGTTCGGACGGTGGTACCGGATTTCCCATCAAAACAGGAAAACGGTCTGTCTGCTGGGAATGCGCGCAGAGGAATCTCTGCAGAGATACAGCGGATTTTTGAATAAAAAATACGGCTATGAAGGAGAATGCTGGATCGGCAGGCAGTTTAAGGATGTCTGGTGTGCGTCCCCTATGTACGACTGGTCCTTAAATGATGTATGGCATGCTAATTATCTGTTCGGTTATGACTACAACCGGCTGTATGATCTGTATTATATGGCAGGATTAAAGGTGACACAGATGCGGGTGGCATCCCCTTTTAATGATTACTCCAAGGATTCCCTGAATCTGTACAGGGTCATCGATCCCGAAATATGGACAAAGCTTGTGGGAAGGGTCAGAGGCGCCAATTTTGCATGTATTTATGGAAAGACAAAGGCAATGGGATACCGCAATGTGACTTTGCCAAAAGGACATACATGGGAATCTTATACCAGATTTTTGCTGGATACACTGCCTGTAAGGCTGCGCAACAATTATATCAAAAAGTTTAATACATCCATGCGGTTCTGGCATAAAACAGGAGGCGGGCTGGATGAGGAGACGATTCAGGAGCTGCTGGACCACGGTTATCATATTAAGAGAAACGGGGTTTCCAATTATACGCTCAACAAAAAATCCAGGATCATATTTACAGAGAAAATTCCTGATGATACGGATGATATTAAATCTTCAAAGGATATTCCCAGCTGGAAAAGAATGTGTTACTGCATATTAAAAAATGACCATACCTGCCGGTTTATGGGATTTGGACTTACCAGGGAGCAGCAGGAGCGGGTCGACAGAATACGACGAAAATACAAGAGCATTGAGGAGATAAATTATGGAATTTAAAAGCCCGGTATATGATGTAATTGCAGTTCCCATAGAAAAGATCAAAGCAAATACCTATAATCCCAATGCAGTTGCACCGCCTGAAATGAAACTTTTGTATGAAAGCATTAAAGCAGACGGCTATACGATGCCCATTGTCTGCTATTATGCAAAGGAAGAAGATATTTATGTGATCGTGGACGGCTTTCACCGTTACCGGATCATGCTGGAGCATTCGGATATCTATGAAAGAGAGGGCGGACGGCTTCCGGTTTCCGTAATCGATAAGCCTATGGATCAGAGGATGGCAAGCACGATCCGCCACAATCGTGCCAGAGGAAGCCATGATGTGGAACTGATGAGCAACATCGTAAAGGAACTTCATGAACTGGGACGCTCCGATGCGTGGATTTCCAAGCATCTGGGCATGGATAAGGATGAAATACTCAGATTAAAACAGATTACCGGATTGGCTGCACTTTTTAAGGATGTACAGTTTGGAAAGGCATGGAAACCGTCAGAAGAAGAATAAAAACGTTCACGTGCACATGTTGAAAATATTGTCAGAAGATGATATAATGAAATAACGTTTGGGGAAGTAAATCAATAAGGGGGACTTGTAAAAATGAAAAAGAACAATTCCATACATTCAGTTAAAGTGAAAATATGTATCCTTGTGGATATTGCAGTTATTTTAACGGGACTGATCATGATCTTAACATATTCTCCTAATGTAAAAAAGGAGATGGGCACGATCTGTGAACATTATCTGGGAGATCTGGCAGAAGCTTACGGAACCACGCTGGATAATGAGATCAAACGGGCGGACGGAAATGCTGCATCGGTTTTGAAGACCGATAATCTTTCTTTAAAGCTGGATGGTGAAGGGCTTGAAGGCATGGAATCCAGTTATGTATATGTTGTGGCAAAGAACGGTTCCATGGTGTATCACCCCAATGGCAGCAAGATTGGCAAATCCGTGGAAAATGCTGTAGTCAAACAGGCTTGTGAGGATCTACAGGCAGGAAAAGAAGTGGAAAACGGAGTAATTTCCTATTTGTTCGACGGAGAAACAAAATATGCTTCCATTTACGTTAGTACATATTCAGAATTTATTCTTATAGTAACTGCGGATCAGAATGAAATCTTTGCACCGATTTCCAGAGTTAATATGCTGGGAATCGTGGGAATCGTAGTTTCCTGTGCTATTTTTATGATCGCCGGATTTATTCTGGCTGCCATGATCGTAAAACCGATTCAGAGAATGACAGATCTTACGATCAAGATTTCCGATATGGATTTCAGAGAAGATGAAATTCAGGCTAAGCTCAGCCGCAGAAAAGATGAGATCGGCAGTATGAGCCGTGCGCTTTCCCTTTTAAGAGGGGAACTGGTTGAAGTGGTTCAGGGAATCAAGAACCAGAGTGAAATGCTGATGGATGCTGCGGATAATCTGAGCAGCAGCGCTTCAGAAACCTCTACGACCATGGATCAGGTGGAAAATGCAGTAAATGAAATTGCCCAGGGAGCAACCTCTCAGGCAGAGGAAACCCAGTCTGCTACGGAAAATGTAGTGGCTATGGGCAATATGGTGGAGGAGACCAATCAGATCGTGGAACGTCTGGTTGATTACGCATCCAAGATGAAGGCTTCCAGCAATCATGCAAAAGAGATATTAAATGAACTGGATCAGGTCAACAAGAAGACAGAGAAATACATTGATGTCATTGCCAAACAGACAGATACTACCAATGAGTCTGCACAGAAGATCAGTGAAGCGGCAAGTATGATCACGGAGATTGCCGAAGAAACCAATCTGCTTTCACTGAATGCTTCCATTGAAGCAGCAAGGGCAGGAGAACAGGGAAGAGGATTTGCGGTTGTTGCATCCCAGATCCAGAAACTGGCGGAGCAGTCCAATGAATCGGCTCAGCAGATCGGTGATATTATAAATGTGCTTCTGCAGGATTCTGAAAAAGCCGTAGAAATTATGGCTGATGTTAAAGTCAGCATGAAAGAGCAAAGCGAGCATGTGGAAAAGACAGACCAGGCATTTGGAGAAATACAGACAGAAGTTGACGGTTCCATTGATGCAATGCATTATATATCTGAAAAAACAAATCAGATGGATGAGGCGAGAAGTAAAGTTATTGATGTGGTGCAGAGTCTGACAGCCATAGCGGAAGAAAATGCAGCAAGTACGGAAGAAACCTCGGCGGCTGTTACAGAAGTTTCGGCTATTGTTACAGGTATTTCTGAAAAATCTGAAGAACTTCGGAAAATAGCAGAGGATATGGAAAATAAAATGAATATTTTCCAAATTTAGGATTTGTCATTAAAAACAAATACAATATTGGGCTTATATGTTAAAATTTTTAGGCACAGATTAGTCTGTGCCTAATTTTCTCTTTTTTTCATTCTTCATTTATGGTATAGTAGACGCAGGGCGTCTGCGATTGTGGGCAGATGCCAAATGAACATAAATGTTCACCTGGTTCGTGGCTTTATGGTATAATGCAAAGTAGTGTGTATGGAAATGGAGAAACATAAATGGCGCAAAATGAAGCTGAACAGTTACAAAAGAGCCGCCGCAAAAGGGTGGAACGATTGAAAAAGATAATTGTAACTGTAGTGCTTGCAACCATCCTTATACCTACGGCAGTGAGTATTTTTCTGGGAATCAGGCTTGCTATTACCGTCAACAGGCTGGAAGCTGCAAAAGCGGAACAGGCACAGATGCAGGACCGGCTGGATGAATTGGAGGCGGAACTGGACAGCCTGAAAGAGAGTATTGCATTACAGACCCGGGAAGATGCCAAAGAGGATGACACTGTTTTGGAAAGTGAGAACAGCGGCCAGGATGTTATGACTCAGGATGGAATCAAGAGAGTATATTTAACTTTTGATGATGGTCCCAGTGCCAATACGGCAGCAATTCTGGATCTTTTGGCAGAATATCAGGTAAAGGCAACCTTTTTTGTGGTAGGTGACACCAGCGAAGAGGGAAAACAGCTTTATCAGCGGATCGTATCTGAAGGACACAGCATTGGTATCCATTCATACAGCCACAAATATGGGGAGATTTATGCCTCAGAGGAAGCTTTTTTTGAAGATTTTTATCTGTTGTCCGATTATCTGTATGATGTTACGGGAGTCAGACCGGATATTTGCAGACTGCCGGGAGGAAGCAGCAATACGGTCAGTCACATTGATATGTCCAATGTTGTCAATGAATTAAATGCACAGGGCATTTCCTGTTATGACTGGAATATATCCGGGGGAGATGCGGACGGACATGATCTGACGGCAGAAGAAATTGCAGAGAATGTGCTGACGGGAGTGGACCGGTTTCAGACTTCTATTGTTCTGCTCCATGACGGTAAGGATAAAAGCGTTACAGTTGAGGCACTTAGGATGATATTGGAGAAATTATCCACTGAAGAGCAGTTGGAAATAAAACCGATTACGGAGGAAACTCCGATTATTCTGCATATTAAGCATTAAGAGAAATGGAGGAAATACAATGGGCTTTTTTCAGGACTTAAAAGAGGATTTATCCATGGCAGTCAGTGAACTGATTCCAGAAGTGGATGAAGAATTGGAAAATCCGGGAGAAACGGGAGAAAAGGAAAGGGACACAGCGGCAGAGGAAGTGGCAGTGCCGGAAGAAAAGAAAGAGGAAACGGTAGTTGTCAATGAAGATATCTTCCGTGCGGCAGTAGACCGTCTGGATGAAAATGCGGATTTATTTGCCGAAAAGCTGTTACAGGACGCAGAGGTAAAAGAAGAAAGGGATGCAGCAGAAGTTTCAATAGAGGAAACTATAGCAGAAGCCCCTTCTGCAGAGAAAATGACCGTTGAAGAATCTGCAGCAGAAGAGATTGGTCAAAGGGAAGAAAAGCCGGAAGAGGCTGTACCGGACAACAGTGGGCAGGAAGCGGATTCAGTTGCAGCAACGGAGGAAATGGCAATGGCGGATGCTCTGGTCAAAGAGGTCTGTGAAGAAATAGAACATGCGGACGAAGAAACAGAATTAGAAAAAGAGGTAGGCAAAATCATGACAAAACAGAATGAAACAGTAATGACAGGTGAAGTATTGGATGAAACAGCAGTGATCACACAGGGAATGAAAGTGAACGGTGATGTCAGCAGCCAGGGTTCCATGGAGGTTTTGGGAACCATTAAGGGAAATATCGATATTCTTGGAAAATTAAATATTTCCGGTGAGGTGGAAGGAAATTCAAATGCAGCAGAGGTATTTGCGGATTCTGCCAAGATCACAGGAGATATACATGCAACTTCCAGTGTAAAAGTAGGACAAAGCTCTGTTATCATTGGCAATATCTATGCTACCAGTGCAGTGATCGCCGGTGCAGTAAAAGGTGATATTGATGTTCAGGGACCTGTTATACTGGATACATCAGCTATCGTTATGGGAAATATCAAATCCAAATCCGTACAGATCAATAACGGCGCTGTGATCGAGGGTATGTGCTCCCAGTGTTATGCGGATGTAAATCCTGCTTCTTTCTTTCAGGATTTAAATAAATAATGCCGGGGGAATCAACGATGAAAAGAATCATGTTAAAGTTAAGCGGTGAAGCTTTGGCGGGAGAAAAAAAGACAGGTTTTGATGAAGAAACTGTCAGAGGCGTTGCCTTACAGGTAAAGCAACTGGTAGATGAAGGTAAGGAAGTGGGTATCGTCATCGGCGGAGGCAATTTCTGGAGAGGGCGCACCAGTGAGCACATCGACCGTACAAAAGCGGATCAGATCGGCATGCTGGCAACAGTGATGAACTGTATTTATGTGTCTGAAATTTTCCGTTCCGTAGGTATGAATACCAGCATTTTAACCCCTTTTGAATGCGGTTCTTTTACGAAGCTGTTTTCCAAGGACAGGGCAAATAAGTATTTTAGTAAGGGCATGGTCGTCTTCTTTGCAGGAGGAACGGGGCATCCTTATTTCTCCACGGATACAGGCGTAGTCTTAAGGGCTGTAGAAGTTGAGGCGGAGGTCATTCTGTTGGCAAAAGCAGTAGATGGTGTCTATGATGATGACCCCAGAACCAATCCGGCAGCTAAGAAATATGACCAGGTTTCCATAGATGAAGTCATAGAAAAAAATCTTCAGGTTGTGGATATGACAGCATCAATTCTGGCAAGAGATAATAAAATGCCTATGTGGGTGTTTGGATTAAATGAAGAAAACAGTATTGTCAATACCGTTTCCGGCAGATTTAACGGAACCAAGGTGACGGTATAAAGCCCCAGGGCAAATACATGAAAACCATATAAATAGGAGGACAATCCAAATGGATGAAAGATTAAAGGTATATGAAGAAAAAATGCAGAAAGCAGTTGACTTTCTGGCTTCTGATTTTGCGTCTGTGAGAGCAGGACGTGCCAATCCTCATGTATTGGATAAAATCAAAGTAGATTATTACGGAACTCCTACTCCCTTACAGAGTGTAGGTAATATCAGCGTTCCGGAGCCGCGAATGATTCAGATCGCTCCATGGGAAAAGAGTCTGATCAAGGAAATTGAAAAAGCGATCCTCATGTCCGATGTGGGAATTACACCTACCAATGACGGAACAGTGATTCGCCTGGTATTCCCTGAACTGACAGAAGAAAGACGTAAGGAACTGGTTAAGGATATCAAGAAAAAGGGCGAAGACAATAAGGTAGTTGTGAGAAATGCCCGCCGTGACGGAAATGACGCATTTAAAAAGCTGGGTAAAGGTGAGATTTCCGAAGATGAAGTAAAACAGCTTTCCGATGAATTGCAGAAGCTGACCGATAAATATATCAAAGAAATCGACAAGATGGTTGATGAAAAGTCCAAAGAAATTTTAACTGTTTAGTGAGACAGACCAAAATAAGGGGGCAGGCAAATTTTGCTGTTCCCTTTTTGTGCGAACAATGAGCCGGGGAAGCAGGATTAGAGAGGTGGATTAGATGAACATACCGAAACATGTAGCTATTATTCTGGACGGAAACGGGAGATGGGCAAAGAGTAAGGGAATGCCCCGCAATTATGGTCATGCCCAGGGAAGTAAAAATGTGGAAATAATCTGTGAAGAGGCTTATAAAATGGGAATTGAGTATCTGACTGTTTATGCTTTTTCCACAGAAAACTGGAATCGTCCCAAGGATGAAGTAGACGCTTTGATGAAGCTTTTGCGCAATTATATGAAGACATGTTTGAAGACTGCGGAAAAGAACCGGATGTGTGTCAGGGTCATCGGAGATAAGACGGGTCTGGATCAGGATATCAGGAACAGAATAGATGAATTGGAAAAGGCTACGGTAAATAATGACGGTCTGCATTTTCAGATCGCATTGAACTATGGCAGCAGAGATGAGATTATCCGTGCGGTTAAGAGGATCATGGAGGATACCAGGGAAGGAAAGCTTTTGCCAAAACAGATGAACGAAGCTGTTTTTGCAGATTATCTGGATACAAAGGGCATTCCGGAGCCGGATCTGATGATCAGGACCAGCGGAGAAGAGCGAATATCCAATTTCCTGTTATGGCAGCTTGCTTATACGGAATTTTATTTTACGGATACGCCATGGCCGGCATTTACCAAAGAAGAATTATTAAAAGCTATTGAAGCATACAATCAGAGGGACCGCAGGTTTGGTCTTATAAAGGAGGAGTAAGATGTTTAGAACGAGATTATTAAGCAGTATTGTTCTGGTAATCCTTATTGCTTCTGTTTTGCTCCTGGGTGGTCCGGTATTGTTTTTGTTTACTCTTTTTGTGGCATTAAAGGCATTTTTTGAAATGACAAAGGCTACAAAGGTCAGAGGTGCAAGCCAGAAGGTCTGTCTTTTGGAAATATTCGGTGCATTGGGTGTGCTGGGATATTATGGAGTTATTTATTTTGCAAACACAGAGACATACATTATGTTAACCATTACATTGACGATTGTGGCAATTTTATTTGTTTATGTGTTTA
This sequence comes from Lachnospiraceae bacterium, assembly GCA_017936785.1. Lineage (GTDB taxonomy): Bacteria > Bacillota > Clostridia > Lachnospirales > Lachnospiraceae > UBA2882. The sequence continues at coordinate 11,538 of JAGBEV010000014.1, read as the reverse complement.
CATTTCCCAAATATGAGGCAAATCAGATTATGGCGGCAATATTTTCCTTTATTTATGCGCCTATTATGCTTGCCTATCTGTATTTAACAAGAAATCTGGAAAACGGAATTTATATTGTATGGCTGATCTTTATCAGCTCCTGGATCTGTGATACCTGCGCTTATCTTGTGGGAATGGCAATCGGAAAGCATAAACTGGCACCGGTTTTAAGTCCCAAAAAGTCCATTGAGGGCGGAATCGGAGGCATTGCCGGCGCTGCTTTGGTGGGGCTGGTCTATGCTTTCATATTAAAGCGTATAGGTGTCAGTCAGGGCAATCTGCTCTGGGTATTTCCGGTTATTTCCGCTATCGGGGCAATGATCAGCCAGGTGGGAGATCTGGCGGCATCTGCTATCAAAAGGAATTTTGGCATTAAGGATTACGGCAGACTGATTCCCGGTCATGGAGGCATTATGGACCGGTTTGACAGTGTGATCTTTACTGCTCCCATGATCTATTATCTTGCAGTACTTTTGTTGAAGTGAAGAAAAGGTTAAAAGAAAAATCAAAGATAAGGAAGCAATATAAATTATGAAAAATCTTGTTTTACTTGGGTCTACCGGATCTATTGGAACCCAGACTTTGGAAATTGCAGATGCATATCCGGACAGACTCCGGGTTCTTGCCCTTGCAGCAGGCAGCAATGTTCATAAAATGGAGGAGCAGATACGCAAATACCGCCCCCTCTTTGCGGTAATGTTTGAGGAAAAGGCGGCAAGGGATTTAAAGGAAAGGGTAGCTGATCTGGCAGTTACCGTATTAGTGGGAATGGATGGACTTTTACAGATAGCAGTACTGCCGGAAGCGGATGTGGTTTTGACTGCGGTTGTGGGAATGATCGGTATCAGACCTACTATTGAAGCCATTAAGGCGGGAAAGGATATTGCCCTTGCAAATAAGGAAACTCTCGTAACGGCAGGACATATTATTATGCCCCTGGCAAAAGAAATGGGCGTTTCCATACTTCCTGTGGACAGTGAACACAGCGCCATTTTCCAGTCCCTGAACGGAGAGCCAAAGAAACGGCTGAAAAAGATTTTGCTCACAGCTTCAGGAGGACCGTTCAGAGGCATGACAAGGGAAGAACTGGCAGGAAAAACAGTAAAAGAAGCTTTAAAACATCCTAATTGGTCCATGGGAAGAAAGATTACCATCGATTCTGCCACTATGGTCAATAAAGGGCTGGAGGTTATGGAAGCAGGCTGGCTGTTTGATGTGAATTATGATCAAATTCAGGTTGTAGTACATCCCCAAAGCATCATACACTCTATGGTAGAGTATGTAGATGGCGCTGTTATGGCGCAATTGGGACTTCCTGACATGAAGCTGCCCATTCAATACGCGTTGTTCTATCCTGACAGACTGCCTATGGATACAAATGGTATAGATTTCTTTCAGCTTGGGAAGATTACATTTGAAGAGCCGGACTTAGAGACTTTTACAGGCTTAAAGCTGGCATATGATGCTTTTAAGGCTGGCGGCAGTATGCCTACAGTGTTTAATGCGGCAAATGAAAAGGCGGTCAGTCTGTTTTTACAGGAAAAAATCCGGTTTTTGGATATTGCACAGATCATCGGAGATGCCATGAATGAGCACAAGGTAATAGAAAATCCGGATCTGGAGCAGATTTTGGAAACGGAAGCCTGGTGTTATGAATTAATCGAGAGCAGGTGTTGTTAATTTGGGAATCATATTATTTATTTTAATATTTTGTATCGTAGTTGTGGCACATGAGTTCGGACATTTTATCGTGGCAAAAGCAAACGGCATTCATGTGGTGGAGTTTTCTATCGGAATGGGACCGACCCTTGTGCATTTTAACAAGGGCGACACCCGGTATGCCCTGAAACTTCTGCCCATTGGCGGAGCCTGCATGTTTGAGGGTGAAGACGGTCTGAACACGGAAAATGATCAGAAGGAAGAGACAGATGATGGGAAGGAAAAAGATACTGACATCAGGGAAGATCTTGGCACATTAAAGAAGTCAGGGGCATTTCCTGATGCTCCCGTCTGGGCAAGAATAGCTACGGTGGTTGCAGGTCCTGTTTTCAATTTTATTCTGGCATTTATCTTTTCAGCCATCATCGTAGGAAGCATTGGAACAGATGTACCTGTGATCGGTCAGGTAGGTGAAGGCAGTGCAGCCGAAGAGGCAGGTCTTATGGCAGGCGATAAGATCATCAAATTGAACGGACACAGCATTCATCTGTTCCGGGAAATTTCCTTTGAAGCCATGTTAAATGAAGGCGAAGCTGTGGAAATAATTTATGAAAGAGACAGTCAGCGCAATCAGACTACCTTACAGCCAAAGTATGTAGAAAACTCTGACGGAACAGGCAGATATTATTATGGTATTGCCGCACAGCCCGGCTATACAAAATTTGGTCCTTTAGGAGTGCTCCAATACAGTGCCTACGAAGTAAAATACTGGATAGATACCACAATAAAAAGTCTTGGTATGCTGCTTAATGGAAAAGCAGGAGTAAAGGATCTATCCGGTCCCGTAGGAATGGCTGACGTAGTGGGAGATATTTATACGGAATCCAAAGAAGACGGAGCCTATTATGTCTGGCTCAATATGTTAAACTTTGCCATCCTGCTAAGTGCCAACTTAGGAGTCCTGAATCTGATTCCTTTCCCTGCCCTGGACGGCGGCAGACTGTTATTCCTGATCATAGAAGCCATCCGCCGCAAGCCGATTTCGCCTGAAAAAGAAGGAATCTTCCATTTTGTAGGCTTTGCCCTCTTAATGCTTTTAATGGTCGTAGTCATGTACAACGACATTGTAAGACTGGTAACCGGTGGCTAGCAAAAAACAATAAAATGAATGGAAAGAACAGCAGGATCGTCAGAAAGGCAGCGTGTTCCCGTGATATTTATAAACTGCGCTGCCTTTCTGACGATTCTTCCCATCAAACCTGAATATGAAATTTTGTGAAATCTGCCATCTTGCAATTTCGAATCATCCTGCTTATAATAAGACCATCTTTTATCTGGTACATTCCGTACCACCTTCACCATATACCCGGTGAACGGATTTTCCAAAGAAAGGACAATAGAATATGACATTCGGTTATGTGTACGAAACCGGTAAACGGGCTGAAAATGAAGATGCCATTCTTTTTCGCAGCAGCCTTTTTGCAGGAGGCGAACTGACTTTTGCGGCAGTATGCGACGGCATGGGAGGCATGGAAAAAGGCACAGAGGCTTCTTATTTATGTATCAGGGAAATGGAAGCCTGGTATGACAGGCAGTTAGTGCCTTTTATCAGTGCCTGTAAGAACCAGACCCGGAATCTGGGAGCAGCCATAAAATCCAGGGGATTTACTCTGTACCGGCAGATAAACAGGACTCTGTTTGAGCAGATGCGCTTAAAGGGAAAAATGATGGGGACGACTGCTATCATGTGTGTGATATATAAAGGCAGATACTATCTGTTTCATATAGGAGACAGCAGGGCATATTTTATCTATAAACCCATGGGATTATTTTTGTGCAGACAGTTTACCAAAGATCATGGAAATGAAAAGGGATTGTCCCGGTGTCTGGGGCTGAACCGGGAATGGAAGCCTGATTTTAAGACCGGCAGAATAGGAAAAAGAGGAATTCTTTTATGTACGGATGGTTTTTGGAGAGGATCTGACCTGGCAGTCTGGAAAAAATGTATGGACCCTTTAAAGTTGAAGGATGAGATGAATATTATGAAAAGACTGAAGGAAATTGCGGATTACAATATGAGAAAGGGAGAAAGGGATAATCTGTCAGCAATTTATCTATGCAGTGAGAGAAAAAGGCATGAAAAAAGTATAATGATTTAATTAGGGGGAAATTATGCAGACCAGAGAAAAATCAAGTGGAATTACAGAACATGATGAAGAAAGCAAAGAAGCAGTCTGTTTTGGAGAAAGATATATCGGAAAAAGCATATTGGGGCAGGGCAGCCGGGGAACGGTATGGCTGGTAGAAAATGTCAATACAAAAGGAATTGCGGCAATGAAGCTATATAAAAAAGGAAGTCCGGAAGCAAAACGGGAACTCCGGGTTTTGGGAAAACTGGGAGGAAAAGGGATTCCTTATTTGATCGATGGTGTAGAAATTCCAGAGTATATTGGAATAGTCATGGAATATGTGGAAGGGAAAAGCCTGCGCAGTCTTATGAAGGAACAAAAAATATGGACAGAAAAAGGGGCAATGGAGATTGCCATAAAAATTGCAAAGGTATTGAGCGTATTTCATAAACAGATTCCTGCTATGATCTATGGGGATTTAAAGCCGGAAAATATTATGGTCACATCCGAGGGAGAGGTGTATCTCATTGATTTCGGTTCTGTGATCTTTGAAGGGGAAAGAGACCAGAAAATATTTGGAACAAGGGAATATCTGCCGCCTTCAGAAGAAGGAAAAATCTTACCCCATAGAGATACCTATGGATTGGGTGTGATCTTATATGAAATGCTGACAGGATACAGAATACAGGAGGGAATGACCGGGGGAAAGGCAGATATTGCCCACTTGTCTTCTCCATGCAGGAAGGTTATGCAGAAAGCAGTAAGGATCTGTGAAAGGGAAGGATATGCCGATGCCGGACAAATGTATGAAGACTTAAAAGCCTGTTATGAGGAATATATAAAAAATGGCGAAAGAGGAAGGAAAAAGAGTATGGAAATGAAAAAAAGAAAGGGTTTAAAAAATGATTATTTTATTGGAGATTTAAAAAGACTGGCTCTTCATGGCTATATTAGAATTCTGGGGCTTATAGTCTTGGGGGTGCTTTTTGGAGGTATTGTTTTGCGGGGGAGGGAAATAGAGGCAGCAGAAATGCCCCGGTCTGTTTTGGCGGAAAAGGAAAGTGTATTTATGGAGGGGCTGGAGGAACATAGAAATGATCTCTTACAGGAAGGACAGAGACTTTTGAAAAATGAAAAAGCGACAGCAGACGGAGTATTGGAAAAAGCCGAAAATTTAACGGAAAAAACAGTTGTACGTGATGAATATGGAAGAAAACTTGTAATGCGAAAAGTAAACTAAAAATAGGAAACGTTTTGAAATAAATTATATATCAAAATATTGAATAAAGGATGGGGCGCTGCTTGACGGATGGAAAGGAGGAAGCCTATAATAATCCTAAAAAGGAGTGTGGGTTATGAGAGAAGATATGAATGAATGTGAATTGTTAAAACAGGTTGTGGAAGAAAACCAGACAAGAAAAATATTGGAAATCATGGGTGAATGTAAGGATCTGGATGAAGCGAAAAAGAGGATTAAAGCACTGTTAAATACGGCATAGATCATGGAAACGGAACGATATAAAAAACAGAAGAGGAATTTAAGGTTTTATTACTTTCATGATAGGAATGGATGAAAAAACATGCTATAATTGGAAACGTATATCAAAAGAAATGCCTGTCAATAAAAATCAAAGGTTAAAGTGAGGAAAATTTCATGCATAGAGAGCATACCAAAACAGTTAAGATCAAAGACCGGATCATAGGAGGCGGAAATCCTATTCTGATCCAGTCCATGACCAATACCCGCACAGAGGATGTGAAGGCTACCATAGAGCAGATTCACAGGCTGGAAGCAGCAGGCTGTGATATTATCCGTTCTACAGTTCCTACAGAGGAAGCGGCAAAGGCATTAAGGGAAATTAAAAAAGAAATAACCATTCCTCTTGTGGCAGATATTCATTTCGATTATAAAATGGCAATTGCAGCCATAGAAAACGGAGCCGATAAGATCAGGATCAATCCGGGAAATATCGGCGGCAGGGAGAAATTACAGGAGGTAGTAGCTGCTGCAAAGGAAAGAAATGTTCCCATCCGTGTTGGTGTCAACGGAGGTTCCCTGGAAAAGGAATTGGTGGAAAAATATCATGGAGTAACGCCGGAAGGTATTGTGGAAAGCGCTATGGATAAAGTGCATATGATAGAGGAAGCCGGCTATGACAATATGGTCATCAGCATTAAATCCTCCAATATTCCTATTTGTGTCAGAGCACATGAATTGCTGATCGAGAAAACAGATTATCCCCTGCACATCGGTATTACGGAAGCAGGAACTCTTTACGGAGGGAACATTAAGTCTTCCGTAGGTCTTGGCATATTGCTTCATGAAGGTATCGGTGATACTATGCGTGTATCTCTGTCGGGAGATCCGGTGGAGGAAATTAAGAGTGCCAAGACGATTCTGCGTTCCCTTGGCTTATATAAGCAGGGAATTGAGGTGATATCCTGCCCTACCTGCGGACGTACCAGAATCGATCTGATCGGGCTGGCAAATCAGGTGGAGGAAATGGTTGCGGATATCCCCCTGAATTTAAAGGTGGCGGTTATGGGCTGTGTTGTAAACGGACCGGGAGAAGCAAAGGAAGCGGATATCGGAATTGCAGGAGGCATCGGGGAAGGTCTTTTGATCAAAAAAGGCGAGATCATCAGAAAAGTGCCGGAAAGTGAACTTTTAAATACTTTAAGGGAAGAACTTTTACATTGGAATGATTGATAAGTCTTTTGTAATGACAATAGATTTTGGAGCAGTGTGATATGGACGGAAAGCAGTTTTTGGAAGTGTTTCCAACATTACAATTAAAGAATGATTTAAAGGATGCCTTTAAGGATGTCTGCGTGGAGCATATTTATACTACAAAACGCAGGGATTTTCTGCGCGTTTATATTTCTGCAGACAGAATTGTGGACAAAAAAGACGTTTTTGATATGGAAGGGCAGATCAAAAAACAGCTTTTTGACCGGGCGAATATTACAGTAAAGATTTATGAGCATTTCAATTTGTCCAAACAGTATACGCCGGAAAATCTGTATCATGGGTATAAGGACAGTATCTTAAGGGAATTGAGGGAATACAGCCCTGTTATGTACAGTATGTTTAAAAAGGCAGAGGTTTCCTTTGACCGGGATAAAATGACCCTTCAGGTGGAGGAACTGGTTCCTTTTAAAGAAAAAGCTGCAGAGTTTACGGAACTTTTGGAAAAAATATTTTGTGAACGCTGTGGTGTCTTTGTACATATTGTAATGGAATACACTTCAGTGCGGGAAAATCCCCTTAAAAAAGAAGAAGAGGGAAAATTACAGCGTCAGGTAGCGGAAATTACAGCAAGAGTATTTGGAAACCAGGGAGAAACTCTGGGAGAAAACGGGGCACAGAATGCCGGAGAACTTCCCTTTGAAACTACAGAAAGCGGTTCGGCAGGAGAGATAAAAGGAACATCCGGAACACAGCAGAAGGCAGAAACTGCCGTACAGAATAAACCGGAGAAGGCGGAAAAGACAGAGGGCAAAAAAGAAAAACCCGGTGCAGACCGTTCTTTTGGCGGCTTTGGCAGCAAGAAAGGCGGCTTCGGCAAAAAAGAATACCGTGTTAAAAAATCCGATGATCCCAGTATTATCTGGGGCAGTTATGATATTGAGGAAGAACCTCTTCCCTTAGACCAGCTTGTGGGAGAAATGGGAGAAGTGGTGATCCGGGGGAAACTGCTGACTTTGGAGACAAAGCCTATTCCACGTATTGAAAAGACCATTGTTATGTTTTCCGTAACGGATTTTACAGATACCATTATGATCAAGGTATTTATCAAGGATGAACAGTTAGAAGATTTTTTGCCAAATTTAAATGTAAAAAAAGGAACCTTCCTGAAAATAAAAGGTATGGCATCCATGGATAAGTTTGACCATGAACTGACTATCGGTTCCGTTACCACCATTAAAGTGATTTCTGATTTTACAGTTTCCAGAATGGACTATGCTGCTACCAAAAGGGTAGAGCTCCATTGTCATACGAAAATGAGCGATATGGATGGCGTTTCTGAGGTGACGGATATTGTAAAACGTGCTTATAAATGGGGACATCCTGCCATTGCAATTACAGATCATGGAGTAGTACAGGCACTTGCAGATGTATTTCATACCTGGTGCGATCTTTGGGATGCGGAGAAGGCACGATGCAAAGAATCGGGAATAGAAGCCGACAGACAGAATTTCTTTAAGATCATTCTCGGTGTGGAAGGCTATCTGGTTGATGATCTAAAGGAGATCGTGGTCAATCCGGGAGAACTTGATCTGAATCAGGATTATGTGGTATTTGACTTAGAGACTACGGGATTTTCTCCCGTTAACAATAAAATTATTGAAATCGGTGCGGTAAAAATTCAGAATGGAAAGATTTCTGACCGTTTTTCCACCTTTGTCAATCCCAAGGAACCTATTCCATATAAGATCCAGCAGTTGACAAGCATTCGGGATGAGGATGTTATGGATGCGCCTGAAATCCAGGAGATTCTTCCTCAATTTATGGAATTTTCCAAAGGATGTGTCATGGTGGCACATAACGCCTCCTTTGATATGAGCTTTATCAGGGAAAACTGTAAGCGGCTGAACATGGAGCGGGAAGATACGGTAGTGGATACGGTGGGAATTGCCCGGATTTTACTGCCCGGTCAGGCAAAGCATACTTTGGATGCCTGTGCAAAGACCCTGGGAGTTTCCCTGGAAAATCACCATAGGGCGGTAGATGATGCGGAAGCTACGGCAGAGATCTTTGAAAAGTTTCTGCCGATGCTGGAAAATGCGGGAGTAAAGAAGTTAGCCCATATCAATGCCATGGGCGAAGATAATGTGAATACAGTGAAAAAACTGCCTTATTATCATGTGATCATTCTTGCTAAAAATGAAATCGGCAGAATCAATCTGTATAAGCTGGTATCAGCTTCCCATCTGACGTATTATAATAAAAGACCGAAGATTCCCAAAAGCCTTTTGCAGAAATACAGGGAAGGTCTGATCGTGGGCAGCGCCTGTGAAGCGGGAGAATTGTACCGCGCTATGCTGGACGGTAAAAGCGACGCAGATTTATATAAGATTGCAGGGTTTTATGACTATTTGGAAATTCAGCCATTGGGCAACAATGAATTTATGATCGAATCCGAAAGGGTGGAAAGCGTCAATTCCATGGAGGATATCATGGATTTAAACCGCAAGATCGTGACCATAGGAGAAGCTTTGCACAAACCTGTCTGCGCAACCTGTGATGTGCATTTCCTGGACCCGGAGGATGAAGTGTACCGCAGAATCATTATGGCAGGCAAAGGCTTTAAAGAGGATAAGCAGGCACCGCTATATCTTCGGACGACAGAGGAAATGCTTGCGGAATTTGAATATTTGGGAAGCGATAAGGCAAGAGAGGTTGTTATTACCAATACCAATCTCATAGCGGACTGTATTGAATCCATTGATCCTGTAAGACCGGATAAGAGTCCGCCCATTATTCCCAACTCCGATGAGATTTTAACAAAGATATGTTATAACAGGGCTCATGAAATTTATGGTGAGAAATTGCCGGAAGTGGTAGAAAAGCGTCTGGAAAAAGAATTGAACGCTATTATCAAAAACGGATTTGCTGTTATGTATATCATTGCCCAGAAACTGGTGTGGAAATCTGTGGAGGATGGTTATCTGGTGGGTTCCAGAGGTTCCGTAGGTTCTTCCTTTGTGGCTAATATGGCGGGCATTACAGAGGTTAATTCCCTAAGTCCTCATTATTATTGTGCAAAATGTCATTATTATGATTTCGATTCTCCTGAGGTAAGAGCATATTCCGGCAAGGCGGGCTGCGATATGCCCGATAAGGTATGTCCAAACTGCGGAGAAATGTTAAAGAAAGACGGATTTGATATTCCTTTTGAAACCTTCCTGGGATTTAAGGGAGATAAGGAGCCGGATATTGACTTGAATTTCTCAGGGGAATATCAGAGTAAAGCGCACAAATATACTGAGGTTATTTTCGGAGCAGGTCAGACTTACCGGGCGGGAACCATCGGAACGCTGGCGGATAAAACTGCTTTTGGTTATGTAAAGAATTATTTTGAAGAGCGGGGCATTCCCAAACGTACCTGCGAGATCAACCGGATCGTTACGGGATGTACGGGAATCAGGCGTTCAACAGGTCAGCATCCAGGCGGTATTGTAGTGCTTCCTGTGGGAGAGGAGATCAATTCCTTTACGCCGATCCAGCACCCGGCAAATGATATGACAACGGATATCGTTACTACTCATTTTGATTATCACAAGATTGACCACAACCTGTTAAAGCTGGATATACTCGGACACGATGATCCCACCATGATCCGTATGCTGCAGGATCTGACAGGCGTTGATCCGGTTTCCATTCCTCTGGATGATAAGGATGTCATGTCCTTATTCCGAAGTACGGAAGCATTAGGTATTACGCCGGAGCAGATCGATGGCTGTCCTTTAGGCTCTATGGGTATTCCGGAATTTGGAACGGAATTTGTAATTCAGATGCTTTTGGATACCAAGCCTCAGTCTTTTACGGATCTGGTGCGTATTTCCGGGCTTTCCCACGGAACGGATGTATGGCTGGGAAATGCCCAGACTTTAATTGAAGAAGGAAAGGCGACCATTTCAACTGCCATTTGTACCCGTGATGACATTATGATCTATCTGATCGATAAAGGTCTGGAAGAAGGTCTTGCATTTAAGATCATGGAAAGTGTGCGTAAGGGAAAAGGTCTGAAACCGGAAATGGAAGAAGCTATGATCGCAAATGATGTACCTGATTGGTATATCTGGTCCTGTAAAAAGATCAAATACATGTTCCCTAAAGCACATGCAGCAGCTTATGTTATGATGGCATGGCGGGTGGCTTATTTTAAAGTAAATTATCCTCTTGCTTATTATGCTGCTTATTTCAGTATCCGTGCTTCGGGATTTTCCTATGAGCTCATGTGTCAGGGCAGGGCAAAGCTGGAAGCGGTTATTGCGGATTATAAGGCGCGGAAAGATACATTGAGTAAGAAGGAACAGGACAGCTTCAAGGATATTAAGATCGTACAGGAAATGTATGCCAGAGGCTATGAATTTATGCCACTTGACCTGTACCGTGCCCATTCCAGGCTGTTCCAGATCATTGACGGCAAGATCATGCCTTCCTTTAACAGTATTGACGGCATGGGCGATAAGGCGGCAGAATCCCTGATGGAGGCTGCAAAGAACGGTCCGTTCCTGTCCAAAGATGATCTGCGGGAGAGAGCAAAGATATCCAAGACCATAGTGGATCTCATGGGTGAAATGAAATTGTTGGGAGATATTCCTGAATCCAACCAGATCAGTCTGTTTGATTTTGTAAGTTAAACAAATTTTTAAACTATTTTTTTCAAAAAGTCCTTGCATTATTTCTAATTATTTAGTAATATAAGCAAGGACGTTTTGAGAAAGTCTGATATGGCTTGTTGGTCAAGAGGTTAAGACGCCGCCCTCTCACGGCGGAATCAGGGGTTCGATTCCCCTACAAGCTGTTGCTATTATAAGTGAATAGCCCAACCCGAAAGTGCTGAAAACCTTGATAAATACTGAGTTTCAGTGCTTTTTTTATGCAGTTAATGTGCTGCACTTAAATTTTTTCTGACTTTACATTCTTATTACATTTCATTTTTTAGAATTTACAATTCCCAAAAACAACTTACAAAATTCT